>CANJJS010000205.1 GCA_947474705.1 Acetobacteraceae bacterium | reverse complement strand
TGACGGCGGCGGATTTCGGCAATCGTATCCATGTACAACACCCCAGACTCTCCAGCATAAACGCCGGAGGATCGCACGGACCGGGGTGGAAACTATTGGACGCTGTTTACCCCCGGAATCTGGAAAGGTTTGCACGCTGTTTTACACCGGCCTGGGCAAGACCAATCTGTACAGCGACGCCGTTGAGAAATTCACCGGTGGCATCAGCGCCGATCTGGTCAAGGGGATCATATCGCTTGACGGCGGGTTCGATTTCCTGAGCGGACTCGTGACGGGAAGCGCCAAGCAAACACTCGGTCCCGGGGTCATGGCGCTCGGTGGAAGCGGCGCGATGGCGATCCCATCCGCCAGCTTGTATGGCTTTCTGGCGGGGCATTCCCTCGGCTCGGTCGATTTTCTGGGCCAGATCATTGTCGACGAAGACATGTCGAACGATTTCCTCGCCTCGTGGGGCAAAATCAACCTGCCAATCCTGGGCTCCCAACTGGTGGGGCTGAAATTCAACCTGAACGATTTCAGCGTCAGCCCAATTCTGAACGCCAACGATGTGCCGAAAACCAATAGTTTCGACGTGAACGGCACCGAGGACTGGCTGACCATCTCCGCGACCTGGGATAACGCCATGACCGGCCCGGTCGCTACCCGAATGCGCACGCCGGAAAATACTTTCATCCAGGAAGCGGATTACGCCGCCAACGGCATCACACTGGTCGATTTCTTCAGCGGATCGACCGCGAAGACCGTGGTGATCGACCATCCCCGCGGCGGGAACTGGGATCTGCAGGTCATCGATACCACCGGCTTCTCCAACCTGCATTATCGCGGCTACACCCCCAACCCGTCCGCCACCGTCGCGCTGACCGGCGCGAGCCTCGTGCCCGGCGCCACCAAAGGAACGATCGACGCGGTCCTGACCGGCGCGGACAAAAATACCAAGGTCGGTTTTTACGCGGACACGGATGCGTCCGGCTTCGACGGCCTCGCGCTTGGCACGGCCGTCCGCGATGCCGATGGCGCGTTTACCTTCACCTTCGACACGGCGGCGCTGGCGGGCGGCACGTACCACGCCTATGCCATCGCATTGGACAACATGGGCGCGCCCGGCATGGCCTATGGCGGGACGTTCTCCGTCGCGCACCAGACAACGGATATCACCCTTTCCGGTTCAACCGTCATCGAGGACGCGCTGCCGGGAACGGCGATCGCCACGCTTGGCGCCGTCAATACCGATGCGTCCGAAACGCACGCATTCTCGTTGGTCGACGACGCCGGTGGGCGCTTCGCCATTCTGGGCACCTCGCTTGTGGTCGGCACCGGCGCGCCGCTCGATGCCGCCACCGCGCCGGCCCAGACGATTGTCATTCGCGAAACAACCGGCCACGGCCTGACCTTCGACGAAACCGTCACGATTCAGGTCTCCGCCGTGTCCGGCACGCGTCAGGTCCAGCATGGCGACGCGGGCATCGATGTGTTGAACGGGCTCGACGGTCCCGACGTGTTTTTCAATGTCGTGGACGGCGACACCGCGATCGGCCGAGGCGACGCCGACGTGGTGTATCTGAACGGCAATCGGGCCGATTATTTCATTACCGTCGATCTGACCGGCATCCTTGCCGGCCCGGTTCGCGCCTTCGCCGCCGCCGGTTTACCGTCCGACGTCGATATCTCGTCGCCGCTGGATCCCGCCCCTCCGTATTTCATCGTCCAGGACACACGCACAACGGCCGCGCCGGTCATTCTGTCCGGTATAGAAACCTTGCAATTCCGCGACACGCGCCTCGCCGCGGCGGCGGTCGCCTGTTTCGCGCGAGGCACCCGGATCGCGACCGATCGCGGCATGGTCGCGGTGGAGGACCTGATCGCGGGCGATAGCGTGCGCACCGCTCTTGGCGATGGCTGGCGTCCCATCGTGTGGATCGGCCACCGCGACGTCGATTGCGCGAACCATCCGAACCCGGAACAGGTCTGGCCAATCCGCGCGATGGCCGGCGCGCTCGGTCAGGGCTTACCGGTGCGCGATCTTTATTTGTCGCCGGACCACGCGGTTTATTTGGATGGCGTGCTGCTACCAGTGAAATACCTCGAAAACGGTACAACCATCCGCCAGATTCGCCGGGATGCCGTGTCGTATTTTCATGTCGAACTGACCGGGCATGACGTTCTTTTCGCGGAAGGTTTACCGGCGGAATCTTACCTCGAAACCGGCGGCCGTGCGGATTTCGCCAACGGTGGCGAACCGATGACGCCGCATCCGGTATTTTCTCAATGCCGCATCGCCGACGCGTGGGAGTACCAGGCCTGCGCTCCTTTGGTTCTGACGGGGCCTCTTTTGGATGCGGTGCGTACCGCGCATGGGCTGGGAAGATTTCCGCCCGGTCGCGGCCAAGGCCATTCCGCCAGCGGCCAGGGCTCCGAACTCAAGTTACAGAGGGTAGACAACACAACCTTTGGTTGATTCGATGTGGCATGTTTGGATTCGGCGTCCCATGCCACGTCCGCCGCCCGTGCCCTGCCGTCTGAAAAGTCCCGCCTGCCGGTCCTCCTGGAGCACCTCTCCACGATCGACGATCCGTGCGATGTCCGCCGGATCATGCACCCGCTGGCGGAGATCCTGTTCCTTGTCGTTCGCGGCACGATCGCAGATTACGACGACATCGCCGCCTGGGGCGAGGCGCGTCTGGATTTCCTTCGCCGCCACCTGCCCTTCGCCAACGACGTGCCGGGCGGACGCTGGCTCACCATACTCATGAACCGGATCGATCCGGCTTTGTTTCAGGCCGCCTTCGCCGGATGGGTGCGTGAAACCTGGCCGGACTGTCCGGAGTTCGTCGCCATCGACGGCAAGACCTCCCGGCGTAGCCACGATCGCTCCACGGGCGAGGTACCGCTCCACATGGTCTCCGCCTTCGCCACCACATCGCGCCTCGTGCTCGGCCAGGAGGCGGTGGCGGGTAACATACCCGCTCGCCAAGGGAATCCGGGGTTTCTATCTGACACCGGAATGGAACTGGCGTTCCGGCCGTCCCCGATGTTTCAGGGGGGCTGAGGATTGAATTTTCCGATGAAGTGGAATTTGTCCGCGATC
>CANJJS010000204.1 GCA_947474705.1 Acetobacteraceae bacterium | reverse complement strand
CATGCGAGGCTGTTTCAAGGTCCCAGTTAGGCCCTCCCTCGACAACCCACCAAATCGATCGCGGTCCAGGGGACGTTCCCCTGGTGGGGTCGAGGGGCAAAGCCCCTCGTGGGGTCTGGGGCAACGCCCCAGCGCCTCCACAGGCACCCACGCCGGTTGACGGCCCGCCGTTCCTGTTTCAGCGTGTCGCGGAACGATGGGGAGCACGGCGTAAGATGGCAAGCGATTACACGGTTGGCGATTTGGTCGCCGAATTTTTGGCGGCCTGTGGGGTGACCACGGTGTTTGGCATTGCCTCGGTGCACAATATTCCGATGTTGGACGGGATTGGCCGGCGCAATTCCATTCGCTTCATGATGGCGCGTGGAGAGCTTGGCGGCGCGCATATGGCGGATGGCTACGCGCGGGTAAACGGCGGTTTGGGGGTGTTCTTTTCCTCGACCGGTCCAGGCGCGGCGAACACGATCGGCGGGTTGATCGAGGCGCGGTTTTCGGGCTCGCCGGTGTTGCACATCACGGGCATGACGATGACGAAGTTCGCCGACCGGGACATGGGATCGGTGCACGATCCGATCGACCAGCTCGGCATGATGCGGTCTGTCTGTAAGTCGGCGTATCGCATCCGTTCCGCCGACCAGGCGATGGGCGTGCTGACCCGCGCGGCCTCCGACGCGATGTCGGCGCCGCGCGGACCCGTCAGCATCGAGATTCCGATCGACATTCAGCGCGTGAAGATCGCGCGTCCGCCGATGCTGGATCATTTCGTTCTGCCGGTGACGCCGGGCCGTTTGCCGACCGATCTGGAAATGGACGAGTTGGCCGCGCGCGTGAAAGCGGCGAAGCGTCCGATGCTGTGGATCGGGTCCGGTGCCCGCGCGGCGAGCGCCGAGATTCACAAATTGCTCGACATGGGCTTCACCGTCGTCAACAGCATCAACGGCAAGGGCACCGTCCCCGAGGATCATCCCCAATCGCTTGGCGGTATGCACGGCAACGGCATGCCGGGGGTGCAAGAGTTCTACGCGACCTGCGATCTGATGCTCGCCGTCGGGACGCGGGTGCGGGCGCGCGAAACCGGCGACATGGCGGTGAAGCTGCCCTCGAACATCGTGCATATCGACTGCGATCCGATGGCCAACGGCCGCACCTATCCCGACGCCTATTTCGTCTGCGGCGACTCCCAACTTACCCTGGGCGCATTGCTGCCGCGGATCTCGGGACAAATGGCGATCGACCCCGCTTATAAAGGCGACTTCGCGGCGTTGAAGCAGCGCGTGGTGCCGGAATTCCTCGCAACGCTCGGGGTTTACGGAAGCTTCGCGCGACAATTGCGGGCCGTGCTGCCGAAGGACGCCGTCTGGACCCGCGATGTCACCCAGAACAACACCACCTGGGGCGATCGCGTCTTCCCGGTCTACAGCCCCTCCAGCAGCGTCTTCCCGGTCGGCGCCGGCATCGGCCAGGGCCTCGCGCTTGGCATTGGCGCCGCCGCCGCCGCGATGGCGGAGGGCCGCAAAACCATCGTCATGACCGGCGATGGCGGGTTCTTCCTGAACGTCGGCGAGCTCTGGACCGCCGTGCAGGAAAATCTCGACATGGTGGTCATGGTGATGAACGACCGCGGCTACGGCGTCATCAAGCGCATCCAGGACGCCACCGCGCAGGGCCGCCGTTACTTCGCCGATTTACAGGGACCGGAAATCGAGAAACTCGCGGCGCTGTCGGATATCCCCTATTTCAAATGCTCCAGCGCCGACACCTTCGGATCGACGGTCGCGAAAGCACTGGAGGTCAAGGGCCTGTCGATGGTGGAAGTCGACATGATCTCCGTCGGCGAATTCCCGGCTTACTATCCGTTTAACCAAAGGGCTTAACGATGCCACCGGCCTCTGGCGCGGGCGGAATACTGTTTCCGCCCAACCAGAGCGCGGGTGGAGCGGGGATGACCCGCGAAGTTTCGCTTTACCTCGACGGCGTCCGCTTCCTCGCGGCCCTACTGGTCTTTTTGGGACATTTCGCGACGCAGGCGATCTCCGGCGGCGTGTTCTGGCAAATCGCGCCCCTGCGCCACGACGCGGTGATCGTGTTCTTCGTGCTGTCGGGCTTCGTCATCGCGCACGCCGTTGGCCGCGGCGAGACCGACGTCCGGACCTATATCGTCAATCGCGCCGCGCGCATTTACTCCGTTGCCGCTCCCGCGATCGCGATCTCTCTGGGCTTGACGGCGGCAGCCCAGTACTTCGACCCGAATTTTTGCGCCTGGGGGTGCTCGCGCGGCCCGGTCTGGGCGCAATTCGGCACCAGCATGGCCTTCGTCAACCAGGTCTGGGGCGTCTATTATTTCCCGGGCGCCAATGGTCCCTTCTGGTCCCTGGGGTACGAGGTCCCCTATTACGCCGCCTTCGGCCTCGCCTGGTTTGCCCGCGGGATCTGGCGGACACTCGCCCCGCTGGCCGTCATGGCGGCGGCGGGCCCGGACATCGCCATTTTGTTTCCGGTATGGTTTCTGGGCGTTGGCATCTACCGCGCGGGAACCTTCGGCCTCTCCCAGACCGCCGGATGGGCTCTTTTCCTGGTCTCGCTGTCAGTCTGGACTTCGCTCGCGCTCTGGACGCTGACCACGGACGCCTGGATTTTGGATTTTCCGATCGCCGGGCTGGCGCGGGAGAGACTGCCGGCGGACTACGCGACCGCGCTCGTGTTCGCCGCGAATGTCGTGGGGTTCCGGGTCGTCGGGCACCGGTTCGCCGCATTGGTCAGACGCGTCGAGATACCGGTCCGCTGGCTGGCCGCGCGGACCTTCACCCTGTATTTGCTGCATTTTCCAATCATGAAATGCCTGTCGGCGTTCCTGCCCTGGGGGATCGAGACGACCGCGACCCGGCTGACCACCTTTTGCGGCACCCTGCTGGCCGTCGCCGTGGCGGCCCAATGTTTCGAACTGAACAAACAACCTTGGCGGCAATTCTTTCACCGCTGCGCCGATATGTTCGGACCCGCGCGCCAGCCGCCGGACACCCCGCCGTCCGCTCCCGAAGCCCCCTCACCCCCTGAGTGTCAGCACCCGTAACACCGCGAACCACGCCTG
>CANJJS010000203.1 GCA_947474705.1 Acetobacteraceae bacterium | reverse complement strand
GCCGTGTGATCTGTCCGCGTGATTTCGATCGCCGCAACCATTCACCCCTCCCATGCCGCGATATCGCGGCATGAGGCATCGAATCGAAGAACAGGGGCGATTCCTAGCCCCCTACGAGTCAAGGGATGTGTCAGGTGGTATTACTCGTCGCGGATTTGGCGGAAAAACTCGGTATTGCCATCATCGCGGCGATTCCGATGAAAATGGACCAATACAGGACAAGCACCTCAGGTCAGGCCAGGCGCGATCATCACTGGCGGGAAGCGGTCTTGTCCATTACTTTGCCGGAGGTTCTGGTTCGCGGCACGGATAAAAAAAATCAATATCAATACGAGCAATTGGGCGTGTTGCTCGCGCGGCGATCGCATATACTGTTGGCGCTGTGGGATGGCCAAACAGAACCGGAGAGCTCAAGGAAGCTGGGTGGGACAAGCGATGTCGTGCGGATCCGCCAGGAGGGAACGCGTCGGTCGGCCGGCCTTTGCAGAAGCGAGTTGTTCGATGACGCGGACACCTCCTTGGACGCGACCGGGAACGACCCAATCGTCCGCGTTCATACACCCCGCGCGTCCGCCGCCTGTTGTGGGCCGGACCTGTGCGATGCGGGTAGCGTATTTGTTCTCAATACCGCCGGTATGCAGCCAGAGTATCTGGTGCATCCCCCGGGAAGCGTCCCAGACCTTTTATCCGCGGCAATGGCCAGTACATGGGCACCTCTGGCCGCGTTCAATGGCCGGATACGCGACTTCGACACATCGGATATGTCAATATTCAGAATGAGCAAGGAGTATTTGCGAAGTACACCGCTTCCTCCGATCCCGGAAGTACTCGATCTCACGGACGATCTGAAAGGTTTTCAGGCGGCCGCGGACGCCGCCGCACAGTATTTTCAGGGCGCTTTGCTGGGGCATTTCGCGCCCGCCAACCCCCGACCGGAGCCAAAGCTCGGACGCGGCCTGTTCACCGCATTATTCGGACGCCCGGCGCGCCTGCTGGGAATGATCGACCGTAGCCGCTCGACCTGGCGGGACCATCGGCGTCGACCCCGCCTGGGTGTTGTCTTCTTGTTCGCGCTCGCGATTCCGGCGATTGCGGCCATCGTAGAATGGTACGTGCATTTCCATGGCGGACTCACCGCCATTTTCCTCTATCTTTTCGCGACCCTCGGCGGCCTGGGATATTATTTCGGACGGGTCGAAAAGCGCGAATGGCAGAATCGCTTCCAGGATTACCGGGGGGTCGCTGAAGCTCTCAGGGTCCAACTCTATTGGGGACTCGCGGCCGTTCCACGCGCGGTTTCCGAACACTACCCGCCGCGGCACCGCGATGAGACGGCGTGGATCAAAGCCTGTCTCCGCGGTCCTTCTTTATGGGCGCTGGCGCTGGCGCTGAAACTTCCAGCCCCCTGTCAGCAGGCGGTCACCCGCGGCTGGATTCAAGACCAACAAGATTATTTCAAAAAGCGTGCCGCCGTCCACAAACACTCCGCGCGCTCGTCCGAGGAATGGGCCAGAAAATTTTTGCTCGCGGGTTTTTTCTTCGCATTTCTGTTGCTTGGTTACGAGCTTCTCGATGAGTTCAAGGAAATGACGGACGCGAAAGCGCATCTTCGTCACATTCTGCACGAGTATCACAAGCCTTTGGAAGCCGCCGCGATCGTCTCACCCGCTATCGCCGCGGCTTTCAGGATTTCGAGCGAGTACAGAAATCACGAACCGCACTTGCATGCCTACACAGCCATGTGGGCGATATTTGGACGCGCCCGGGTCAAAGCCGAGGCGATTGGCCTGCATCCGTTTGAGTCAAAATCCGCGTCCCGGTTCCAGGACCTTGTCTTCTTAACCGGCCGGGAGGCCCTCGCGGAAAACGCGGAATGGCTCGCCAGCCATCGGCTGCGTCTGCTTGAGCCCAAACCGTAGCGCGTTGTTGCGCCGAGCCATCCGTATGCGCGAAAATCCGCCGCCGGCTCCGATCCGCCGGCGGAAACAAGGCTGTCACATGAACAATCCAGACCCCATCGCCGCCGCCATCCACGAAACCTGGCGCGCCCTCTCCGCCGCCCAAGGCTGGCGCATGCAACCGCATCTCGACCGCTCATACGCGGACCTCGCGGAGCCCGACAAGGAAGATAACCGTGCCGCCGCCCGACGCATGGCGGACGTTCTGTCCCGCGCGCGTCTGACCCTGTCGAGCGACCCGGCCGCCGTGTCCGTGCCGCCGGCCACCATCGAAGCGGCCATCGAAGTCATGGCCGCAGCCGAGCACAAGGGATGGATGGCCCATCGCGCGGCCAATGGCTGGACCCATGCGCCCGTCCGGAACGACGCGGCCAAACAGCATCCTTCGATGATCGAATATAAAGACCTGGCGGAAGCTGAAAAAGAAAAGGACCGGAACAATGTCCGGCACTACCCCGAATTCGCCGCCCGCGCCGGCCTCAAGATCGTCCCCCTGGCCTGAGCACCAAAGCACCCAGGCCAGGGACCACGGATCCCGATCACACCGCGATGTGATCCAACTCCTTCCCCGCGTTCTCTGGGCTGTAAACCCAGATCACAATCGCCTGGATCACCATGATCACGGGGATCAGCAGGAACGCCGCCTGGAACGACCCCGTCGCCTCCCGCAGCCACACAGACACGAACGGCCACAGCACGTAGCCGCAGAACATGCCGATCGTCCAACTGAAGCCGTTGCCGACGCCTCGGATGCGGGTTGGGTACATTTCCGCCGTGAAGGTCGTGATCGGTCCCCACACCCCCAGCAGCCCCCAGCCCCAGATCAGGCCGAGGACAAGCAGCGTCGTCTTGTCCGTGGCGAAGATCCACCACGTCATGAACACCGTCGCCTGCAACAGGAAGAACGCGAACCCCAGCCGCCGGCCCAGTTTATCGATGAACCAGCCCGCGAAGCAGATGCCGGTCACACCGACGAGGCCCCACCAGATATAGAAATTGCCATATTCCGCGGCCGAGAACCCGTGCGTTTCCTTCAAGAAGATCGGCATCCACAGCCCGATGGTGCTGAACGCGATCACGGATGTCGCGGCCAGGAACGTCGCCAGCATCGTGTTCTTGATCAGATCGGGCATGAACAATTGCCGGATGCCGACCTG
>CANJJS010000202.1 GCA_947474705.1 Acetobacteraceae bacterium | reverse complement strand
CCAGGACCTTGAACATAAGGACCTCGTCCCATGGCTTGCGCCCGGCCGCGCTTTTCCGGCTGCCCGGCGCGGCGCGTTGCCCGGCGGTTTCGAGCGCGGCACGGAGTTGGGGGCGGAAGGTTTCCCAGGGGATGAGTTTGTTCGGCGCCGCCAACGGGTCGGGTTTGGCGTCGAGGGTTTCGTAACGATGGGAAAGATCGAAGAAGCCGGGCTGGGTCATCGGGAATCCAATCGGGCGGGGTGGTTGCCCTATTGAATCGGAGATTGAGGCCGGGGGCCAGGCGAATTTTTAGAGGTGCCCATTTTCTGGTATCGATTTTCCCTAATCCCCGGCAATGGCGGCTCCCTCTGGGATGGCGCGGCGCAACGCCTCGATTTCGTGTTGCTTACGTTTTTTCGCGCCGCTCTTCATATAGCGGCGTCCAATCGGATTATCGATCTTGAAATACGACGAGGCCTGGGACATATCCATATATATTAGTGATTGCTTCCCAAGTGCGATTGTCGCGGCCGGACGCTCCGGATCCAATTTCATCGCCCGGAGTACTCCGCTTGCGACGGCCCTCGCGAGCGGGGGGGGGACCGAATTGCCGATTTGTCGGGCACCATGCCATTTTGTGGCGTGAAATCGAAACCAATCCGGAAAGCCATGCAGTCGCGCCATTTCTCGCACGGTAACGCACCGCGCGTATTCGAAATGTATTGGCCTGGGACTGGTAAACGCACCTCGTGCCGCATCGGTGCCGGCGCGCAGGGTGTTACTTAGGCCATTGGCCTCTAATTTATAGAGACGAGATATCGGCTCGATCTGTCCATTTGGAGTTTCCGCGAAGCGTCGGCGGGAGATGTCCGTGTGGTCCGTGCGGGCGCTCGAGGTAAGGAGCGACGGGTCCCAGTCCCTTACATACCCAAAATGCCAGGCATCGTTCGTGAGACAGCGCAATTCTTTCGCGTACTGGCTCACAGCGCTCGCCTTGCGCGGCAGAGCCAATGGGGTTTCGTCGCTGTCCGACAACGCAAAGAAACGGTCGACGTCCGGTAAATCGCCGAGCGCATCCTTGCACGTTGGCCCCTTCTCTAAACGATCGTCAGACTTGCTGTCAGCTGGATCGCATAATCTGGCGGGATATGCCGGCAGCGGAAAAGAGTCGCGGGCGCCATATAAAAAGAGGCGTTCGCGATGTTGTGGCACACCGTAATGAGCCGCATCGAGTACCCGCCATGGGAGTTGGACTCGATAACCGACCTTTGCGAATTCTTCGATTAATTCTTTTAAAAATGTCCGATGTTGGCCAACCGTCAAACCTTTCACGTTTTCAAAAACAAAATAGTTCGCGTTTAATTCCGAAACGATCCGGACGAACTCCCGCACCAGAGAGTTACGAGGGTCATCCAGAACGCGATGGCCGATCAAAGAAAATCCCTGGCATGGGGCACCGCCAAAAACGACATCGATGGGGCGATCCGCTATTCCCGCGGCCAATCTGATTTCAGCACCGCTCAGTCCCACGACTGAGCGCGGCAGGACAGCGCAATGAGGGAAATTGAATGCATGCGCGGCGGCGTGGATCGGGTCGATCTCGACCGCCGCCACCACATCGAAGCCGGCCTGCTCGAAACCCAGGCTCAGTCCTCCCGCACCGGCGAAAAGGTCGATTCCAATTGGGCGCACCGAGTCCTCGCGCGTTTGTAGATGCTCTCTCTATGCACACGCTAACTGATTCGCCCAATAGCCCGAGTCGGAATTTCGCCCCTCGAGAAACGCGAGCGCCGTCGCCTTCAGGGTTTCGGGCTTCCGGGTCTCGCATTGCCAGATCGTCAGCACCTCCCAGCCAAGCTCCGCCAAGGCAACGGCGACCGTGGCATCCCGCGCCTGATTGGCGGCGAGTTTGGGGCCCCAATATTCCGGCCTGGATTTCGGCGGACGGCCGATCGCGCAGCCATGCGCGTGCCAGAAGCAGCCATGCACGAAGATCGCCTTGCTGCGGCCGGGAAACACGATGTCGGGTTTGCCCGGCAGGTCGCGGCGATGCAGACGGTAGCGAAAGCCGAGGCCATGCAACAACCGGCGGACGATCATCTCCGGCGCGGTGTCCTTGCCGCCGATGCGCGACATCAGGGCGCTGCGGCTGTCCGGGGTGCGGTTATCGGTCACGATCAGTCTCCGGGCGGTCTCGCGGGCGCGACTCGGCCGCCGCCTGGAGAATACGACCGTCACCGCCGTTGCGGGAAGCCAGGCGCCTGGGCGGAGGAGTGTTTGGACCGGCCGGCGCGTGTTCGCCGCCTACGTCAACCGCACCTTCACATAGCTCCCCGGCGCGTCCTCGATCGCCGGAAGTTTCCCCTCGCCCGGCGTCCGCGCCGCCACCTGCGCCTTGCCGTGCGCCAGGATCCAACTGTGCCAGTCCGGCCACCAGGAGCCCGTATGCTCGGTCGCGCCTTCAAGCCAGGCGTCGGGATCGGGCGGCAGGTCCTCGTTAATCCAGTGGTTGTATTTCCCGCCGTCGGGCGAATTCACCACGCCCGCGATATGGCCGGACGCCGCCAGCACGAAGCGTTTCGAACCGCCAAGCAGTTGGGTGCCGCGGTAGGTGGATTTCCAGGGCGCGATATGATCCTCGCGCGTGGAGAGGAAATAAGCAGGCGTTTTGACCGCGCCCAGATCGATCGGCGTGTCCGCGAGTTCGATCCCGCCGGGCTCGCACAGCAGGTTTTCCTGATACATCTTTCGTAAATAAAAACTGTGCATTTTCGCGGGCATCCGCGTCGAATCCGCGTTCCAGTAGAGCAGATCGAACGGGAAGGGATCGTTGCCCATCAGATAATTGTTCACCACGAACGACCAGATCAGATCGTTGGCGCGCAGCATGTTGAACGTCGTCGCCATCTCGCTGCCTTCGAGGTAGCCGCGCTTGTTCATTTTGTCTTCGAGCGCGCTGAGCTGTTCCTCGTCAATGAACACGCCGAGTTCGCCGGCTTCGTGGAAATCCATCATCGTCACGAAGAAGGTCGCGGTTTTGATCCGGTCGTCGCCGTGCGCCGCCATGTAGGCCAGTGTCGAGGCCAGCAGCGTGCCGCCCAGACAATATCCGATCGCGTTGACCTCTTTTTCCCCGGTCGCCTGTTCGATGGCGTCCAGCGCGGCGAGGTAGCCTTGCT
>CANJJS010000201.1 GCA_947474705.1 Acetobacteraceae bacterium | reverse complement strand
GCGGGGTCCGTCATGTCGCTGCGCGCGGGTGGCCGGAGGCTTCAGATACGCATCGTGTCACGGCATGTCTCCTGGGTCACGGCGTCAAATTCCCGCCATGCGCCATGCGGCTTCGCACATGGACTGCCAAGCGGAATATGAAAAGTCGGAAGCATTCTCGTTCGGCGCGAAACGGTCGACGTACCCTCGGATCAGTCCGGGCAGCAGCACCTCGGCGGTCCCGGCGGGATGAGCCTGATCGGCCAGTACAACCCACAGCAACCAATTCGCGCCAAGATCGTTCAAAACCGCGTATAATGGCAGAACTTCCTCTGGCATCAGCGGCGTGATCCGCTTCACCACGAAGATCTTTTCGGCCGCCGCGACGTCTTCCATCAACTTCCGCTTCAGAAAACCCAGCCGCATGGCCTGTTGGTGCCTGACCGTCTCGATGGGCAACTGGGACTGGTACTGCCACGTGTGGTAAGTCATCCCATAAGTTGTATCTCGCACGATATATTCTTCATCGGGCCCATCGACCTCCACCTCGATCGTGCCCGGATCGCCGAGACCTTCGAAGCCGCGGCGCAGACCAATCACCAGATGTACGAGTTCGATGAAGGAGAACCGCAGTAACCCCAGCGGCTCAAAACCGGCACGCCGCTGAACCAGGCCGAATTCGCAGTTCTCCCCCAGACTCTCGAAACGCAGCAGCATGTCGGGCGGCACCGGCGGCATCGCCACACCGGGCGGCGAACGCGCGTGGATTTGCCTGGGCAGTACTCGGGACAGACGCAAAGCTGAGACGGAAAACGACAACTCTCGATCGTCCGCGTTCGCGCCGAGATCGATGGGACGCCGAAAATCAGGGTGCACGAACAGCAATCTTACTGGTCCTGGCGTCTCGATCAGCGCGGCGGGAATATGAAACCCCAGGGTTCCAGGCCGCCGTGCCGCGATTTGAGCGATACCATGGCTACGAACGCCGACAACCAGCCGTTGCGCTTCAATATGCGGGGGGGCGACCAGAACGTTCGCATCGATCTCAAGAATAAGGTCATGACCACGCCCTGGGTGTTCGAGCCACAATTCACTGGCCTGGCCGACCATCCACCGCAACCCGGGCTCGTCGCCAGACCAACCCACCCCAAGGTGATTCGTGTCGTTGCCTCCCTGACCGAAGGTAATCGCCAGAATTCTCTCAAGACCTTTCGTCATAACCGGGTACCTAGTATCAAATTTGCCTCGAATCCAGTCATATTTCGAGCGTCTCGCCCGGTCGGTCAGCCTGCCGGATGGCATCCCAGGACCTGTCTGATCGCCCCGGTGGCCCTCGTCAGCCCTCTGTGCTCCTCCTGTGGCACAATCGGGCGCGCAGCCTGAACCAGCGCCAGTCGTCCCCATGCCGCACATCGCCAAGCTCGCTGTCAGCGTGCGTGACATAGACCATATCCGCACCATCGAGGCTGAGCGAATATTGCCGAACCCCACTTTGCGCCGTCGTGCTGGGAATTCTCCCCGCCGCGGCGTTGAAATTCTCGCGGGAGGATCTCTGTACTGGGTGATCAGCGGCCCGATGCTCGCCCGCCAGCGCATTCTGGACATCGTCGAGGACCGGCGCGACGACAACACACCCTGCACCAGCTTCCTGGTGGCCCCCGAGGTCGCCCCTCTGGTCGGCCGTGCCACGCGCCCCTTCCAGGGTTGGCGGTATTTACCGCCCGAGGTCGCTCCCGCGGATTTGGATACCGGCCAAACCATTCCGGGAGAGGACAAATTGCCCCCGGCGATGCGCCGCGAACCGAGGTAGTTATACCTCATGCAAGGCTATAAAGTCACTGAAAATTCGAAATTAATTGATATTAGTCCTTTACACGGCATCAGCAGCGTCTTCATGGTTCGACGCGAGTTCATTTCAGCGAGTGCCGACGCTTTTTCCGCGCGATTATCCCTGGTGTCCCGATGCCCCGCTCATCTCCTTCGGCCCCTCCTTCTCGGAAGAAATATCCCGCTCGGTGACCGGCGCGGTCTGGTCACCGGAGAGCGATCAGCCGTCTGAAAACGACGTCTGGGTGGCCGACGCCCTGACGATGCTGGAAGCCTTCCATCGCCGCGACCACCTGGAATGCACGATGGCGGCGCAAGGCATCGCCTGCCACGCGGCGATGATGGAATGCCTGCGACGCGTCATGAACCTGGAAACCTGGGAAGCCATGGCGATCAAGTTGCGCGCCAACGCCACGCAACTTGTCCGCACCATTTCGGTACTGATGCACGACACCGAACGTCGCCGGACGAATCCCCTGCCACACCGTCCTGTGCCCGATAGGGAGCTCGTTGCGGAACCATCCGCGCCAGAGGGGGGATGGCCCTGCCGGCAAACCCGCCGCACCGAAAGGTCGTGCCCCCGGAGAGTTGTAGGAGCGATGGAAGCCTGTCCTACAACCTTCGAAACACACGTTTCGGCTGTCAACCCAACATAAGAATGTCCCCTCCGTGCCACCGTCATGGCTCTTCGGGAATGCTTTCAAGTTCGGCTGACGCGCCTGCTTTCCCGTCCCGGCCTGGAAATTTTCGGGCCATGGGGCAGAGTGGAGGGGAGGAGAGGGAGCGGAGCCACCCGGAGCCACGCGCAGCGCCGCCTCCGGCGCGAGCATGGCGAGGCTGGCGAGCACCGGACCTTCCCCGAAGCGAGCGCCCCATGGCAAATTGGTTCCAGCCGGCGGACCAGGCTCAGGCGGCCAGCGCCGTGGCCTGAGAGGCGGGCTTCCGCCGCGCCGCGACGATCGCATCGACCCGGGCATCCAATGTCTTTTCGTCTTCCGCCGGATCGGGCACCGCGTAGCTGCCATACGCCGTGCAGGTCAGCACCCGGTCCTTATAAGAGAACCGCAACCGTCCGTCGGTGAAGCGATGCACCACGATTTTCGCCCCACGCATCGCGGTTCCCGGCCCCTGGGTCTTCACGCAATATTTCGTGCCGCCATAACTGAAGGTCAGCGCCTTCGTCAGTTCCCGCTCCTCCTCGCGCGCCAAAGCGAGATCCAGGTCCTCCGCCGTCTTCGCCCAGGGCCGGTGCGCCGGGGTCTTGTCGCGGGGTTCCACCCTCATGCATCCCCTCATTTCCATTGTGGTACCGTCGCGCAATAAAAGAACCCAGGCGGGCACTCCGGCATTCTGAAAAGAATCGGGATCGTCTCTCCCGATTCCGGATCTTTCTTTCGTCCGGAACCCGTTGCCGGAATCCATCCG
>CANJJS010000200.1 GCA_947474705.1 Acetobacteraceae bacterium | reverse complement strand
TCGACCGCATTACCCACCACTGCGACATCCTGGAAACCGGGAACGATTCCTTCCGCTTCAAGCAGCGCAAAAAACAAACGAAATCGGGCTGACCAACTGGAAACTTTTGGGCGCTGTGACCTGGAAACTATTCAACGCTGATTGACACCCAGTCTGCCCGGCGCGAAGAAGACGCATCGCATGCTTGCGATGTAAGCCGCTCACCGCCGTGAATTCGTCCAGGATACGCCCTCGTTTCATACGGCTGCTCGAAGCGTAACGCGCCGCCAACGCAACCACCAACTCGTCTCGTGTCGCCCCAGCAGTTCTCATTATGGCAAAAATTCTGGTGCGGTTGGAGGGCGAGGCAAAAATCGCTTGTCGGCGTGCGTCCTTCAAGAAGGTGCTGGCGGCGTTCTTATGAAGGCCAGGGTCGCCAGCAGGTCTTCCCAACCAGGGAATACCAGGAACACGGTGATTGATCGCAGATGCTCGAAGAAGCGTTTGCGCGCGCCGATGGCTTCTGTCGCGGCCAGGCGAATCGGGTGAAAAAATCATGCCGTGACGAGGCTGGCGAGGAACGCATCGTCCAATCCGGCGGTCTTGCGGCGCAGCCGGAATGAATCCTTGCCAGCCGGCCTTCGAAGCAGGTTGTGCGCCATGTGTTTGATGGTGGTGAAGTTTGCCGGGGCATGATTGGTTCTGCCCCTGCACTCATCGTCCCGAAAAATCATGTCCATGACCCAGTGCAGACTGTTCTCGATCGCCCGGTGGCCGCGGATGACCGGCCCGAGGAGGTGCGCCGGCATGACCAGTGAGGTGATGTAAATCCGCGTCTCCTTCTCGATCACGCCTTTGGTTTCGCGCGTGCTTACAACCATCGCGATGGCGTTCAGACCCGGCCAGCCGTGACGCTTGCGCAGCCAGTCAACGTCATGAATGACAGTGACGGTTCGGGTCTCGATACGGCCGCCGTTACCGGCCTTTCCGCCGGAGCGGCGCACGGTTTTGCCGTCAATCGCCACCACCCCGGCCGGAACACCGGTCACCGAGGCGACCCAAGCCACGAAGCAGTGTTGGAATTGTACCGGATCGAGGGCGGCGAAAATGTCGTCGAGATGGTCGTGGGAGGGAGTGCCGTCGAGAAATGGCCGGAAACGCCGGAGAAATTCCAGTTTCATGCGGCCAAACCGGGCGATATCGACGAAGGAATCGGCTCCGGCGAGGACCGCCAGCAGCGCCAGAAGGAGCACTTCATCGAGCGGATACATGATCTTGCCGCGCTGGCGTGGGTCGGGCATATCCTTGAAATGATTGAGGAATACAACCGCCTCACCAAAAGCGCCGCAGTCTGCCGTCGCGTCGTCCATGGCCGTTCCCCTCCAACCGAATCCAGAGGGTCGTCATAGATTCAACGTTTTAGCGATTTGTCGAGGACTTCTTCACCCGATTGGCCTGCTTCGTTCGGCTCGGAGGCTTGACATTTTGAGCTTTTCGTCAAGCCCCCGGCCAGACCCCTCCCAGGAATGGCATGGTCCCCCACCGTCAGGTCATTCTTGGTCCTGGCTACTGCGCAGGGGTCCAGACGGAAGGCCGAAAGGTAGCATCCCCCTCAAATTCAACGGTGACGGACGCGGGACCATCGACCCCGCGTGGCAGGCCGCGTAACAGAAACGTGCCATCCGGCCGCGTTGTCGTCGTGGCCATCAAGGCTTTGCCAGGCGGCGGCGTGAGAACAAAACGATCGATTCCTTTCCCCGCAGCGTCAATCCAGGCAATCGCCGCATAACCGTTCCAATCACGGCCCCCAACGGTCGCGCCGGGAACCACGAACTCGAATTCAGCGCCTGGGGTCACAGGAAAAACGTCGGAGTTCGGAGCGAAGGTCTGGCCCGGGGGTGCGACGACCTCCGTCACCGCCTCGCCGCCAACCAACTTACCGCGGACGATCGTACCGCCATACCGTTGGAGGTTCTTCGGCCATGAAAAGATTGATGCCCTCGATCCGCCGGACCTTTCGCGATACCCGATTGGCCCGAATACAATATGGTTCGCGCCGTCGCACTCGCATTCCGTGTTGATCCGAACCATCATGAGCGCGGACACCGCGTTCGTCGGGACCACGCCGGTCCGGACCGCGCGGGGCAGTGGCGTACTGAAATCCACGCCCGGTTTGTAGCCTTTAATCGTGACATTCGGGATAGGCCTATCATTCCAGTTCGTGAGCCGGCCCTTGACGCCCTGCCCAACGAACTGCGCCAACAGACGTGACCGGGCAGCGTGATAACGATTGACGACCCAACTCACCGTCGTTGGAGATGTCTCGGGCATCGCGAAAACAGGATTGGGAACCCAACTTTCGATCAGCGCAATGTCCGGAATGATGTTCAGACGCCCTTCAACCGCGTCAAAATTTTCTACCATCGTTCGCACCGCGTCGGCGTCGGTGCCGACCCCTGCGGACGGGTTGTAAATAATCGACAAGAGCTGATTCTTCTCCCGCAGATGGGCGTGAAGATCTTTCATGGCCTGAGACCACCCGGGGTCCGTCCAGTGCACGTCCGCCTGCATGGCCACCACGCGGACGCCAAGTTTATGCGCCAGACCGGTCTGGAACGCTTCGACATCTTCCTTCCAATGCGGCTGCCGCTGCAACACGGGCAGAGGCTCCCCGTGCACCAGCTTCACATGCGGATACAGCGCCACCACGTCCTGAAGCGTCGCGCTCACCCGGTCCACGAGCGCGGGGATCGAAAGACGGCAACCTGCCGTGCTCGTATCGTAACTCCCCGCGATCATCGGACCATCCATGTCGACCCAGTCCACCTTGAAGCCGAGGTCGAAAAGAATCTTGGCCGCGCCACCGTTTTCACCGGGCCAAGTATAACCCTCCTGCCCCCCGCAGGTTTCGTTCGGCATTTTCGCGACCGCCTCAGTGCTGAGGTCGATCTGCCAACCATGTTCCCTGGCGAAATCCCTAACCTGAACCAACCACGGGATCGACGCCTGATTGATCGTCTGATGCACCAGCACAATGACCTTGGTCCGGTTCGCGGCCTGTGGCCACGGCGCGTCCTTGGTCCACATGGCCTCCGAATCCGCGCGACCGCTCGCGGCGATCCATATCTGCGGCACAGACGCAGGAGGCGTTTGCGCGATCCCTGCGGCCGACCAGACTAACACAAGGCACAGGACGAGAAAGCGTTTCACGACACGCCCTGGCGCCCGATCGTCGCGCTCCAATCGCCTGTCATTCCTTGGAAAAACATTTCCTGATTACCCATAAACCTCAGCTAACTTCAGGAGCCTGTATGGCATCGGCGGGGTCCGCGCGGCGGCCCAGCAAAGGCGAGGCACCATGGCGGCGAGATCGTATCGCCGGTTGAAGCGATACTCGAACTCGGCGAGGTAACGCG
>CANJJS010000199.1 GCA_947474705.1 Acetobacteraceae bacterium | reverse complement strand
CCGATCCGCAGACCTTCACCCGTCCGTGGAAGATGAGCATGGTCCTCTACAAACAAGTCGGCGAAGACAGCCGTCTGCAGCAGTTCAAGTGCGTCGAGTTCGTCACCGAGCTCCTGTACGGACACCTGCGTCGCAATCCGCTGCCGTAGACTCTGAAGGGTAATTGGCGATGAAATCGGTATTCAAGTATTGCCTCGTGGCCAGCGTTTTTACGCTGGCCACAGCCCCATTGCTGGTCCAAGCTGCTGCGCCAGCCGCCAAAGCCGCCCCGAAAGCGGCGAACTCAACGCCCGCCGTAGCCAGGACGGCTCCGGTCGTGCGCTCTACGGCGCCGGCGTGGATGGCTAAGCCGGTGATGCAGGCGGGCTATAGGGTTCCTCGCCTCTCGGACGGCCACCCAGACCTTGGCGGCGCATGGAGCAATGTTTCCATGACGAGCGCGGCGCGCGCCGCCAACTACGGCGATCGGCTCGTGATGACGCCCGAAGAGGTCACGGCGACGGAAGGCCGCGCCATCGATAAGGTCAATTACGAGAACCAGCCAACCGACCCCAAGATCGGCGCTGAGGACACCACCAACAAGAACTGCAACTCGGTGGCCCAGGGCGGCTCCGGCGCTGGCGGCCGCGACTGCGGCTATAATGCCGGTTGGAAAGACACCACCATCCGCGTCATGCGCGTGCATGGCGAGCCCCGCACATCCTTCATCACCTATCCGAAAAACGGACGCCCTCCGAACCCGATCGCCAGCACCAATGCCGCCGCTAACGCGGCCGCGGCGGCCAATCTGGCGCGAGAGGCTGCAGCGGCCGCCGACGGCGAAAGCAACAGCATCATTCCGGGCGAAGGCGGCGGCCGCGGCGCGGCGGCGGCCGGTGGTCGCGGCGGCGGACGTGGCGCCGCAGCGGCCGGGGGCCGTGGCGGCGGTGGACGTGGCGGCGGCGGCGGCGGTCAGTTCGACAACCCCGAACAACTCGGCGCCATGCGCTGCATCACCGCGTTCAGCGGCAATGCAGGTCCGCCGATGTTCCCGAACGGCTATTACAACAACACCATCCGCATCAGCCAGGGTAAGGACTCGGTCGCGATCTGGGTTGAAATGATCCATGACGTTCGGGTCGTCCGGATGAACGCCCAGCACCGTACTGACACTGTCCGCCCCTATTTCGGCGACACCATCGGTCACTGGGAAGGCGACACCCTGGTCATCGAATCTGTCGGCTTCCATCCCTCGTACAGCTATCAGGGCTCCTCAGCGAACCTTAAGGTGATCGAGCGCTTCACCCGCGTGGCGCAGCACCGGTTGCTCTACCAGTTCGTCGTCGAGGACCCGACCCGCTGGGCTGAACCCTGGGGCGGCGAATATGAGTGGGCTGAGGAATCGGGCGGCATCTACGAGTACGCCTGCCACGAGGGGAACTACTCCCTCGAGGACGTGCTGGCCGGCGCCCGAGAAGCGGAAAAGGCTTCGCCGGGACGAAGCGCTTCTGCCGCCACTCCGGCTCAGGCGCGATAGTCCGCACGGTCCTGAAATAACGACTTGGCCGGGTCCCGGCGCCAGATCGGTCCAGAGAGACGGACAGGCGCGCGGCCCTGTCGAGCCGTGATGTGAATTGACTTCGCCCTGCTGAAGGGCGAAAATTTTTGATGAAGGGTTTTGGGCGAACAAGGCCCGCCGGCGCCCCCCGCGGGAGGCGCTGGAAGACACCAGGAAAGGTAGGAATACGCACAGATGTCCGTTCGAGTCCTCGTTACATGCCTGATGGCGGGCGCCATGACCGCCGCCTTGATCCCCGCCGCCGTTTCGGCCCAGTCGGCCGCTGCGCCGAAAGCCAAGGCCGCCGCCCAGCCGAAGGCGGCCGCGACCAATGAGATTCCGGGAAAGGAAACTCCGAAACTTTACAATGGCTTCGTTCAGAAAAAGAACTTCTTCGGTCAGCCCGATCTCAGCGGCGCCTGGACCAACGGCAGCCTGACGCCGCTGTCGCGTCCGGCAACCTATCAGGGCCGTCTGGTTCTGACCCCGCAGGAAGTAGCGACGCTTGAAGGCGATGAGGCCCAGTCACGGGTCGCCGCCGACGCACCGACCCCCGTGGGTTTCACCGTTGCGGACCTGCCCTTCAGCTGCGGTCGCGGCTTCTCCGGTGTCGGCTGCGGCTACAACGGCGGCTTCACCGATCCCGGCAGCACCGTGACCCGCGTTCACGGTGAGCCGCGCTCGTCCTACATCACCTACCCCGCGACGGGAACGGTTCCTGCGGCAAAATCCACTGCCCCGGTCGCCTCGTTCCAGGCGGCGGGCGAAGGAGACGGCGAAGGCACCCCGGGCGCTGCGGCGCGCGGTGGTCGTGGTGGCGGCGCACCTGCAGCGGGCCGTGGTGGCGGCGCTCCCGGCGGCGCGCCTGCGGCCGGTCGCGGGGGCGCTGGCGCTCCCGGCGGCGGACGTGGCGGCCCCCCTGTTGCAAACAACAACGATCCGGAATCGCGCGGCCTTGCCGAGCGGTGCCTGACCTCGTTCGGCCAAAGCGCCGGCCCGATCATGCAGCCCCAGCTTTACAACAACAACTACCGTATCAGTCAGGGCAAAGACTCGGTCGCGATCTGGGTCGAGATGGTTCACGACGTGCGCGTTGTCCGCTTGACCGACAAGCACCGTACTGACGGCGTTCGTCCGTGGTGGGGCGATTCGATCGGCCACTACGAAGGCAACACGCTCGTCGTCGAGACTTCGAATTATCACCCGCAAAACAGGATTTCGGGCCGTTCGGCTACGGATTTGCTGATGACCGAAAGGTTCACCCGTGTCGCCAACGACCGTCTGCTTTATCAGTTCAACGTCCATTCACCGGCGAACTGGGAGCAGGACTGGGGCGGCGAGTATGAGTTCGCCGCGTCCCCCGGCATCTACGAGTACGCCTGTCACGAGGGCAACTATGCTCTCGAAGGCATCCTTGCTGGTAACTTGGCCGCGCTAACCGGCAACGCCAACGCTGGCATCCGTCCCGCCGGTCAGTAATAGACCCGGGTACGAAAACCTGGTGCCCGCTCCGGTCCCGGAGCGGGCACTTTTCGTTCGCAATGGCCGGAGCAGCTGTAATCCGGCAGTGCAATGTCGAAGGAAAGCGCAAACAACCGCAAGGCCAATCCGGGGCGAGCATATTTTTCCATCAGACGTCACTGGACGCGTGGACATCGGCCGGATGCTTGCCTATACGTCAGTTCAAAAGCGTCACAAGAAAACCCTTGGGGGGAAGCCAATATGAAGAAGACGATCTTGACCGTGGCCCTTGCGGGCCTGCTGGGACTTGGAGTGGCGGGAGCCACTATGGGTCAGTTGCCTGCGTCCTATGCGCCTCCGAAAGGCCCTGGCGGCCATCCGGACCTGAACGGCGTCTGGCGCGTTGG
>CANJJS010000198.1 GCA_947474705.1 Acetobacteraceae bacterium | reverse complement strand
TATCAGGCCTCGGCGCGGGCCGCGATGCGGTTGGCGGCCCAGGCGGTGGCGGAGATAGAGGACCAGACGGGGATAGCGAGGCGGGCGCGGAGTTCCGGCACCAGATTCAATGTCGGCAATTGCGAACAGGCGACGAACAAGGCCTTGCTGTTCGCCGTGACCGTGGCGAGGGATTTTTCCCGCACCTGATCCTCGGTGATCTCGCCAAGCGCCGCGGTTGTCTCGCAATAAAAACTGTCCAGGGTTTCGACGGCGAGACCGGAATGGCTCAGAACCTCGCGTAAGCCGTCGTTCACTTCCGTCAAATACGGGGTGACGATCGCGGTTTCGGACACGTTTTCATGGTGCAACACCTGTTCCATCGCCTCGGCGGTGCTGACGATTTTCGCGCCGGTTTTTTCGCGCAGGGCATCGACCATCGCGGCGTTGCCGGCGCGGCCGCCAAGGAAGCCGGCGGCGGTGCAGCCGTAGACGACCAGTTCCGGTCGCGCGGCGAGAAAGGGATCGACCGCTTCCAGCGTGCTGTCGCGATAGGCGGGCAGATCGGCGCGCGTCAGAGTGCGCGCGGGCCGCTTCACCCGGGCCACCAGAAAGGGCGCGAAATCCGGGCAAAGCGCGTTCATTTCGCGCTCCATCGTGGTGTTGTTGGCCGGCACGACCAGCAGGCCGACGCGTTTGTTCTCCGCCATCTCCGTTCCTCCATTTTTTCCGGTTTGCCCCGTCCGCCCGTGGTCCGATCCGGGACAGAGTGCCATACTCGCGGCGCGTTCACCCATAGCGAGGCTGAGATGACCACATTCCCCGCGCGAACCGAAGCGGCGATCCTGACATGGCACGGGATCGCGCCCCCGAACGATCCGGGCCGCCGGCTCGCGGCCGATCTCGCCAACACCATCGCGGCGTTCGAAAAGCTGCGGGGCACGATGGCGTTCGAAGACGAACCGGCCAGTTTCGAGGCCGCGTTGCGGGATGCGAAGGAGGCATCGGTATGACCGATCTCGCCGCGTTGTCGATGACGGAGGCCGCCGACGCCGTGCGCGCGGGGACCGTGACGTCGGTGGAATTGTTGGAAGCGTGCTGGTCGGCGATGGAGGCCGCGAATCCGGTCGTGAACGCCACGATCTGGACGGATCGGGAAGGGGCGATGGCGGCGGCGCGGGCGGCCGACCGGGCGGTGGGGGACAAGGCGCCGCTGGGCGTGCTGCATGGCGTGCCGACGATGCACAAGGACATGTATTATCAGGCGGGCAAACTCAGCACCTGCGGCTCCGCGTTGCGGCGGGACTGGCGGCCCGCGATCACCGCGACAGTGATCGAGCGTCTGTCGGAGGCGGGCGCCTATGTGTTCGGCGGCCTGAACATGGCCGAGTTCGCGCAGAACCCGACCGGCCATAACAAGACTTTTGGGGATTGCCATAATCCTTGGAATCCGCCGTATATCACCGGCGGGTCGTCGTCGGGGTCCGGCGCGTCGGTCGCGGCGCGGTTCAATTACATGGCGCTGGGGTCCGACACCGGCGGATCGATCCGGCTTCCGGCCGCGGCCTGCGGCGTGACGGGGATCAAGCCGACGCAGACGCGGGTGTCGCGTTATGGCGTGATGCCGCTGTCATTCTCGCACGACAATGTCGGGCCGCTGACGCGCACGGCGCGCGACTGCGCCCGGGTCATGACCGTCATCGCCGGGCACGATCCGCGCGATCCGACCAGCGCCCGCGAAGCCGTTCCGGATTACGAGGCGTTTTTATCGGGCGACATCCGCGGGGTGCGCATCGGCGTGCCGGACAATGTCTTCTTCGATGGCGCCGACGCGCCGGTCGTCGCGGCGGTCGAAGCGGCGCTGGAGGTTCTGAAAGCGCGTGGCGCCATCGTCGTGCGTTTGACTTTGCCGTTGATGGACGCGGTCGCCGCTTACGGTGGGATCGTTTCTCGGGTGGAGGCGGCGGCGATCCATTCGGAATGGATGCGCAACGATGCCCAGGCGTATGGCGCGCATATCAGCGGGCGGATGTATCCGGGCTATGCCATTCCGGCACCGTATTATGTCGAGTCGCTCAGTCGCCGCGGGCCGATATTGAAAGCGTTCGCGGCCGAGGTTTTCGCGAAAGTGGACGTGCTCGTCACGCCGACGATCGCGACGTGTTTGCCGACGCTGGCCGAGACGGACATCGACCATGGACCGCCGGGCACCGAGCATCGTTTCATGGCGGTGTCGGCGAACACCCGGCCGTTCAATTATCTCGGGTTACCAGCGGTGTCGGTGCCCTGCGGTTTCGATCCGAACGGATGCCCAATCGGCTTGCAAATCGCCGGCCGGCCCTTCGCGGAGGCGCGGATTTTGAAAATCGCCGACGCTTACCAGCGCGATACCGATTTCCATGCCAGGCGTCCGCCTGTCGCGAAAGGCTGAACCGATGGCTCTCCCAAAAGTCGCGTTTATCGGCACGGGCGGCACGATCGCGTCGCTCGGCCGCGGTCCGCTGGATCTCCAGGATTATGGGGCGAACGGGCATGTCATGCATGCCGAGGATATCCTGGCGAAGTGGCCGGTGTCTGGCATGGTCGCGGATGTCATGCCGGTCAAATACCGCAATATCCCGAGCACGGCGATCGGTTTCGCGGACTGGAAGGCGCTGCATGGGTTGTGCGGGGACCTCGTGGCGCAACACCCCGACCTCGCGGGCATTGTCATCGGCCACGGCACCGCGACGCTTGAGGAGACCGCGTATTTCCTCAATCTGACGCTGAAGGTTTCGGTGCCGGTGGTGCTGGTCGGCGCGCAACGTCCGTCGAGCGCGCTGTCGAGCGACGCGGGCATGAATCTGGTCAACGCGATCCGTGTCGCGGCCTCGCCCGAGGCGCGCGGGATGGGCGTGCTGGTCGTGCTGAACGACGAAATCCACGCGGCGCGGGAGGTGACGAAAAGCGCGACTCTTCGGCTGCAAACGTTTCGCACACCCGATTTTGGCGTGCTGGGTCACGCCGATGGCGACGCGGTGGTATTTTACCGCCAGCCGATGCGCCGCCGCGCGCCCGACACGGAATTCGACATTTCCGGTGTGGAGACTTTCCCGCGTGTCGATATCGCCTATTCCTACGCGGGCGCGGACGGGACGGCGGTGCGCGCCTTCGTCGCGGCGGGCGCGCGCGGGATTGTCTCGGCGGGGTTCGCGCCGGGCGGGACGTCGCCGGACGAGTGGGTGGCGTTGAAAGACGCCGCCGCCGCCGGTGCCGTCGCGGTCCAGTCCACCCGTGCCGGGTCCGGGCGCACGTTTCGCGGCACGCGTTTGCGGGAGGGCGGCATCCTCATCGCCGACAATCTGAGCCCGCAGAAAGCGCGGATATTGCTGTCCCTGGCGCTGACGAAAACCGGGGACGCGGACGAGATCGCGCGCATTTTCCGGACCTACTGAGCATGGCATTCGACCCAG
>CANJJS010000197.1 GCA_947474705.1 Acetobacteraceae bacterium | reverse complement strand
GTCAGGGTTGCATGCTATACGATCTCATCCCAACCATGCCCGAGAAGCGCCTGCTGCCACTGGCCGAACGGTTCGCCGCGATGCTCGCCGAAGTGCCGGTTTTCGCCAATACTTTCGGGGCGATCTGAAAATGAGGGGAGTCGTGAGGGTTCCACCCCGAACTTCTCGTTCCACTCAAGTATGAATTCTGGCAAATATGCCTGTGCCTCCGCGATCGAGCAGAGGTTTCTCAGCCGCATCTCTTTCACCAAACGGTCCTGAAGCGTCTGGTTGGCCCGTTCCACCCGCCCCTTCGCCTGGGGTGTCAGCGCGTTGATCAGACCAATCTCCAGCCGCTCCGGCACCCGGCCAAATTCGGTCTTGCCGTCGCCGCTCTGAGCATCCTTCGCGTTGACCCGGAAAATGCCGTGCCGGTCGGAGTAGAACGCCAGCGGACAGCCGTGCGTCAGCACCTGATCGCGCAGCGCTTCCAGATACGCCAGGCCCGACTCCACGGGGGCGAAACGCAACGACGTCAACCGCCCGGTCGCGTCGTCGATGAACACGATCAGCGTGCACCGGGGGCCGCGGCCCTCGAACCAGTCATGCTGACTGCCGTCGATCTGGACCAGTTCGCCGAACCGGGACCGCCGCTCGCGCAACTGAAACACGCGCTTCGCCCGCCGCGTCTTCGGCCGCCAAAGTTTCAGGCCGATCTGGAGCCGGCGCACCGTCTCGGCCGAGACCACGATTCCGTCCCGTTCCAGCAGTTTCTCCGCCGCCAGCGTCGGGCCAAAGCCCTCATACCGTTCTTTCAATAGCCGCCCGATCTCCGTACGCCGCTCCTCGCTTACCCAAGTGGTTTTGGTTGATATCGGTTACGCGGAGGCGGCGATCACTACGGGGCGGCGTGATACAGCCGGGGAAAGAACGATCGCGCGCTTTAAGTTTCGCCGCGTCATGCTCCCGCGGCACGTAGCCGTAACCGGCGCAACGCCATGCCCAAGGGGCGATCGTCCTTCGACTCCGGATAGAAGTCTCTGACCCGGCCAGCCTCCCGTGGGCGAAAGGCGATCGAGCAGGGGTTCGCGCCAGGCGGCAATTGCAATTCTCGTATGCCGTTGTTCTGTTCCGGCGTGAAGCGCCATATGGCAGCCGGATCGCCATTGATGGAAACCTCGATGATCCGGGACGTCCCGCCCGGAGGGAGGAAAGCGCCGACATCGCATTCCAGCGTCAGCGCCTCACCAGGCGGTGGGGCGATCGTCAGGGCATGTTCCGCGTCGACACCCCAGACGCCCCAGCCCTCGGGTGACGACCAGCCACGAGTTAGCACCGTCCCCAGATCGGCCTGTCCTGTCAAATGCCATTCGTTCGGCGCCAGTGCTTGGCGCGCCGCCAGCCAGGTCGGCCCCTGACCGGGCGCGCGAGCCTTGCGAATCACGGCCGAACCCGCGCTGTCGGGGATGTGGATGACGCATTCCGCCTTATCGGCGAAGAATTCGTCCACGGCCTTCTCCGCGCCCGCCCAGGCGAGCGAACCGTAATCGTGGACGACGATGTAACCACCGGGGATGACGCGGGGGTAGAAATACTCCAACCCGCTCATGATGGGGGCGTAAAGGTCGGTATCGATATGGACCAACGCGTATTGCCCGTCACCAGGCAACTGCACCGCCGTTTCGGGGAAATAGCCCTGGATGAAGCGCGCGTGCCCCTCGCCCACACGCCGCCGCACCGCTTCCAACGACGTGTCGCGGAACAGCTTGTCGGTCGCGACGTCGATCCCGGTGAAATCCTTGTCATCGAAGCCTTCGTAGGTATCCAGCAGCCATACGGTCCGATCCAGGCGTCGCGCGTTGCGCGCCAGCAAGACTGCGGTTTGTCCCTGGTACACGCCGAGTTCGGCGAAATCACCGCAGATTCCTTCCTTGCGAATCTGATCGAAAATCAAATTGAGGAACATCAGCCGGGGAACGTCCTCAATCGGTCTGGCGCCGGCATAGGCCTCGGCGTCCTCCGCGAGTTCGACAAGTCCGCCGCGTTCCTTGTACCGGCGATAATTGGTGCTGAAGCGCTGTGGGATCGCCCCATCATAAGGCCACTGTTTCAACTCGCTGTTCATGCGTGCCTCCTCTCGAACGGGTCAATCATGTGCGCCGCCGCCCCCGGCGTTTGTCAAGCGGTTTGAGCACGCTCTGGATTGGGCCTGGGGGATGATGGTCCTCGCGAAAATGACATAACCCACGCCGGGCCAATCTCCGGCCTCTATCATCGCCGTATCGGCGATATGTCGATAGCTAACCCAATCTTATTCATCGCCTCTTTCCTGAGTGTCCGTCCGGGAACAAATTGAGTCTTTAGAATCGTTTGGACTCAGGGGGTTGACCGGCTCGAATCGACTGTGACCCGATGCGTGGCACCGATTCGCGAGGTGCCCCGATGTGGACTGATGAGACCCGTCTTCGACACGACCGTAGCGGCCTGCGCTACACCCACGACCTGACGGACGAAGAATGGACAGAGATCGCGCCGTTGATTCCGCCAGCGAAGCCCGGCGGCAACAAACGGACGGTCGACATACGGGAGGTTGTCAACGGCCTGATGTATATCCTCGGCTCGGGCTGCCAATGGCGCGATATTCCGAAGGACTTACCGCCCAGAAGCACGATTCACGACTACCTCGATCGCTGGAGTTACGATGGGACGCTGGATAACATCCATCACACTCTCTATATCAAATGCCGAGCGCAGGACGGCCGTCAGGCCAGCCCCACGGCCGCCGTGATCGACAGTCAGAGCGTGAAAGGCGCGGAAAAAGGGGGGCCTGCATCGATCCGCATGGCTATGATGCGGGGAAGAAAATCAAAGGCAAGAAGCGGCATATCCTTGTCGATACGACAGGCCTGTTGATGCATGCCATTGTTCATCCGGCCGATATCCAGGACCGCGACGGCGGCGCGCTGGTCGTGGCCACGCTGTTTGGTTTGTATCCGTTTCTCTTGAAACTTTACGCCGATGGCGGCTACCAGGGACCGGTGTTTCAGAGCGCGGTGAAAGCCGCCATGCAAACCCTGAACGTCGAGATCGTCAAACGCTCGGATCAGGCGAAGGGCTTCGTCGTTCTGCCAAAGCGCTGGGTGGTTGAACGAACCTTCGCGTGGCTGAACAGATGCCGCCGCCTCGCGAAGGACTGGGAGTGCCTGAACCGAAAGGCCCGTGCATATGTGTTGCTCGCGTCGATCCGGGTCATGGTACGAAGGCTAGGCAGAGCAAAGGTATGATCCCGGACAGACTCTTATGGATCACCGCCTCGAGCGTCTGACGCTCTTCGGCGCTCAGCCGGACAACGTATTTTCTGTGTAAAACAGCGTGCAAACCTTTCCAGATTCCGGGGGTAAACAGCGTCCAATAGTTTCCACCCCGGTCCGTGCGATCCTCCGGCGTTTATGCTGGAGAGTCTGGGGTGTTGTACATGGATACGATTGCCGAAATCCGCCGCCGTCAT
>CANJJS010000196.1 GCA_947474705.1 Acetobacteraceae bacterium | reverse complement strand
TCGACCGCATTACCCACCACTGCGACATCCTGGAAACCGGGAACGATTCCTTCCGCTTCAAGCAGCGCAAAAAACAAACGAAATCGGGCTGACCAACTGGAAACTTTTGGGCGCTGTGACCTGGAAACTATTCAACGCTGATTGACAGACGACGATCGTGCGCACACCGAGGTGAACCTGGCGGGACCCGGCCTGATGATCGGGCATGTCGACCGTTTTATCTGGGGGCGCGATGGGTCTGTGGGACCGCCGGTCGCCAATACCTGGACGGCGGTATGCCGCAATGCATACGAACTTTCGCGGCGTCGCGCGGCCGGGCATTGAGTGGCGTTCGATCTTTCGAACGCGCGATGCGTCCATGACATCGCCGTGCCGTTCCGTCGGACGCGGACAGCATCGCCCACGACGCGCGTTGTCTCGTCGGTCCCTACACGGCGCTGCGCCCCGACCCGATTTATATCTCGCTCCTTACCGGCGCGGGCCCTCAGAATGATCCAACCGAGGCGCGGCTTTCGCGGTGCCTCTGCCACCTCGCATCGCTGTCGCCGATCGGACCAATCTCAGGACGATATGGACGAGAAGTCGCCTGGGAAATCCGCGCCGGCCGTTAAATGGAATTCCCGTTTGAGCGAGGCGGCGCCGACTTCAAACAGCCACCAATGGCGGTAATGGCATGGATTCCACGGCCGTTAGGGGCTTCGTGGCCCTCGGGCTGACGCCCTCTCGACACCAGGCGCCACAACGGCGATCCATGGAGAAGAACTGGTGGGGTTCCACTGATTCGTGGCGTGAGTCCGCGCGGACAAGCCCGGCTCACGTCCGAGGAACTCTGGCCGGGCGCAATGCAACCTGAGGAGATCGCATGGCATATGTTCCTGTTTTGAAATCCCCCGACGAACTGACCGGCGATGCCCGTCGTATCGCGGAAAAGATTGTCGATACACGCAAATCGCTCGAAGGGCCGTTCTCGGTTTGGATGCATGCGCCGGAGTGGGCGGAGCGAGTCGCTCATTTGGGGACGCTGGTGCGTTGGGAAGGGACGTTGGAACTCCGCATTCGCACGCTTGCCGCGCTGGTCGTTGGCCGGCACTTCCAGGCCCAATATGTGTGGGGCATTCAGGGCGTGATCGGCGCGGAGCGCGACGTGCCGCGTTCGACGATCGACGCGATCCGCGACAATCGTTCCGATGGAATTCCGCCCGACGACCTGCAGATCGTCGACTTCACGCGGCAATTATTGCGCGAGAACCGGGTCGCAGAGCCGTTGGCGCGGGCGGTCATGGCGCGCCTGGGAGCGGACCAATATGTGCAACTGACAACCTGCATCGGTTATTATGCGATGCTGGCGATGACGGTGAACGGGGTTGAACTGGAACCGAACCCGAAACACGAGGCCCTGAAAATCTGAGAAACGAAAGGCCGGGCCATTCCGCGCACCGGTCTCGTGCCGGTTGGCCGGCGTCGTCGCTGCCCGGCGGGACGCGGTCGGCCAGTGCCGAAGGCCCGGCAAATGCCTCATGACACGACCTTTCCCGTCTCGGCCCGCTCGCGTCGCGCCAAGACCGGGAGGGGCAAGAGGGAATTTTTCAGGCCATCGGTCCCTTGCCGGTCCGATGGTATCTGTTTCGCCGCCGGGCCTGGGGCGTTTATCGTCCTCGCCTAAGCCAGTGCGAGCTGGCGGTAGCCCGCCGCCGCGATGGCGTCGCAGTGCGCGCGATAGGCTGGATGCCCGCCGCTGTATCGCATGATCCGGGGGACCTGTTTGCCCTCGACATTGCGGTTCACGCCCGTCATCCAGGACCCAATCTCGTTCATCAATTGTCCCTGGCCCAGAGCCAGAACGTAATCGGTCCATTCGCCGACACCGGCGGGGGTGGCTTCGATTCGCGTCAGTCCGCGCTCGGTGGCGTGATGAATCACGCCGCTCACCCATTCCACGCTGTATTCGGCGGTGCGGGTGTAGTTGCCGAGTCCGGCATGAGGCCCCATCGTCATCAGCAGGTTCGGGAACCCCGCGACGAACACGCCGAGATAGGTTTGCGGTCCGTTCGCCCAGACATCCTTCAGGCGCGTGCCGCCTGTGCCTCTGATATCGATCCGGTCGAAGGCGCCGGAGATGGCATCGAACCCGGTCGCGTAAACGATGATGTCGAACGGGTATTCGCGCGCGCTGGTCTGGATACCGCCGCGTGTCACACTCTCGATCGGTGTCTCGTTGACATCGACGAGTTCCACGTTGGGTTGATTGAAGACCTCGTAGTATCTGGTTTCCAGCGGCACCCGGCGTGTGCCAAAACCATGATTCCGGGGGATCAGCTTTTCCGCGACGACGGGGTCGTGCACGCGCTGGCGGATTTTGTTCGCGATGAATTCGCTGGCCAGCGCGTTCGCGGCGCGGTCCGTCAGCATGTCGCTGAAATTGCCCTGCCAGATGCCGAAACCAGGCGAAGCATAGAGTTTTTCCCAGAATGCGATGCGTTCCTCCGGCGTCGCGTCCATGGTCGCGCGCGGGTCGGTGGAATGGATGTAGCAGCCAGGCGTCTCGCGGCAGAGCGCCAGGATGTCCGGATAGCGGGCGCGGATGCCGTCCATCTCGTCCTTGGAAATTTTGCCGTTGTTAAGTGGCGCGCACCAGTTCGGAGTCCGCTGAAATACGGTGAGGTGTCCGACGGATTTGGCGATTTCCTGGATCGTCTGAACGGCGGTCGCGCCGGTGCCGATGATCGCGACCCGTTTGCCCGCGAAATCGACACCTTCCTTGGGCCAGTCGTGGGTGTGGTGGGATCGGCCTTCGAATGTGCCGATTCCCGGAATATTCGGCATCGTCGGCGCCGAGAGGATACCGATCGCCGTGATCAGAAACCGCGCCGAGACGTGGCCGCCATCTCCCAGCGCGATGTCCCAGCTTCGTGTATCCTCGCGATAGTGGGCGGCGACGACCCGGGTATCGAACTGGATGTCCCGGCGCAGGTCGAACTTGTCGGCGACATGGTTAAGATACCGCTCGGTTTCTGGCTGCGGCGCGAAATGTTCGCTCCAGTTCCATTCCTCGAGCAATTCCTTCGAGAACGAATAGCCGTAGGTCCAGCTCTCTGAATCGAAGCGGGCGCCAGGATAGCGGTTCCAATACCAGGTGCCGCCGACGCCGCTGGCGGCCTCGAATACACGCACCCGAAGCCCAAGCTCTCGCAATTTATGGAGTTGATAAAGTCCCGCGACGCCCGCGCCGATCACGACGGCGTCGAAATCCAGGAGCCCGGAAACTTCGCCGTTTCCTGGCGCCGCGATTGCGATACTCATTTCGATACTCCCGCGTTGATCCGCCCCGGGGGGCAATTTGGCGAATATGTTACCGCGGGGTTCGGCCTGAATCCAGCGGGCGTAGGCGGTGCCAGCGGTTCTCATTTTGGAAATCTCGCTGATGTCTGGCCTGGTTCAACCTCGCCGGCCATCCGATTTGTCTGAGCCAACCGAGTCCGATCGGCCACAGTTCGGGACAAAATGGTCCAAATGGCCAGCCAGGCCTGGCGGCGCGGCCC
>CANJJS010000195.1 GCA_947474705.1 Acetobacteraceae bacterium | reverse complement strand
CGCGGTTTTGATCCGGTCGTCGCCGTGCGCCGCCATGTAGGCCAGTGTCGAGGCCAGCAGCGTGCCGCCCAGACAATATCCGATCGCGTTGACCTCTTTTTCCCCGGTCGCCTGTTCGATGGCGTCCAGCGCGGCGAGGTAGCCTTGCTGCATGTAGTCGTCGAAGCCTTTTTCCGAGAGCTTCTCGTCGGGATTGACCCAGGAGATCACGAACACGGTGTGTCCCTGCGATACGGCCCATTTGACGAAGCTGTTTCTGGGCCGCAGATCCAGAATATAGAATTTGTTGATCCACGGCGGACCGATCAGCAGCGGGCGTTTCAGGACTTTCGCCGTGGCCGGCGTGTACTGGATCAACTGCATCAGTTCGTTCTGATACACGACCTTTCCGGGACTGACGCCGATGTTCTCGCCCAAGGTGAAGGCGTCCATATCGGTCATCTTGATACGGAGTTTGCCCTTTCCCTGTTCGAGGTCGGTGAGCAGGTTATTGAGGCCCTTGATCAGGTTCTCGCCGCCGGTCTCGACGGTCTTCCGCAGAACCTCGGGGTTGGTCAGCAGGAAATTCGACGGCGACATCGCGTCGACGAACTGGCGCGCGTAGAAATCCACCTTCTGGGCGGTCTTGTCGTCGAGGCCGTCGACATGGGTCACGACATCCCGCACGTAGCGGGCGCTGAGCAGGTACGATTGTTTGATGAAATCGAAGACCTCGCTGTCTTTCCAGGCCGCGTCCTTGAAGCGGCGGTCGCCGGACGGGGAGTCGATGACCGGTTTGGCCTCGACGCCCATCATGCGTTGGGCGGTGTTTTGCCAGAGCGACATGTAGTCGCGCCAAAGCCCGAGCTGCGCCTGCATCAGGTGCGCCGGGTTGGCCATCAGCTTCGCGGTCATTTCCATGAACGCGCCGCCGATGACCATGGGGTCGGCGCCCTGTTCCCGCTGCGGCATGCGGCTCAGCCAATCGGCGACCAGGCGCTGGGAGCGCTCGGCGATATCGGCCATGCCCTGGCCGACGACGGCGGGGTCGGGCATTTTGAAAGCGGGTTCGGCTGGTTTTTCCGGCTGACTCATCGATCCGATCCTTTGCGCCGGGCTTCTCTCCGGCTAGGACTGGCACCGGTTAACCGGTGCGGGTCCAGCTTCATGGCGTTTCGCGGGATAGAATGGCAACCTAGGGGCCCATGGGCCCAGGTTCAAGGACGCGTTGCGTTGGCGCTGCTGTGTCTGGCCGGTCTGGGTGGCTGCGAGAACCGGCATACGACGGGGCCAGAGGCCTGGTGGCATGACGCGATTGGCGGGAAGATCGCCGCCGAACGGCCGCCGCCGCCGGGCGACAAGGATCCGTTTCCGCGGCTGACGACGGTTCCGCCGAAGCCCGATGCGCCGGATGTCGCCGCGATCAATCGCATGACGGCGGGTTTGATCGCGGATCGGATCGCGGCCAGCCATGCCGCCGCCATCGCGCCGATTCCACCGCCGGTCCCGCGTGCCGCGGTGGTGCCGGTTCCATCTGGAGGGGGCGTTTCCGGCGCGCCCGCCGGGCAGGGGGCGGAACCTGGCGCGAGCGCGTCTTTGGCCGCCACCGGTGCCGCGACGGGACCCGCCGGCATGGTTTCGCCGCCGCCACGGCCCCAGGGGCCGGCCAGTGCGCCCGCTCCCGCTCGGGTTCCCGCCGGGTCTCCCGCCGGGTCTCCCGTTGAGGCGCCCGCCAAAACGCCGCCCGTGGCCGGTCCGGTGCCAAACGGGCCCTTGCCGCCGCTTCCAACCGCCGAGCCGGCCCGGCCAAGGATCGCGCCCGGCCCGCCGAAGCCGGCACCCACGCTCAGCGCCGCGCCACCGCCGGCAACGCCGCGTCCCGCCGATGGCCTGGTGGTTGAGTTCTCGGCCCGGTCCGCGACGCTGGACAACGCCGCCATCGCGCGGGTCAAGGAACTGGCCGCCGCGCGGGGACAGCGAGGGATCGCTGTCACAGGCTACGGCGACGCGCGGGCGTCCGATCCGTTGACGCAGTCGGAGGCGCTGGACCTCGCGCTACGCCGCGCCCAGATGCTGGCGACCGCTTTGACGGCGGAGGGCGTGCCGAATGCGTTTCTTCGCGTGAATGCCGAAGCGGCGGGTCGCGGCGCGAGTCTGCGTCTGCTACAGTAGCGCTTCTTCCATCCCTTCATCCCACAGAGAAGGCACGTCCATGAGCTCCGAGTCCTCCGGTGAGTTCCACCGTATCCGCCGTTTGCCGCCCTATGTCTTCGCCGAGGTCAATTCGGCAAAGCTCAAGGCACGCACGGCAGGCGAGGACATCATCGATCTCGGCATGGGCAATCCGGACAGCCCGACGCCGCGGCATATCGTCGATAAGCTGATCGAGACGGTCCAGGACCCGCGCTCCCACCGCTACTCCGTCAGCCAGGGCATCCCTGGGCTGCGCCGGGCGCTGGCCAGCTATTACGCGCGGCGATTCGATGTCGGCCTGAACCCGGATACCGAGGTCGTGGCGACGCTCGGCTCGAAAGAAGGGCTGGCGAACCTGGCGTCGGCGATCACCTCGCCGGGCGATACGATCCTGGTGCCGAATCCATCGTACCCGATCCACCAGTTCGGCTTCATCATCGCCGGCGCCGGCGTGCGGTCGATTCCCGCGACGCCGGACGACGAAATGCTGCGCGCGCTGGATCTGGCGGTGCGGCATTCCGTGCCGAAACCGACCGCGCTGATCGTCAATTTCCCGTCGAACCCGACCGCGTACCTGGCCGATCTCGATTTCTACCGGGAGATCGTCGCCTTCTGCCGCCGCCACGAAATTTGGATCATGTCCGACCTGGCCTACGCCGAAATCTACTTCGACGAGTCGAAGCCGCCGCCGTCGCTGTTACAGGTGCCCGGCGCGAAGGACATCGCGGTCGAGTTCACCTCGTTGTCGAAAACCTATTCGATGCCCGGCTGGCGCATGGGCTTCGCGGCGGGGAACGAGCGGCTGATCAAGGCGCTGACGCGGATGAAGTCGTACCTGGACTACGGCGCCTTCACGCCGATCCAGGTCGCCGCCGCCACCGCGCTGACCGGGCCGCAGGAATGCGTGGCGGAAATGCGGGCATTGTACAAAGACCGCCGCGACGTGTTCATCAAAGGCCTCATCGCCGCCGGCTGGGACATGCCCCTGCCCGAGGGCTCCATGTTCGCCTGGGCCCCAATCCCGCCGAAATACGCGTCCCTGGGGTCGGTGGAATTCTCCAAGCTGCTGATGTCGCGCGCGAAAGTCGCGGTGGCGCCGGGTCTGGGCTTTGGCGAGCATGGCGATACGCATGTGCGGATCGCTCTGGTTGAGAACAACCACCGGCTGCGGCAGGCGCTTCGCAACATCCGCGGGTTCTTGCAGTCGGGGACGAATGTGCCGGAGACCGAGCCGCGAACGGCCGATCAAGGCGTCGCGTAGGCGGTTTTTCGGCGGGGGCGCCGTTGTTGGCGCCTCCCCGGCGGTCGCGGCTGGGGTAACGCGATCACGCGCAAACGCGGCGTGAGTCCGCGGCGACTTCCGCCGAACGGTACGCGCTGTCGGCCCAGACGTCCCGGCTTGTATTGGCCGGGTCCAGCACCGCGCCAGGTTCCTGGCTGTCGTGCCGCGCCGCGTCCGTCACGGTGTAACGGCGGATGAATTTGTGCCGCCGGTCGATGGAAACGT
>CANJJS010000194.1 GCA_947474705.1 Acetobacteraceae bacterium | reverse complement strand
GTCTGACGATCACGGTTTGCCACCTGCCCCCGGGCACCAGCAAATGGAACAAGATCGAACACCGTCTGTTCTCGGTCATCACGCAAAACTGGCGGGGAAAGCCGCTGGTCAGCTGTCGCGCCATCGTCCAATCGATCGCGAGCACGACAACCCGGACAGGCCTGAACGTCAAATGCGGCATCGATCCCAATCTGTATCCGTCCGGGATCAAAATCTCCGATGCCCAGATGGCGACGATCAACATTACTCCGCATGAGTTTCACGGGGAATGGAATTATACCATTGCCCCGAGACCACCGTAATGGAGCGATAATTTATCAACAGGCCCTTAGATTACGAACCCAGATGAATCAAAGTCGTTGACACGTTCCGCAGGCCGCACGAGGGCGCCAGCGGCGGGCTGCTGTCTCCGGCTTCCGCGACATGCGTTCGGGGCATTGGCTATCCGCCCCAGTTCCGCCGCGAAAAGTCCATCGCGAAAGACTGCGCCGCGCGCCACGGCAGATCCTTGCGTTTGGCGGTGAACGTCGCGTTTTGATGCTGGATCGAATAGCAGGGATCCTCGCGCTCGCATATCTCCAGCATCCGGTGGAACGCGGCTTTGCGGACAGCGGGATCAGTTGAGACTTGCATCGTTTCCATGGCTTTCGCCGCCTCGGCGTTTTGCCATTGCCCGGCTTCCCAGGTCTGACCGCCGGGGGCGTAAGTGGACATCGACGCCACGGGGTCTCCGAACCAGGCGGAGTTCGAATTGTCGCAAATGCCGCGCCCAGGGAAGCGGCCGAGAATTTGTCCCCAGTTTTCTTTCATTTCGATTTGGACATTGAGGCCGATCGCGCGCCAGCCCTCGACCAGGATCTGCGCGCCGGGCGTTTGATTGGTGTAATAATTGTTCAGGAGTTGATACGGTATCGCATCGCCTTTGTAGCCTGCTTCCTTCAGCAGGCGCTTCGCCTCGGATGGATCGTATTTCGGCACGTCCCAATCCGAAACAAACATGTCGCCGTAGAATTCGTGTTGCAGCCCTTTCGGAACGCGTGTCCGCCCAGCCCAGAGCGAGTCGACGATCGCCTGGCGGTCGACGGCGTGGGACATGGCGCGGCGTACCCGCGCATCAGCCAGCACGGGATGGGTCTTGTCGAATATCGTCAGCCGGTGATTCGCGATCCGCCCGCCCAATACCTGAAGTTTCGGATCGCGCTCAATTCCCTCGATTTGATCCGGCGGCATGTCGCAGGCGAAATCGTAGTCGCCCGCTCGAAGACCGTTCACACGCGCGGAGACATCGGGCACCTCGACGAAACGGATGCTTTTCAACGGGGGGCGGCCATTCCAATGGGCGTCATGGGCTTCCAGCAGCAAATCCTGGTTCGGCCGGAAACGAGCGATCCGGTACGGACCCGTTCCAACCGGCGCGCGCGCCCAATCGAGCCAGGATGGCGCGGCCTCGAACCCGCGGCGGGAGAAGATCGTGCCGGTGTTGCGGGTCAGGCGTGCCGCCAGGGTGACGTCCGGGACTTTATTGACGAAGCGTACGACATGGCTGTTGACGATTTCGATCTTTTCGAAACCCGGAAAAGCGGATTTGGAGATAGCGCGCGCCTCGGGCGGCGGCTGTTTGCTGGCGGCGCTTTGCGCGGTGCCGACCCACAGGCCGCGCTGGTCCGCCTCGGTGCCGTCCATACGCGCGCCGGAGAAGGTGAAGGCGACGTCTTCGGCGGTGAACGGCGATCCATCGTGGAACGTCACGCCCTGGCGCAGGGTCAGTTCCAGCGTGCGGTCGTCGATCCGGCGCAAGGATTCGGCCAAAGCGGGCCGCGGTTTCAGCGTGTCGAGCCAGTCGATTTCGATCATGCCCTCGGCGAAGCTGGCGATGATGCGCTGGCCGACATTGGATTGCTCGCGCATTGGTTCCAGCGTGCCCGATGTGACGATCGACTGCACGGCGACCGTGATGGACGGGCGCGTGTCCCCCTGCGCGATGGCGAAGCGCGGCAAGGCGGCGCTGCCGGCGAGCAGCAGGGCACCGCGCCGGGAAACCGTCGAGGGTCGGATCATGGCGTTATTCTCCCATTTTGGGGCACGATATCATCGCAAGGTTGGATCGAGCCGATCCCGCAACCAGTCGCCCACCGCCGAAACGGCGAACGTCGTGATCGAGATCGCCACCGCCGGAAACAGCAAAATCCACGGCGCGCGCGTCAGATATTCGCGGCCGTAGCCGACCATGTTGCCCAACGACGTATCCGGTGGCTGCACGCCCAGACCGAGGAAGGACAGGCCGCTCTCCAGCAGAATGACCTCCGGAAACACCAGCGTCATCGACACGATCAACGTGGACGCGATGTTCGGCAGCACGTGACGTCCGTAAATTCGCATCGGCGACGCACCAAGCTGGCGCACCGCCGCCGCGTAACCTTGCGAACCCGCGCTGATGGCGAGGCCGCGGGCGATGCGCGCGTAACGTTCCCAGCCGTGCAGGCCCAGAAGCAAGACCAGCAACCCGAGGGCGTTGCCGAAAAACGCCAGGACGGACAGCGCCAGAATGAGAAACGGCATGGCGGCCTGGAAGTCCGCCAGCGCCATGACGATCTGTTCCGCCCATCCGCGGAAATGCGCGGCGAGGAAGCCGAGCGTGGTGCCGATGGTGGCGGACAGCAGCGTGGCGCCGAAGGCGATGGTCAGGCTGAGGCGGATGGACACGATCAGGCGCGACAGCACGTCGCGTCCCAGTTCGTCGGTGCCCAGGGGATGGGACCAGGTGCCGGCCATGAAGGCGGGGGGCGAGAGGCGGTTGCGCAGGTCCATCGCGGTGTAGGTGTAGGGCGCGAGGAGATCGGCCAGGATCGCCACTGTCAGCATCAGCCCGATCCAGCCGCAGGCGAACCAGACCAGCGGGGGAAGGCTCGCGCGGCGGGCGGGGGGACGCGCCACGGCGGCGGGCGACGGGGGCGGCGGTTGCATGGGACCTTCCGGCATCAGCCCGCTCCCGCGGCGCGCGCGGTCCGCAGCCGAGGGTCCAGAAAACCGTAGAGCAGATCGACAACGAAATTGGCGGTGACCATGGTGGCGGCGACCAGCAGCAGGATGCATTGCACCACGGCCAGGTCGCGATTGGCGACGGCGACGACCAGCAGACGGCCGACGCCGGGCCAGGAGAAGACGCTCTCCACGACCACCGCGCCCGCGATCAGGCTGCCCACCATGAAGCCGACGATGGTGACTGTCGGGATCGCCGCGTTGGGCAGCGCGTGCGACCGCACCACGCGTCCCCAGGACAGGCCTTTGGCGCTGGCGGTGCGGATGTAGAGTTGTCCCAGCACTTCCAGCGTCGCGGAGCGGGTGAAGCGCGCCAGCACCGCCGCGCCGCCCGCTCCCAGGGTGATGACGGGCAGGACCGCGTGGCGCCAGGTGTCCTGGCCACCGGAGGGGAGCCAACCCAGTTGCACGGCGAAGATCAGGACCAGGAGCAAGCCAAGCACGAAGGAGGGAATGGTGAAGCCCGCGACGGCGCCGAGCATGACCAGGCGGTCGGACCAGGAATCGCGGTGCAGCGCGGCATGGACTCCGGCGGGAATGCCGATGCCGAGTTTGATCGCCAGCGCGGGGACGGTCAGCGCCAGCGTGGCGGGGATGCGTTCCCCGACCAGGACGATCGCGTCGCGGCCGTCGCGCATGGATCGGCCGAGATC
>CANJJS010000193.1 GCA_947474705.1 Acetobacteraceae bacterium | reverse complement strand
TTTTCCAACGCGACCTGCCGCACGCGGCCAGTTCGGCGATGTTGGCGGTGGCGATGTCCAGGTCGGCGACAAAGCTGTTGCGATAAGTCCGCTTCCCCGCGGCGTTCGGGATTTCGATGGAAAACCAGTTCGCCATCGACACGTCGTCAATGGCGCGTAACGGCAGCCGCGGCAGCCATCGGCAAATTACCGTCGTGCGTTTGCCGCGGTTGACGGCGGTTTAACGGAGTTCTTCCGGTTTGGCGCCATACAGGTATTCGGCGATGGTTTCATGGGAGGATGATTTGCAGGTCAGAATGAAATTGCCGCCAGCCTGTTGCATGGCGGCGGCGATCGGCTGACCGGCGAACAGATCGTCGCCCAGAAAGACCGGCTTCAGATGGGCCAGTGCCGGCCCGTGGCGTTCCAGCCACCGTTTCGCGGCGTTGCGCTCGCAGTCCTACTTCTCCGCGCCATCCTGGGGCACGATGAACCCAGGCGGATCGGGTGAAGAAGTACGTGACAAACCCTTAAAACGTTGAATCTATGCCGACCCTCTGGATTCGCTTGAGGAGGGACGCCCATGGACGACGCGGCGACAGACACCCGGCCAGTGTTCGAGGCAATTGTCTTTCTAAATCATTTCAACGATATACCGGACCCTCGCCAACGTGGGAAGGTGATGTATCCGCTCGACGAAGTGCTCCTCCTGGCCCTTTTGGCGGTGCTGGCGGGGGCGGAGACCTTCGTCGATATCGCGTGCTTCGGTTGTAAGAAGCTCGAACTCCTCCGCCGCTTCCGTCCGTTCCGGGACGGCACGCCGTCGCACGACCACCTCGGCGACATTTTCGCCGCTCTGGACGCGGAGCAATTCCAGCGCTGCTTCGCGGCATGGGTCGCGGCCCAGACCGGAACGCCGGAGGGCGTCGTCGCCATCGACGGGAAAACCTCGCGCCGGTCCGGCGGAAAAGCTGGTAAGGGCGCCATCCACACCGTGTCCGCCTTCGCCGCCCGTCAGCGTCTGGTCCTGGGGCAGGTCAAGGTCGCGGAAAAGTCGAACGAAATCGTCGCGATCCCGAAGTTGCTCGATATGCTGGCGATCGAAGGCGCGATCGTCACGATCGACGCGATGGGATGCCAGCGGGCGATCACCGGAAAGATCGTCGAGAAGAAGGCGGATTACGTCCTGGGGTTGAAGGGCAATCAAGGGTCCTTGCGCGAAGACGTCGAACTGCTGTTCGCCGAACAAAAGGCATGCGACTTCGCGGATTGCGAATTCAGCCGGGCGGAAACGATCGACGCCGAGAATGGACGCATCGAAACCCGGACGACAACGGTCGTCCACGATGTCGAGTTGTTGCGGAAACGACATGACTGGCCGGGTCTGAAAAGCGTGGCCATGGTCGAAAGCATCAGGGAAACCGGTGGAGAGATCGCGCGCGAAACACGGCTTTATATCACCTCCCTGACGATCGCGACGGCGCTCCTCGGCCCGGCGATCCGAAGCCACTGGGCGATCGAAAACAGCCTGCGCTGGATCCTCGACATGGTCTTCATCAGGGACGACGAATGCCAGGTGAGAACCGATCACGCACCCGCCAACTTCACGACCTTCAAACACATGGCATGCAACCTGCTCCGCCGCCCGTCGAGCAAGGACTCGTTGCGGCTACGGCGCAAGATCGCCGGGTGGGATGACGACTTCCTCGTAAGCCTCGTCAGGATATGAATTTTTCACCCGATTCGCCTGGGTCGAGAAAGAAGGGGTGGGATACCTTACGGGCGCCAGTCAGCCCGCCGGAGTGACGGATCGCGGTCATTCAAATCGCCTTACCCTGAAGGCCAACCTGGGCAGTCACCAAATTGCGCGGTGTATCAGCGTCGTGTGCCGATTGGTTGCATTTTGTTGCTCGGCGTTTGTTAAAGGGAATCACTTTGACTACTCCTCATTGGACGCTCCACGTGAAGCATTAGCAGGGGCACGCACCAAAGCTGTGCGTTCAAACCCCGACCGGCGTCGATCCGTCAGGGCCACGAATCTAAGTTCATTGTCCCTGACCGGTAAATAACATCGAGAGATAATCCTGGCTCCATGCCGCCAGCTTCCGGCGGAGCTTGATGGATCGCTTATCTGTCGCGGAACGCATCAGGTTGAGCGCGAAATGCCGGACGACCGCCATGTTCCTCGCGCTGAAGCCTTTGCGCAACCGGGACTGGTGCTCGTTGAAGGTCACATTCAGAACCCAGTGCAGCCGGCTTTCGATCGCCCAATGGCCCCGGACCGCAGCGGCGGCCCGTTCCGCGTTCAGCCTGGCGGACGAGATATAATACCGGGTTTCGGTATGTAGCATCTGGCCGCGTTGGATACGGGTCCGGACGCGGACAATGGTGGCGGCGCCCGGCAACTGCAATTCGCCGGGAAAGCGCCGATCGCCCGATAACCAGCTGGTATCCCGAATGACGTCGACGTCGCGATGCTCGATCCGGCCGTGGCCTTTGTCGTGTTCCGTGAAGGTTTCGACGCCCCCCCCCCGCCGCAGCGCATCCTGGAAACAGGCCTCGATGTCTTTACGAAGAGTGGGCTGGTTGGCTTGCACCGCCAGCGGATAGCCGGCGCCTGTTTGCCGGATTGCTTCGGCGATCGTCCCGTTGGTGGCGATGGCGTCGATGGATACCAGCGCACCGCGCGGACCGCCACCGTCCGCCAACCGCGCCAGGAGAAGCGGAATCGCGGTCAACTCGTTCGATTTACCCGCCACCGCCTCCTGGCCGAGCACGAGGCGCGATGTGGTGGCGAAGGCGGAGTCCATGTGGAGCGGCGCCCCGCCCGTGGCGCGATCGTGGCTACGCCGGGAGGTCTTGCCGTCGATGGCGACGAACTCCGGACGGTCCGGCCGAGTTTCACGCACCCATCCGGCGAAGGCCGCTTGAAACAAAGCCGGATCAATCCGGTTCATGAGGATGGTGAGCCAGCGTCCGCCCGGCACGTCGTTGGCAAAGGGCAGGTGGCGGCGAAGAAAATCCAGATGCGCTTCGCCCCTAGGCGGCGATGTCGTCGCAATCCGCGATCGTGCCGCAAACGACAAGGAACAGGATCTCCGCCAGCGGGTGCATGATCCGGCGGATATCGCGCGGATCGTCGATCGTGGAGAGGTGCTCCAGAAGGATCGAGAGGCGGGCCTTTTCAGACGGCAGGGCATGGGCGGCGGACATGGCATGGGATTCCGAATCCAAACATGCCACATCGAATCAGCCAAAGGTTGTGTTGTCTACCCTCGGTAACTTGAGTTCGGAGCCCTGGTCGATATGTTTGGCCGGTTGAGATTGGCTGCCACGGGCGGTATGGAGGCGAGCGCGGCACAATAAGGCGTCCCAGTCGTCATTCAGCCGCTTGATCCGCAACAGCGATTCTATATCGGCTTGATTTGCTGCTTTCCTTGGCGAGTTTCCTGTCTGGTATAGTTCGGTGGCGGGGCCGGGTACATGGGTTTTCAGGGCGGCCGTATCGCTGCGTCCGCGATCGAACGCGGCAATTGGTCCCAGGTCTCGAACACGACGTAGGCTGCGATCGTGCGAAGATGCTCGAAGAACCGGAATGTCGCGCCCTTGGCGATGACGGCCTCGCGCCATGCGAGGACGGCCCATCGCGCGGCGGTGTGGAACCCGACGGCCAGCAGATTCAGCACCACCAGAACAGAGGCCAGGGTTTCCTGACC
>CANJJS010000192.1 GCA_947474705.1 Acetobacteraceae bacterium | reverse complement strand
CGGATCGAAGCCTCGATCGCGTAAAGTTCCGCGATGCGCCGCAACGCCTCTTGCGATTGGGGCGACTTCGTCTCGGCGTGAATATCGAAGAACTTCCGCCGGACATGCGCCATGCATGCGGCTTCGGTCACGCCTTGCTGGTAAAGGCCCGCGTAACCGGCGTAGCCGTCCGCCTGGAGGATGCCTTTGAATGCGGCCAGATGCTTCCTCGGATGTTCGCCTTTTCGATCCGGACTGTAACAGTAAAGCACCGCTCTCGGGGTCTTGCCGCCGAAGGGCTGGTCGTCGCGGGCATAACACCAGAGCCGTCCGGTTTTTGTCTTGCCGTTGCCGGGAGACAGCACCGGGACCGTGGTGTCGTCGGCGTGGACGCGCCCGGCGCTCATGACATGCGCGCCAACCGCCTCGACCAGCGGGCGTAACAGTCTGGCGGTTTGCCCGACCCAGTCCGCCAAGCTTGCCCCTGCGAAGGCGGGGGGTGGAACGATCGAGATCGATGCCGCTTCGCGCGAAGATTTCCGCCTGGCGGTGTAACGGCAGGTGATCGCAAAACTTTCTCACCAGCACATGCGCAAGCAGACCGGGGCCGGCCAGGCCGCGATTGATCGGTAGGCTGGGCGCCGGGGCCTGGGTGATGCTTTCGCAGCGGCGACAGGACATTTTCGGGCGCACGTGCCGGGTGACACGGAAGGATCAGGCCGCGAAGCGGACTGATGCCACGCAAAGCGGTCAGCCGGCCCCTGGGACGTAATCCAGGATTTCGGTGGCCTTCGGGCTTACGCGGCCTTCGGCCACGGTCCCTCGGCCCCTCGCCCAGACGCCGCAACGCGCCGCCGCATTTTGGACAGGCACAGGCGGTGGGATGTTCCACGATGTCGCGCGGCAGGTTTTCCGGCAGCGGCTTGCGTTTCGGTTTCCGCCGTGGCCGGACCCGTATGTCCGTTTCCGGCGCATCCGGCTCCGCTCCGGAGGACGCGGCCTCTGCCTCGTCTTCCTCGAGATCGCCAAGGATCGGCTGCAATTGATCGATCGAACTCCGTAGCTTCTCCGACGACGATTCGAAGCGTTGCCGCAACAGCTTCGCCAGCCGGGTTTTCAGTTGTTCGACTTCGAGGGCCTTGTCTTTCAGGCCATTCCGCGCGGCTTCCAGTTCGGCCGCGTGTTCTTCCTCGCGCGTCGGCAACAACGCCCGCGAAGCGGCGGCGTTTTTCGGCAACTGTCGCGAATCGAGCAGCGAGGGCATGGCCGAATCTTCGCCCATGGATGCGCGATCCGCCAGGCCAGATCGCGCTGGTGTCACGATTTTTTTCATCCCGCGCATTCCGGACGCCAGGTGCGCGCCGGAGCCCGCCAATCGATGCCTTCCAGCAACATCGACAACTGCGCCGGGGTGAGACAAACCGCGCCGTCTTTCGCCTGAGGCCAGACGAAGCGGCCTTTTTCCAACCGCTTGGCGAAAAGGCACAGGCCCTGGCCGTCCCAGCACAAGATCTTGATCAGGTCGCCCCGGCGGCCGCGGAACACAAACAACTGGCCGCCGAACGGATCCTTGCCCAGGCGATTCTGAGCCAGCGATGCCAAACCGTCGAAGCCTTTGCGCATGTCCGTGTGCCCGCACGCCAGCCACACATGGACATTGGGCGGCGGCGCGATCATCCGCGTAACGCCGAAATAATGGCGCGTAACGCGGCAAGCGGCGCGCCGGGGCGGATCAGGATGCGTCCGCCCGAGGGCAACACGACCTCGATCGCCGCTGTCTCCCGTGCGGGTGCCGGTATACAGCGGTCCGACGTGAGCGGCGCGTCACCGGGTCGTGACGCTAGGTGGACCGGCACGAACTCCGGTGCGCCCGGCGAACCCAGCCGTCCTTCGCGCACCTGGCGGCGCCAGCCGTGCAAGAGGCTCGCGCAAATGTCGTGCCGGGCCGCGACACCGGAGACACGGGCGCCCGGCTCATGGCTTTCCGCGACAATCCGGAGTTTTTCCGTCACACTCCAGCGGCGGCGGCGTTCGCGGCCCGTGATGATCTCGATGCTTCCGTCCGGCACTGTCCTTTGCTCCGACCTTAAGGCGCTCCTTATGGACGGTATTGTCGGGACCTCAGGGGGGGGTGCGAACCAAAGTTGTGGGATCATGCGGCGGCATTCGATGACGCTTCTGGGTGATTGAGATTTGCGGGCGCCGATGGCCCGGCGGACAGCGCGGCCCAATACGCCTCCCAGTCCCCGTTCAAACGATTGATCCGCAACGCGAGCATATGCTCCGCATGCTCGACGAGCCACCAGGCGCCAGGAAGTTTCAGGCGTTTTTGCGCGACATAACGGTGTGCGCTTTCGATTTCCCCGGAACCGACCGGCAGTCCTTCCGCGATGGCTTCGCGATAGTTCAATTGGCTCTTTCGAGCGCTGAGATACCGATGGCAAACGCGGACCGGGGCTTGCTCGTCGCACACGTCCGGACTTTCGCAATGGCGCGACAGGGCGAAGAGAACCGCGCCGGTGCGCCCCGTCTTCAGTGCATCCTTTTGCGCCTCCATCCAGACTTTGGCGGCGGCGGCATCCGGCGCGATCGTCTTCGCGGCCGCGCTCAGGTATTCGCAAACGCGATAGAAATCGATGAGGTAGCTGCCCTGCTCGCCGAACCGCTCCTCGATTTGGCCCACGATCCACGGCGCGCCGTCGCCCACCGCGTGCACGCGCGAACCCGTCCCGAAACCCGCCCGCACCGCGCAGGCGAACAGCCGCCGCCCAGCTTCCTCCACGCCGCCTTCGATCCCGCCACCATACACCGGTGTGCGGCTTCCCTTGGCGTGCGCGAGCGAAATCTTCGCCTCTCTCCACGACAGACATTTCCCCTTGCGTTTGTCCTTCTGGGTCCCGTCCGGCGTCATGACGGGGATCATGCCGCCGTCGATCTGCGCGACAATCTGCTTGTGCCGGCCCGGTTCTTTCGGAAAGTCCATCTCACCGCCGCCGGCCTCGAACATGGCCTGGGCATGGCCCAGGGTAATCCGTTGAACCGTGCTTTCGCCGATCTCGAAGCCGTAATGCTCACGCAATTTCGCCGCGACCCGGGCGAAGGGATCGTCCGCCGCGAAATCCACGATCGCCCGTTGCAACAGCCGCGAACACCCGCGCTGACTGACCTTCGCGCCAAGAACAAACGGGCGCACGCGGTTGTTCGCGAGCCGGTATTGCGGCTCCAGAACTACGATTTCGCCGAATTTCGTGTGCCAGCGGAGTTTTTTTACCCTGGCGGTGTATTCCGGTCAGGCCGCGCACATCGCGCTCCGTCGCTTCGACCCGCTCGTCCGCCCAACCTTGCAACGCCTCGCGGCCCAAAAGCCGCATCTCCTCGACCAAACGCTCTTCGGCCGCGTCCGCTTCCCCGAGGTCTCCGTTCGCATTCTCCACCGCGCCCGCGATCGAGACCACCCGGTCGCGCAAAGTCGGATGGGCGCGAAGGAACGCCAAAAGTGCTTCGTCGCTGAGGCTCGCAGCCGCCATGGGTCGATTCCCTTGGTTGAAGAAGCGGCAGCTTACTTCCCACAACGTTGAATCGCACCCCCTCAGGGGGGCGGAACAAGGCGGGGCTGACCGGACGCTTACCATGTAAAACAGCGTGCAAACCTTTCCAGATTCCGGGGGTAAACAGCGTCCAATAGTTTCCACCCCGGTCCGTGCGATCCTCCGGCGTTTATGCTGGAGAGTCTGGGGTGTTGTACATGGATACGATTGCCGAAATCCGCCGCCGTCATT
>CANJJS010000191.1 GCA_947474705.1 Acetobacteraceae bacterium | reverse complement strand
AGTTATGCGGCCTCGTTTGGGACACTTATGATGCGATCGTCGAGGCCTGCAGAGCCGCTTGGCAATTTTTGATCGACGATCCAGAACGTATTCAGTCGATTGGGACGCGTGAATGGGCATCGGTCAATGGTTAGGTCAGTTGGTATTAGCTATGGACACGTCTGGATTCGCTCTGACTCTTTGCGTGGATGCCTGAAACATCCTCCATATCGATCGACCATTTCCCTTCGTTCCTGGCGCGCCTGCCGCCCGATCTGGACCTTGAAGCCCTGGGCCGGCAGACGAAGGCGTTCCAACGGGCGCGCGGCGTGCGCTCGGTGAAGGACCTGCTTCGCCTTGCCCTGGCCTGGGCTGTCGGCGGCCATTCCCAGCAGAGTGTCGCCGCCTGGGCCCACGAATACGGCATCGCGTCGCTGAGCGAAGAGGCGTTGCACAAACACCTCCACACCTGTGTGGATTTCCTGAAGGCCCTGACCGGAAAATTGCTGGAGCACGCCAGCGGCGCGCCATGCTGGCACGGCCGGTCCTTGCGCATCGCCGACAGCACGAGCCTCAGCATACCCGGCTCCAAAGGCACGGATTTCCGGGTCCACGGCGTATACGATCTCGGCGCTGGCGGCTTCACGCACCTTGAAGTCACCGACAGCCGTGGCGGCGAGGCATTGGACAGGGGCAAGCCCGTGGCCGGCGAAATCCGCATCGCCGATCGCGGGTACGCCAACGCACAGGCCTGGCAACGGTTTCTGGCGGAGCGGCCCGGAGAGACGGATTTCATTGTCCGGATGCGTTGGAACACGATCCGGCTGGTCGATGGAACGGGCAAACCGTTCGATCTCATCGACTGGCTCGCGCGCGTGGACCCGGAGAAACAGGTGCGCGAAATCCCGGTCCTCGCCCAATCCGGCAAACGTCAGACCCCAATTCCCATCCGTTTGATCGCGTGGCGCAAAACGCCGGAACAGGCGGAAGCGGCGCGGAAACAACTGTACCAACGGGCCAGCCGGAAACAATCGAAGATCGACCCGCGCAGCCTGGTGGCGGCGGAATATATCGCGATCGCCACGTCGCTGGACGCGGAGACCTTCCCCGCGGAGGAGGTCCTGGCGGCCTACCGCCTGCGCTGGCAGATCGAACTGGCGTTCAAGCGGCTGAAATCGTTGTTGAACATCGACGATATTCGCACGCGGACCGACACTGGAACGCGATGTTGGCTGTATGCGCACCTGATTGTGGCTTTGCTCCACGACGACCTCAGCCAGGATATCCTGGCGTCTTTCCCCTCTGGACCTTTTCGAGGCGGAAGCCACCAGTTCCCTGTGGCGCATCGCCAAAATCGTGCTCGCCGCGATCCGCCAGGCGACCGTGCCGGCAATGACGCTGGACATGCTCAGACGCGCGCCCAGGTTCCCGCATAAACGCCTGGCGGGGCCTCGGCGAAAAAAGCGAACGCAACAGGTGAATTATCCGTTCGGATCGTTAAGTTATACCAGCGTGCCAAAATCCTGCCTCTCAGGGCTTTCCCGAATCAGTTGGGTATCGATTCTGTGTGCGACATGACGTGTTGCACCGGAGACCATAAGATGGGCCAGCCGATCCAAATCGCACGGACGGAACATTCCGCGGACGCTTTACGAGCGGCGGCGGTGAAGACCCGCGACGCGGCGCAGGTGCGGCGGCTTTTGTCGATGGCGTTGTTGTTGGAGGGTCACTCCCGGGAGGCCGCGGCCATCGCGGGCGGCATGACGCGGCAAACGTTGCGGGATTGGGTTCATCGGTTCAACGCCGATGGGATAAACGGGCTACGATCCCGCGCCAGCCCGGGGCGGCCGCCCCGGGCTGGCGGAGGCCCGGTTGAAGGAGCTACGAGACATCGTTCTGGAAGGGCCGGACATTGAAAAACATAAGATGGCGCGTTGGCGCCGGGCCGATCTACGCGAGGAAGTGTCGGCACGCTGGTCGGTGAGGGCATGCGAACAAACGATCGGGCGATGGTTGCGCCAACTCGGGCTGACCCGGCTGCAACCCCGCCCTTATCACCCAAAGAAGGACCCGGAAGCCGAAGCGGCGTAAAAAAAATCCCGGATCTGGTAAAAGCGGCCTTACCCGCCTCGGCGGCGAACAAACCGGTCGAGATCTGGTTCCAGGACGAGGCCAGAGTAGGGCAACAAGGGACGCTGGAATACATATGGGCCTTGAAAGGCTCGCGTCCCTTGGCGGTACGGGACAATCGGCGCGACTCCGTCTACTTATTCGGCGCGTTGTGTCCGGATCGCGCTGTTGGAACCGCGGTCGTCATGCCCGCCGCGAACAGCGAAGCCATGAACGAGCATCTGAAGGAGATCGGTACTCAGGTCGCGCCAGGAGCATTGGCGGTGCTGGTTTGCGACGGTGCCGGCTGGCACCAGTTGGGTGGGAAGCTGGTGGTACCGGACAACATCGTCCTGTTACCGCTCCCTCCATATTCGCCCGAATTGAATCCGATGGAAAATGTCTGGGATTATCTGCGTGGCAATAAACTCAGCCATCGGATATGGGACACTTACGATGAAATCGTGGAAGCCTGCGCCAACGCTTGGCGCTTTCTGATCGCCGACGTGGATCGCATCCGGTCAATCGCCCATCGGGAATGGGCGTGTGTCAATCTTTAGGCGCGCTGGTATCAGTGCTTATACCAACCGCCCTATGGCATGACCGCTTTTGCCCAGTCGCGCTGTGCGATTGACCGAATGCGATCGGGCGCCGCCATAAGGGCGTTCCAAGCGTTGCAACAGGCATCTACGATATCCTCGTAGGTTTCGAATATCCGGTTGCTCAGATAGTTTTGTTTCAGATATTGCCAGATGTTTTCAACCGGATTCAATTCCGGGGAATAAGGCGGAAGCGGCAGAAGGCTGATATTGTCCGGAATTTTCAGTTTGACGCCGGTTTGGTGCCAGCCGGCGCCGTCCAGTACGACGACTGCGTGCGCGCCGGGCGCGACATGACGGGCGATTTCGGCCAGATGCAGGTTCATCGCGGCGGCATTGACCTCTGGCAGGATCAGGCCGGCACCAACGCCGCGTGCCGGGCAAACCGCACCGAAGATATAGGCCCAGTCGTACCGCCGGTCCCGTGGCGCCGGTGGACGGCTACCGCGATCCGCCCATATGTACGTCAAATGGCCTTTCTGGCCAACTCTTGCCTCATCCTGCCACCAGAGTTCGATGGGACGGCCATGGACCGTTTCGAGGATCGCGTCGCGAACCAGGTCGGCGAAGTTTTTTTATGCGCCTCCTGGGCTTCGGCGTCGGCCAGCGGGTGCCGCGGGCGCACCGAAATACGCCGAAAGCCCAGGCGGTGGGCCAGTTTCCCGACACTACGCTCGTGCAGGGTCACATCGAAGGACCGCGCGATCCGTTCCCGGCCAGGCGCCAGCGGACAACCCCGTCGACGGCGGGATCGGGCCCGGTTCGGACCCATTTCGCGACCTCGGATTCCTGCTCGGCCGACAGTTTGCGCCCTGGACCGCCACCGTGCGCGCGGCCGAAAAGACCTGCGATGCCCTCGTTGTTGAAGCGATGAACCCAGTCTCTCAGGGTTTGGCGGTCCATGCCGCATTGCCGCGCGGCATCGCCTCGCGGCGAACCTTCAAGGACCAGCGCGATCGCCAGCAGCCGGCGCGCCGCCGGTGCGTGACTGGTTCGTTTGGCTTCGTCGCGAAGGCTCGTCGCCGTCGCGTCCGTTCGGGTGATAGCGACCGTCATCGTCAGTCCTCCTGTACGGAAGTTGACGAATCATGGCGGCTCGAGCCGGATCAAGAGAAATTTGAGTCAAGTCATCGGGCGGTTGGTATTATGGGGCAAAGCCCTGGTCTCTCCCCATCCCGGCCAGCGATTCTATATCGGCTTGATTTGCAGCATTCTTTGGCGAGTTTCCTGTCTGGTATAGTTCGGTGGCGGGGCCGGGTACAAGGATTTTCAGGGCGGCCGCATCGCTGCGTCCGCGATCGAACGCGGCAATTGGTCCCAGGTCTCGAACACGACGTAGGCTGCGATCGTGCGAAGATGCTCGAAGAACCGGAATGTCGCGCCCTTGGCGCTGACGGCCTCGCGCCATGCGAGGACGGCCCATCGCGCGGCGGTGTGGAACCCGACGGCCAGCAGATTCAGCACCACCAGAACAGAGGCCAGGGTTTCCTGACCGTGCCCAAAATTATGTTCGAGATT
>CANJJS010000190.1 GCA_947474705.1 Acetobacteraceae bacterium | reverse complement strand
GACGTTTTCCAGCGCGGTGAGATCGGACAACAGGTGGTGGAACTGAAAAACGAAGCCGAGATGGCGGCTGCGAAACTCCGTGCGTTCGGCGTCGCTGGCGTGCATAAGGTCGACACCCAACATCTCGTGACTTCCGCCGCTCGCGCGCATCAGCGTCCCAAGGATCGTCAACAAAGTGCTTTTGCCCGACCCGGAAGGACCTAGCAACGCCACCATTTCAGCGCGATGGACGGAGAGGTCTATGCCCTTCAAGACTTGCGTCTCGGTTTCCTCCTTTCCAAAGCTCTTCATAAGTCCCCGCACGGTCGCGATCGTTTCCGCCGTCATGATCCGATCACCTCAACAGGATCGATCCGCGATGCGCGAAGCGCCGGCTGGATCGATGCCAGCGCCCCGGCCAAGGTCGTTAGGACTATCGCGAGCAGGAATCCTCCTTGCGCCTGATCTATCGGCAGTCCACCTCGCGCCACTTGAGTCACAGGGGGCAGCGGCGTTAGCGCAAGCCAAGTTGCACTCGCGCCGGCCAGGGCCCCGATCAATCCGATCAGTGTCCCTTCGAGCACGAAGATCGAGACAACGAAGACTTTACGGGCGCCCATAGCGCGCATAATGCCGATTTCGGATTGCCGCCGTATAACGGACAACGACATGGCGCTGGCGATGCCGACCATTATTGTGATAAGCGCAAAAACCTTGATGATTGTCCCCGTGCGTCCCTGCGCGTCCAAGCCCTCGAACAGCTGAGTGTTTTCCTCCGTCCATGCCGTGGCTTTCAGCGCTGTGGCGTCATGCAGTTGCGCGGCGATCCGGGGCGCTTCGATGGGGGGCTGAACCTTGATTTCGATCCGCGAAATGCCTGTCGGCAGGTCGAAGAGCGCACGGGCGGTGGAAAAGTTCATATAGACCGCTTGCCGGTCGGCGCTGGCGATACCCAAAGTGAAAATGCCGCCGATGCGTAGGCTGCGCGCGCGTCCTCGATCCGACGTAAGGCGCACTGTTTGTCCCGCGCGCAAGCCCAAATCCTTCGCGAGGCGACTGCCGATGAGGAGGCTGTCGGCCAGCAGATTGCTGCTCCCTTCGACAATTGCCGCATCGATATCGGCGATGCCGGACAGCTTCCCGGGCATTACGCCAATGACGCCGACGGAGGCGACGGCCTGTCCGCGTTCAACAAAAGCCGCGCCACGGATTTGGGGCGAGACGAACGTGACGCCCGGCGTCTTTTCGGCGATCGGTATTGCGGGCTGCCAGATGGAAATCTGATTGCGGCGGCTGAGATCCTTTTGCAGCACAACGAGGGCCTCGACGCCGGATAGGAGGACGGCGGGATCGTGATCGGGCTGTTCCAAGACGACATGCGGGATACTGCCCACGGTGCGCAGCGTCAGGAGCGTCGCGAGACCGCCGATGAGCGCGCTCATGAAAATAAACACGCTCACGCCCAGCGCCACGCCGGACATCAGCAGCACTGTCTGGGCGGGATGGCTGAAGAGGTACCGAATGGCGAGCTTGACAGCATACGCATTCATATCAATTTACGATCCGCACCTTTTCACCGGGCTTGGCGGCGGCGGGGTTCGTGAGGATGTGTTCTCCGGCTTCGATGCCGGATAGGACAATCACCTGTTCCGCAGGCCAGTCGACGAAAGTCACCGCGCGCTCCCGCACGACGCCGTCGGCCCCAGCGATCAGCACGAATGTCTTGCCGCCCACCTCGTTGATAGCACCGCGCGGGATGCTGATGGCATTTGCCCGGCGTTCGATCAGGAAGTTGATTGTCACCGTGAGACCGGCGGGAGGATTGAGGAAGGCGCCATCCAGGGCAAGGCGGACATCGCGGGCGCCCGTGGCCGGATCAACGCGCGGTTCAATGTGCAGCACCCTGGCACGCAAGGTATCCACCCCGCCCGGCAGACGGACCAAGGCTTCCATCTCGGGGTGGATTTCAGCGGCGTAGATTTCATCCACTTCCGCGGTGATCTCAGGGTTGGAAAGATCGGCCAGCCGGTAAATCACGGTTTCCGGGCTGACGGTCTGGCCTGGATCAACAGGACGTTGCAGGATGACGCCGGAAAAGGGGGCCCGCAGTACGCGCCGCTCCCGCAGTTCGCTGGCCTGGGTGACGGCCGCGTTCCGGCGTCTCAGCTCCCGCTCGCCTTCTTCCACCGCAAGACGTTTCTGTTCCACATCTCGCCCCGTCGCGAATTCCCCGAGCGCCTCAAGGCGGGCGAGATCCCGCCGGGCTTGGGCGAGGGTTGCCTGTTGAGCCTGCGCCGCCGCCTGTGCCTCAGTGATCGCCGCGGCTTCCGGTCCATCATCGATCCTTGCGAGTATATCGCCCTGGTTTACCCGATGGCCCACATCGAAAGGCAGCGCCATCAGCGCACCGCCGAGGGATGGGCGGATGTCGACCTGTAGGCGCGGCCGGATACGACCGTTGACAGCAAGGACACGCTCAGCGGGTGCAATTGCGGACGTATAGGCCGCAACCTCCTTGGCCCGCGGGCCGGCGGCAAGGAAGGCGGTCAGCCCCGCCGCAGCAATCGCGATTGCAACCACCAGAATGCCGTGCGCGCCCTTCGGGATCCGTACCCTCACAATTCGGCCTCGACCGTGAGGCGTATGGCATCGGCTCGCGTTGGCACGCCCAACACGCGTAACGCGTCGGCGATGTGCATTTTGACCGTCCGTTCGCTGATGTTCATGTCGAAGGCGATCTGTTTATTGGGCTTTCCGGCCGCCATCTTCTTCAACGCTTCGCGCTGGCGCGGGGTTAGTTTCTCGATTTCGGCCTGCGCGGCCTTGCGACGCAGGGTTTCACGCGGCTTTGCATCTTGCATAACCTCGACCTGAGACCCTAGGAAATACTCGAGTTCTCCCTTCGCATCGAAGATCGGCGCCACCATCACCGCGTTCCGGAACGGCCTTCCGTCCTTCTTATAGTTCAGGATATCCACCATGACCGGCCGACGTGCGGCGATGCCTTGGCGCAGCAGCGAGGTCAAGTCCGCTTCCGTCTCCGATCCAGCCAGAAAACGGCAGTTCCTGCCGATGATCTCCTCGCGACTATACCCGGTCAGTTCGATGAAGGCCTGATTGCAGTCCACGATGGGATTATCCTGAAGGCGCGGGTCGCTGATGACGGCTGCGATCGGACTGGCTGCGATCATATCCGCCAAGGCATTCCCGCGGTCCGCTGTTCCTAAGCGCTTAGCTTCCATTCGTTCCGCCGCCAACCTGTCTATTTGGACATGTAGAAATAGTCAAAGCCTTGCGTGCATAGATACCTGCGAAGCCTTGGCAGGGTCAAATTTCTAGGCACCGCCGGATGGCGTCGTCTGATATTAGAAGGCGGATCTCATGAATCACATCGCTCACACCCTCCGAGAGTCCATGGACGATGGCAAGCAGTCTTTGCCCAAGGAAGTCTTGGAGGCCGTCCGTACGCTATTGCGCTGGACCGGCGAGGACCCGGCGCGCGAAGGGCTTGTCGACACTCCGGCGCGCGTCGCGCGTGCCTGGCGTGACTGGTGCCGGGGCAACCTCGAGGATCCCGCAGTGCATCTGGATCGTACATTCCAGGAGGTAGGCGGTTACGACGAAATCATCGTCCTGCGCGACGTCCCCTTCCATTCCCACTGCGAACATCATATGGCACCCATCGTTGGAAAAGCCTCCATCGCCTATCTGCCGAAGAACCGTGTTGTCGGGATTTCAAAACTGGCGCGCGTCCTTCACGGCTATGCCTCCCGCCTTCAGATACAGGAGCGCCTTACCTCTCAGGTCGCCCAATGCATATGGGATCATCTTCAGCCGCGCGGCGTCGCTGTGCTCATCGAGGGGACGCACGGATGCATGAGCAGCCGCGGCGTTTCAACGCCCGGCGTGGCAATGATCACCAGCCGGATGCTGGGTTGCTTTTTGGACGATCCCGCGAGCCGGAAGGAAGTGCTGACCCTGATGGGGCGATGATGCCTGCTGCGCCTGCATTTTTTTCGGATGGTTACATGAAATGCGGAATCATCGGTGCGGGACTGAGCGCGCTGACCTGCGCCGGCGAGCTTCGCATAGCCGGCCACGACGTCGTACTTTTCGATAAAGGCTGCGGTCCCGGAGGGCGCATGTCAACGCGCCACATGCAAACGCGCTTCGGAGAAGTGGGGATCGACCACGGCGCACCGTACTTCGACGCCGTGGGACCCGACTTCCGCGCCGCGGTGGCAGCGTGGCGGCGCGACGGTCTGGT
>CANJJS010000189.1 GCA_947474705.1 Acetobacteraceae bacterium | reverse complement strand
CGGCCAAACCAACGGCGGCATGGATCAACCCGCCTACGCCGGAAAAGGCGGCCTGAAGCGCCGGATCCGGTTAGGATGTAACTGTCATGACGTCTCGCGCCCACCCGCCGGCAACGTTTCAGGCGATCGGCAACGTTTCAGGCGATCGCAGCCTCCGCCGCCCCTTGCTCCATGCACCGTGGCCGCTTCCGCTGGATACCGTCACGTGCTCCTACCGGGCGCACCCGCGAAACCGTCACGGCGTTCATCCGGCCGGATCCGGGACAGTCACCGGTCACCTTACTTGTCCCGGAGCAATACCGGCCGAGGGTCAGGACACGAGCTTAAATTACGAAACCGGGTGTATCAAAGTCGTTGACACGTTCCGCCAAGCGCGGCGGTATAGCTGACCACGTTGCGTGCGAGCAGAGGTTGTCCCTGGAGTTCGAGGGCGTGCAAGGGAATGGCGTGCAGCGGACCAGCCGGACACAGCACCAGCCGGTCGCCCGGTTGGGTCATGTACTCCAGGGGGGTGATAAGACCATCGAGCGTTCGCAGCTTCTCCGGCCAGCGGGCCAAGGTTTGAGCGTAATGATCGGGGCTCAATTCGTGGAGGACAAAATCGCGCACCGTGGCGGGGCTGAGGCCAAGCCACTCCAAACGGGGCGCCTCCCCGCCACGCGCCACGGCGATGTAGAACCGGTCATCCACCTGGAACCAGTCCACGAACGCGACATGGTCGTCGCCACAGGCGCCCAGGAACCGCGCGCGAGCCCGGCCTGGATCGATCATGCCGGTTCGAATTTCTTGATAACTGGTGAGGGCCGGGGAACACGCCATGGTCTCGTGCAACTCATCGAGACGCTCCCGCAATCGCGGAAGATCCGCTTCCTCCGCCGTTCCCGACTGGTCCGTGAGCGCGGCTTCTTCCGCCAGCAGGTTTTGCTCAGTACTCTCCGCCTTGGCCGCACGCGTCCTGAGATCCATCGGCACAGGTTTCCCAGCTCCGAGCAGATCGTTCAGTTGGCGGGATTTGCCCCGTTGCACCCAATCGAATACATGCGCAGCGTCGTGCCCGCCGTGGAGTAGTATGATCAGGGCCGTTTCCCGCACGCGTTGCGCCAGTTGGGTCAACGCACGTTTGCCTTCCCGAGTTGCGAGCGGGGACGGGTCGCTGTAGTCGCGGCACCGGATATCAATATCGTGCTCCGATGCGGTGAGTTCCCCTACTGCCGCGGCACGCAACCGTTCCCCCAACTCCCGCGTGGTTCGCTGCGCTGCCCGACTGTAAAGGCGCGCCAGGATTTCACGGCTTCGGATGGCCGGAATAATGGAACCGGCGGCCTTAAAGTAATCCACGGCACCTCGAAGGGCGTCCTCGGCTGGCCCGAAATGGCCTAGCAAATCATTCGTCGACGCGTTGAAATGAAAGACCCCGATCATATGCCGGAATTCCGCCGCGTCGCGGCGCAAACCGCGCGGATCGCAGAATTCCAGGCCGGCTTCTAGCATGCGTAGGCTTTCAGCGGGCTTGTCCTGAACTTGAAGCGAATGGCTGTACGCCCAGATAACCTTGATCCGGGCCTGATCCTGTCGTGCCGTTTCAACCTGAGAAAGCATCGCCTCGGCTGAGGCGATGCTGTCGGCCAGTTGGTTGAGTTGGCGGCGGGTTAGCGGTGGTCCGGTACGCGCGCGAATTTGATATGGGTATGTCATGAAAGTCAGCAGGTCGATCGCCAAAAACGTACGACCGGCAGCCAGTTCGTGCCTTGCCCCCACACGGATCGCGTTGATCGCCTCCTTGTACCAGCCCGCCGGCCGCGTCTCCCCAAGGTCGGACACCAGTTTTTTGGTGACTTCCGTAACGATCGAATGATTGGCACGGGTTGCGTGTACCATAGCTCGACGGGTCCTTGGCAGCGCACGCTCGCGATCGCCCGCAGCTGACAGGGCGTTGGAACACATAAGTTCAAGGATCGCCGCCGGACCGGATGGCACGCCCGCCGCCAGTTCCTGCTCGCAGAGTTCCCGCGCCCGCGCAAACCGCCCGTCCTCGGTCAGGCGGTGAGCGCGTGACATGATCGACTGGACATGTTGCAACCGGTAACCATGCTTTTCAGAAAGACCTTGCATGAGTGTCACGCAATCATCCTCCAGTTCCGGCAAACCGCGAAGGCGGGCCGCGTCGGCCAGAGCCGAGAGTGTGTCGAACTCCCCCCGCGCGACGCCCAGTTTTTGGTAGATTGGGATGAGCGACTGCAGCGTACTCAGATCATGACTATCGTTTTTCGCCAGCTGCGTTTCCCGAAGACGCATGGCGTCGATGCCGCCATGACGATGATCGGCACGGGCGAAGGCTGCTTCGGCGGCAGTCAGGGCATCAAAGATGCGCGCCGGATCCGCGTCCGCGTTCATAAGGTGTTGGGCCTCATCCAACCAGGCCCTTCCGGCGATGGCGTGTTCTCCCAGCCGTTCCGCTTCGCGGATGATAGGGTCGCGGAGGACGGGCTGACCACGGATGGGATGAACGGCCGCGCGCAGACGGACATGTAGTGCATCGGCCGGGTAACCCGCGTCAGCCAGCTTGTCGCCCACCTTCAACATCCGGGTTATGGTAGTGGCTTGCTCAACGGCATCGACCTCGCCGACGATGCCGGCGATCAGAAGCAAGGTGCAGCGCAGAACCTCAATTTCGGCGTGCAGGCGCGATTTCCCAAGCGGAGTGAAGCGTACGCGTCCGGAGTCGAGCGCGGGCTTCACAGCGAGATCCGTCAGAAGCGACAGCCGGGTTGCCTCCAGGTCGAGCAAGGTCGCGGTTTCGGGGGCGATACCGCCGCGCGGGCAATCGCGCACGATCCGTGAAGCCTCCTGCAACCTGCCAACGGCCTGTAGCGCCTGGGCACGTCGCAAGGCGACCTGACCGCCCTCGGCGTCGGCGGCCACTGCGTCAGCGATCCTTTCTGAGGTGATGTAGTCACCCCTGCGCGACGCGGCCTCAATCGCGTCGCTCAGAGGGGTGATGTCATCGTTTCTCATCGTGGATCGTTCCATGAGATGTTTCAGCGTCTCTCGGCCTTCGCCTATCAGTTCCGCCGATGCGATCGACATGAAGGGCGATCCGATTCTGAGGTCTGCCTTCCCCGATTTTCCAGCGGGGGCGCGGCGCTAATGCAATTCTGTTGCTGGTCATTGTCCTAACCCGCCATATACGAAGTGAGGCCGAGTGAAAGCTTGCTTGCTATTGAGCCTCGCCAGTTCATGAATCAAACGGTCATTGCCGATCACAACCGCAGCTCCCGCCAGCTGCGGGCCGTTTCCTCTCCAATTCACCCCATGATGGCTAATCTTACTGTCTATCCTCACCGTCGCCAAATATCTCGTGAGGCGCGTCAGAGCCTCCGCGATCGCTCAGCCGTCTCCCCTCACTTCAGCCCACCAGAGATCTGGCACTGACCGGCTCAAGCGCTGTAGGTATCTAAGTCATCGATCCTTGTCGGTTGTTGCACAGCCTGGTTCGCAAGGAGGCAAGCGTCCATCGGGCATCTGGAACTATCGCACCGGTTCCATTCGGCCCGTTTTCGCGTACTCCCGCATCGCTTCGCGCCAACGCTCACCAACGCGCGGCGGGGTCATAATTAACCGGCGGTTGCAGTGCCGACCGAAGGGGAGATTTCGAGCCCAAAATCCAGTTCGGTTAATATCCATCAAGACATTGATAACATTAATATTTACCTGCGGAGGGCAGGTTAATGTGGAAAGAGACGGAGACCGGAAAAGTCGGATTTTGACGGCTCTGGCCAGTCTCCGGGGTTAACTCGAAACCCGCAAACCCCTTTGAAACCAAGGGAAATTTGGGCCCGGAATTGGCTGTTCTGGGAGTTCGCAAGGGAAAACTGGCGGAGAGGGAGTCCGGCGAACTGGCCTTCGCCCGCTTTCGCTGAAATTCGAAAAGACCGCGGAAAACCTCAATAAATACGCCTATTTCCCGATCTCTCCGTTCGTCGCGCATCGGTTGCTTTCGCCCTCTTTCGCCACTACATTTAGGGGACGGATTAGGGGACGATCTGACGATGCCACGGAAAGCGGCCGGACTATCGGCGATAAGAGTGCGGAGCGCGAAGCCGGGCCGCTATGGCGACGGCAACGGGCTGTATCTGTTCGTCCGCTCCCCCGATGCTCGATTCTGGGTGTTCCGCTACACGCGCGCGGGCCGGATGCGCGAAATGGGCCTGGGCAGCGCGCGAACCTTCTCTCTGGCCGAGGCGCGGACCAAGGCCGCCGAATTGCACCGTAAGGTCAAAGAAGGGATCGACCCGCTGGCCGAACGCGACGCCCTGGCCGCGACCGCCGCCGAAGCGGTGACATTCGCCCACGTCGCGGACCGCTACATCGCGGCGCATGAAGCCGGATGGCGCAACGACAAGCACAAGCAACAATGGCGCAACACCATCGACACCTATGCCGCCCCAATCCTGGGCGCCTTGCCGGTCGGCTTTCGCCGCCGCCAGCCGCCCTCGCGAGAGCCTCGGCCCGCCATCGCTCCAGCGTGCCAACGCCGATGCCGATCCCGGCGGAAACCGTCTCTATCGGCGAACTCTGTGGCGGTAGCAAACGCGCGACCACGTTGTCCTTAAACT
>CANJJS010000188.1 GCA_947474705.1 Acetobacteraceae bacterium | reverse complement strand
GGGGTGTCAGGCCAATTGCCGCGGTGCTGTCGTCTCCGGTCGGGCTACGCCCTTCCTACGACGACAGCACCGCAACGAGATTCCCATCCTGATTGTCGCGCATTCCCATCTTGATTGTCGCGGGACACTTAACCCATTCCGCTTCAATCGCTTCGCCGCGCGGGTGCTGGGCACGGACGACAACGACAGCGCGCGCGCCGCGTTGAAGGAGCAGTTGAAGCAAATGCTGGCCGTGGGCCAAAAAGAACTGCCATTGATCGAGGCGAACGCGGCACGCAACGTGGAAGAAGGCTTCGGCCGGCTGGACGCGATCAACCGGATCGGCAACCAGGTCTTCGCGCTGGACCTCGAAGAACCCAGAAATTACGCCCCGACCGACGCACCAGTGCGCTTTCCCCATATCTGGACGGCGCCATGGTACACATGGGTGCAGTATAACGGATCGATCATGCAACCGATGGTGCGGAACGCCGGTGAATCGCTGGGCGTCCGCGCGCTGGTGAACCTCCGAGGACCGGCGGCGAGCCGGTTCGACTCGACGGCCAATATCCACAACCTCTACTGGATCGAGGAAGCGCTTGCCGGGAAAAATCCATGGGCCGGCGCCAAGGCCGAACCCGCGGCACAAAACGCGAAACCGGCCGCCAGTCCCCCAGGCGGAACAACGCCCCAATTCACCGGCCTGTTGGCGCCGAAATGGCCAGTTTCGACGTTCCCGGCGATCGACGAGACGAAACGAGCGCGCGGCCAGACACTGTACACGGAACTGTGCCAAGGATGCCACCTGCCACCACCCGGAACGCCGGCGTTTTGGGCCAGCAACCGATGGGTTGAAATCCAGGGCAACAAATATCTCGACCTGAAACAAATCCCGCTCGCCGACATCGGCACCGATCCCGCCCAGGCGAAGGGAATGGCGACCCGGACGGTTGTTTTGCCGCCGGACCTGCCATTGAAATCCAATAAATCCGGTCAGGCGGTGTTCGCGAACGCATTAGGCGACATGGTGGAGAACGTCGCGAATTTCTGGTACAAGAAAAACAACATCCCCGCCGTCCAACAAGACACGATGAACGGCAGCCGTCCGAATCATCTGCAAATCCCGTTGGAATACAAAGCGCGTACCCTGGACGGTGTCTGGGCCGCCGGGCCGTACTTGCACAACGGGTCCGTTCCCACCTTGTACGATCTGCTGTCGCCACGCGAAAAGCGCCCCACGATCGTGCATCTCGGCGGGCGCGAGTACGATCCCACGAAGGTTGGATACCGCAATGTCGAGATCAAAGGCGGCTTCGCGTTGGATACAACGAAGCCCGGCAATTCCAACGCCGGACACGAATTCCGCGACGGTCCGCGGGGCCAGGGTGTCATCGGACGCGGGCTGTCCGATGACGAGCGATGGGCGCTGATCGAGTTCCTGAAAACCCTGTAACACCTTGGGACGGCGGGCTTGTCCGCCGTCCCACGTTCCGCTCCCGCGCGATCCGCTTTATCATCGGGCCAGACGCGATCGCGGGGGAAATGGGATGATCTACGACTATATCATTTGCGGCGGCGGGTCGGCCGGCTCGGTGCTGGCCAACCGGTTGTCCGCCCGGAGCACGAACAAGGTGCTGCTGCTGGAAGCCGGGCAGGACACGCCGCACGGCAAAGTCCCGGCCGCGGTGCTCGATTCCTATCCCGGCACCGCCTACCTCAATCCGAACTTCACCTGGAACCAGTTGAAGGTCACCACCGAGGTCATTTCCCACAACAATCCCGGCGCGCCGAAACCGCCGCTGCGGACGTACGAGCAGGCGCGAATCCTTGGCGGAGGGTCCTCGATCAACGGCCAGCTCGCCAATCGCGGCGCGCCGACCGACTACGACGAATGGCACGCGAGGGGCGCGACCGGCTGGAACTGGGACAATGTCCTGCCATATTTCAAGAAGGTCGAGCGCGACATGGACTTCGACGGTCCATGGCATGGCAAGGAAGGCCGCATTCCCGTGCGCCGAATCTTCCCGGATCTTTGGCCCGAGCATGCCAAGGCTGTCGCGGAATCCTTCAAACAGGCGGGATGGGAATACATCGTCGACCAGAACGGCGAGTGGAAGGACGGATATTTCCCGATCACGATTTCCAACGCCTACGAACGCCGGGTGTCGGCGGCGATCGGCTACCTCGATCCCGGGACCCGGATGCGGGAGAACCTGACGATCTCGACGGGAACCCAGGTCGCGAGCCTGATTTTCGAAGGGCAGCGCTGCGTGGGCGTGAAGGCCATGGTGAATGGGCGCGAGCAGGAATTCCGCGCGAACGAAGTGATTCTTTCCTGTGGGGCGATCCACTCGCCCGCGCATCTGATGCGGGCGGGCATCGGTCCGGTCGGGCATTTGCGCGACATGGGGATCGATGTGCGCGTGGCCTTGCCCGGCGTCGGTCAGCGTTTGCAGGATCATCCGGCCGCGGCCGTGGCCGCCTTCCTCAAGCCGCACGCCCGCATCGTCCACGATTATTCCCGCCGCCATATTTACGTGTCTTTGCGTTATTCCTCTCATTTGCCCGGCATTCCCGCCGGCGACATGATGACCGTCGTCACCAACAAAACCTCCTGGCACGCGGTCGGCGAGCAGATCGGTTCCTTTATCGTCACCGTATACAAAACCTATTCGGAAAACGGCGAGGTGAAGCTGAACTCGCCGAACTGGCGCGACGAGCCCTCGGTCGATTTCAATCTGCTGTCGGATCAACGGGATCTGGAGCGGATGATGGACGGCGTCCGGCGTTTCAGCGCGATGCATCTGACGCCGGCGATGCAGGCCGTCACGGAAGATCCTTTCCCCGCCAGCTACAGCGACAAGGTGCGTCAGGTCGGGTTGTTAAGCCGGAAGAACAAGCTGCTCACCGACGTGTTCGCGAAGATGCTCGACGGACCCGCCGCGCTCCGGAAATATTTGATCAAGAACTATGTGATGGAAGGGGTGAGCATCCACGATATGCTCACCGACGACGAGAAGCTGGAGGCCTTCGTGCGGAAGGCCGCGGTCGGCGTCTGGCATGCCTCCTGCACCTGCCGCATGGGCGCCGACGACGATCCCATGGCGGTCACCGACAACGCCGGACGGGTGCGTGGCGTGGACGGTCTGCGGGTGGTCGATGCCTCGATCTTCCCGGTGGTGCCCTCGGCGAACACGAACTTCCCGGTGCTGATGACGGCGGAGAAATGCGCCGACGCGATTCTCGCCGGCGCCTGATAAGGCCGATGGCGGCGCGTCCGGGTGGCTTTTAAGGGCCCGGACGCGCCGCCGAAAGCGTGCCCGCCTCGGTTCAGCCCGCGTGCTTGTGCACGAAGGACTTGATCAGTTCCAACGCGCGGACGGAATCGACCGCGGTGGGGGCATTCGGGATGAAGGCGTGGGGTTGTTCGGCGAAGATGTGCTTTTCGATGTGCCCACCGGCGGCGAGATAGGCCGCGGCGAAGTTGTCAGCCATGTCGATGGTCAGATTGTTGTCCGACGTTCCCTGGATGACCATCATGGGCGGTTGCGCGGTCTTCTCGCCGCGGGTCAGGAGAAGGGTCGGGTTGCCTTCCTCCATCGCCTCGACCGAGGGCCAGAACTTATCGTGCGCGGCGACCAGACGATCGTTGCCGCTGGCCTGCATGACGCGATAACGCTTCAACGGATCGGCGACCGGCCAGCAGGCGATGGCGAAACGCAACGAGGCATCTTGCGTGGTCCCGGCGAGCGGCAGCTTCGAATAGCGCGGATCGGTGGGCCGCAGGGCGCTGAGCAGCAGCAGATGGCCGCCGGACGAGGTGCCGAGACCGCCGACGAGATCGGCGCGGGTCTTATATTTCTCCGCGTTCGCCTTCAGCCAGCGAATGCCGAGATTCACGTCGGCCATCGTATCGGGGTAACCGGCCTGAGGGGGCATGCGGAAATCGATCGAGGCGACAACGACCCCGCTGGCCGCGAGCGCCTCGGCGATCGAAACGTTATTGAAGCGGTCGCCAGACGTCCAGGCGCCGCCATGCACTTCGAGCACGGCGGGAAAGGGGCCGGGTCCGGCGGGCAGATAGACGCGGGCGAGCAAGGGCTGGCCGTCCGGGCTGTGGTATTCGACGTCTTCGGCGTGAAAATCCATGGTTTGGTCCTCCTTGGCGGAGGAACGTAGCGCCGCCGGGGGGCGGGTGGAAGCTCGCTATTCCGGCCAAAAGTTCGGGTCCATGGCGTCTTCGAAGGCGTAGGGGCAGGAGGCGGGAAAAGTGGCCCGGTCGAGGCCGGTTTCGTTCTCGGCTTCGATCCGCGCGTGGCTGTAGGCACTGGCGATGGCCTCGTGCAATTTCGAGCGCAGGCTGAGATTGTCCGTGAGATGCTCCGTAAGATGCAGCCGCTGGTGTTCAATCGTTCGCCGCCAGGACGCACCGCGCAGCCCCGGTTGATGACGCCATTTCAGCAGGTGCGTGAACAGCACAGTGAGCCGGCTGACCAGTTCCCGCTTTTCGCTCCGTCCCATGCTTTCGATCTCTTCCGCGATATTCTCGATATCGGCCTCGGTCAGGCGTCCGGCGCGCAGCAGGGCCGCCTGTTCGTTGGCCCAGGCGAAAAAGTCGGAGTCGTAGAGGGTGGTGTTTGAGGGCATTGGTTC
>CANJJS010000187.1 GCA_947474705.1 Acetobacteraceae bacterium | reverse complement strand
GACGATCCGCTCCCCCGAAGGGGTGTCAGGCCAATTGCCGCGGTGCTGTCGTCTCCGGTCGGGCTACGCCCTTCCTACGACGACAGCACCGCAACGAGATTCCCATCCTGATTGTCGCGCATTCCCATCTTGATTGTCGCGGGACATGACCCGGTGTATCAAAGTCGTTGACACGTTCCGGTGTCGCTGGCCAGCGTTATGTCTCAGCCTGATTGTCGGGCCGCGCCGGAATCGTCCCCCTCAGGATGATCCGCTCAACGCGCCGGTACAATTCGTTCATACTTGGGCGTCGCCTAACTGATAATATGCAAAGCGTGCGCAGCCAAATATAAACTGATTGTTGAAACCTGCGAAACATATTGTGAGACCTCCGTAGCTGTTGTTTTTATGTGGTTGATTTTTTCTTCCATTGTTACAAAAGCAACTTTCATTTCCGGCCCGATTGAAGCCTTAAAGAATACACCAATACTCAAATCGGCCGCGGCGCCTATATGCAGACTTGTGCTTGCATCCATTTTTATTTCAGCAGTAGCGCTGGCATTTATTTTTGCACTCGATCCTAATTCCACAACTTTGGAATCGCCCGCGACCGTCGCGACGGAATTGCCCGCGACCGTCGCGACGGAATTGCCCGCGACATTCTTGACGGAATCGCCCGCGACCGTCTTTTGGTATGATGCCTTAAAATCCTCCTTAACCGCGCCAACAGTTGTCGTATTGACAGTACTTCCGTTAATGTTGGTAACTGCGCCCTCAACCCTTGAGTAAGATCCAAGATTTATCCAAGTGTTAACTGTACCAGCGGTCCAGTTATTTCGATCGGATAGTCCCACGCTATTGATACTGCCGACTGCACCAGAATTGTGTGATCCTGACAATGAACTTCCCGGCAGGTCATTTGCGCCTTGGGCGTCGTGCTTCCATGCCGCAAGTACTTCGTTTAGGACAGCAAGATTTTTATTTACGGAACTGATTGATGTTAGCTTGCCACCAGCGGCTTCTGACGCAGGGAATCCAACACTACTATCCGAGCCAACAGGCCGGGCGGTGGGCTCCACCTCGAATTTGACCACCCCATTACTGAGCGTCGGATATTCCGCTGCGACACCCCCGGCCTCCGCAATTCGCGTGGCGGCCAGATTGCCCAAGCCTTTTAGAAACTCGGCGCCAAGCATCGAGTTTTCTATCGTTTCTTTTACGTAAGCGCCCACGGGCGTGGCCGCCGCCGACAGCGATCGCGCACCGGGACCGCCGACAAAATGGTTTATCATCCTGGGCGAGCGCATCGTCAGATGCTCCGCCCCCGATTTGCCATTCATCACGATCTGGTTGTCGCCGTGATCGCGTTGGAGCGTCTTGTGTTTGCCCGCGGGCAGATCCGTGGAATGGGCATTGCGGCCGTTCGGCACCGTGCCCACGATCACGGGCTTGGCCGGGTCGCCGTCCGCGAAGGACACCAGCACCTCATGCCCCACGTGCGGAATGATCGTGGTGCCGTAATGGGCGCCCGATCGCGCCTGTGCCACCCGGACCCAGCAGGAACTGTTCTCGTTGTAGGTGTTTCGCCTGTCCCAGTTAAACAAGACCTTCACACGGCCATATTTGTCGCAATGGATTTGCTCCCCTGCCGGTCCTGTCACCGTCGCCGTCTGGACGCCCTGTATGGACGGCAGCGGCGTGACCGTCAGCGGGCGGAACGGCGCGTCAGCGCGGATCGCGGCGAACTCGTTGGAGTAAGACGGGCCGCCTCCCTCTCCCGCGACGAGACCCGCGGAGGTCGCGCGATGGCGAACTTCCGTCAGCAAATACGTGGTGCCGGGCTTACGCGAATCCTCCTTCACCGTGACCGCATAGCCCGCGTGGAACCCGATGCAATGACCGGTTCCGGACACGCGATTATGCTGTGCTTCCTCCATTTCCATGCGCAGACGGCTCAGTTTGGCGCCGTCGTCCCGGAGCCGGAAGCGCCCAGGATAATCGTACATCTCATGAGCGGACATAAGCGGCACGCTCGAAACGGTTTGCGTATCCGCCAGTAGGACCTTGGACGGAAACTCGAAATCGTAGTCGTTCAGCGTCCATTTGCCGGGCCTGAAGGTCGTATCCGACTCGAACGTTCTGAGTAAGTTGTCTGCCACATAGGAGGCGTAGTGCTGGGCGACTTCCACGGTAGCGGGGTCGCAACTCGGGGCAGCGGTATTCCGGTCGGAGACCACCAGCATGTGTTTTCCGGCGCTATGCTCGTGCCAGTAGAACACGCCCATGTGCTCCATAGATCTCGACACGAAGGCGAAGGCCGTTTCGCGGTATTGAACCCGATTTTCGGCGGGTTTGTAGAGCGATTTGTCAAGCCGCAGGTCGAAATTGGTCAGGCCGTGTTCGCTGAAAATCTCCGCCAGAAGGTCCGGGAGGGCCATGTTCTGGTAGATGCGGCAATCCGAAGTGCAATTCAAGAACCATAAACGCGGGACCAGTTCCAGCCGGTAAAAACGATTGCCGTGGTCGTCCCGCCCCTGGCTCGCGATGCGGCGGACGTGGCCATGGATCGGCCGCCGGGCATCTTCGTCGCCGTTCATCAGCCACGCGGTGACGGGTTGCCCCAGCAGGGACCTCACGGCCCCGTCGGGCTCGGACGTCACGACCGTGAGTGTGAAGAGAAAGCAGTGCGATAGCTTCTCCTCGCCCTCGAGACTCAGTAAGGTCAGGACATTTGGACCCAGCGATGTATCCAGACCGAGATAGTTTCCGCTGAAGGCAGCCGATATGTAGGGTGAGCCGGACATGGTCTGTGTTCCTTTGGAATTTTCGAGGGGATGTCCCGCTCTCTGTTGAAATTCAGCGGCACGGCGCCGCTTGAACTGAACGTTATACGGCGGCGGCTTCCCGTTCAAGGACGGGCCCCTCCGTGTTAACGCAAAGCGAGAATGTCCCCTTAGCGCAAAGTTAGAATATCCCCTACCGCGGCGCTCTCAGGATGGAGGGGCGCATGCCGGAGGGGCTTTTGACAATGAGTGCTCGGGAATTGGAGCGTTCGCATGTGGTTCGCGAGGCGGCCGAGGCTCGGTTGAGCCAGCGGGAAGGCGCTGAACGTCTCGGGATATCGGTCCGGCAGTTCAAACGTCTGGTTCGGGCCTGGAAAGACGAAGGCGCACCGGGCCTTGTGTCGCGTCAGCGCGGGCGGGCGTCTCACAACCGGCTGCCCGAGGATGTACGTTTGGAAGTCGCGCGGCTTCTCAGGGAGACGTACCAGGATTTCGGCCCCACCCTTGCCGCGGAAAAGCTGTTGGAGTTGCACGGCATCGGGGTTTCCCGGGAGACAGTCCGCCAGCTTCAGATCGCGTCGAAGCTCTGGAAGCCGAAACGTCGGCGCGCCAGGCGCGTTTTTCAGATCCGGGAGCGCCGTGCCCGGTTCGGCGAACTGATCCAGATCGACGGCAGCCCGCACGCCTGGTTCGAGGGCCGCGCACCGCGCTGCACGCCGATTGTGTTTATCGACGCGCGACGGGCCGCCTGACGGCGTTGCGTTTCGTGCCGGCGGAGACGACCCGGGCTTATCTGGAGACGCTGCGCGAGCATGTTCTGACGCATGGCCGTCCGCTGGCGTTTTATTCCGACCGTCATGGGATTTTCCGGGTTAACGCGAAAGATGCTGAGAGTGGCGACGGCAAGACGGAGTTCGGACGGGTTGTGGAACGGTTGGGTATAGAATCGATCCAGGCTTCGACGCCCCAGGCGAAAGGCCGTGTGGAGCGGTCGAACCATACGTTACAAGACCGCCTCATCAAGGAGATGCGTTTGCGGAACATTTCTTCGATGGAGGCGGGCAACGTTTTTTTGGCATCGTACATCGCCATCTGGAACGAACGTTTCGCGGTTCCGCCGCGCGGCGAAACGTCCGCGCACCGTCCCTGGACCCGCGGCATCGCGGCGCTGGAGGACGATCTGGCGCGGCGCGAGGAGCGGACTTTGTCGAAAGCGTTGACCTTCAGTTCGGCGGGCACGAAATATTGCGTGAAGACGGACGGTCCGGGCACAGCGCTCCGTGGGGCGAAGGTGACGTTGTATCACTTCGTTGGGGGTGGCATGGCGGTCCATTATAAGGATCGCGTCCTGCATGCGACCGCATTCGGCACTTACCCGGTTCCGGACCCGGTTGAGGACGAAAAGACGCTCGACACGCGGGTAGACGCGATCATGGCCGCGGCGGCGCGTCAGGACAGCGCGGAGGTTCGGGCCGGTGCTCGATAACCCGCGCCGGACAGCGCCTGGTTCCCCGGGTTTCGGTTCGCGGAAAGCGTTACGTAACGCTTGCACAGGGGACGGTGCGTTCCGGTTTGCACCGGGGGGTCCACAGGCGTGACCCGCGCGCCGCTGCGTCTGCCTTTGAATGGCACTCCGCGCCGCGCGGGTCCCACCCATGGACTCTCGGCACAAACCTCGGCCGGGAGCCGGCGGGCTCCGGGTCCACGCCGGTCACCCGGGCGAGGCAAGGGGACATTCTAACTTTGCGGAACCAGGGGACATTCTACAGCAATTCCAAATGGCTTTGTTCCGAGATTTTTTGTGTGTGATGTCCTTTCGTCCTGGGTGGATTCGGAGAGTGTCAAGAAAGTTGTCGCCCGTAATTTGTAACGTTCGTCGTTTTATCGGGCCTCCTTTCCCTGGATGTCACCGCGCGGCCGATGGCCTGGTCCGCCGGCTGGTGCGGAGTGTGCCATGGTGCTCGCTTCGGGGAAGGTCCG
>CANJJS010000186.1 GCA_947474705.1 Acetobacteraceae bacterium | reverse complement strand
CGTGGAGCAGGCTCGGGCACATGTCGTGCCGGCCCGCGACACCGGCGACCCGGGCACCGGGCTCATGGCTTTCCGCGACGATGCCCAGTTTCTCAGACACGCTTCAGCGGCGGCGGCGTTCGCGGCCCGCGACGATCTCGATGCTTCCGTCCGCCACTGTCCTTAACTCCGGCCTTAAGGCGCTCCTTAGGAAGGGGATTGTCGGGACCTCAGGGGCGCGGAACAAGGCGGGGATGGCCGGACGCTTACGAACAGCACGACGGCGTCGGTCAATGTACGCGCTGTCTGATCGAGGGGACCCGCGAAGATCGCCGCATCCGAATAACGCACGCGCCGATCGATCCTGAGCCGTATCTCCTGCGCCACCTGGTAAAGCAATCCTTCCAGGAGAGTCATCAACGCGAAACACAAATTCACCACGATGCGTTGATGCGCGAGGCTGCCACCCGTCGTCGGCACCGGCCCCCGCCCATCGAACTCATATTTAAACTCCCGCCGGTCCTCCCAGGCAAGGAAGGATTCCACGGTCCAGGTATGATCCAAAACTGTGTCCATGGCCGGTATATTAACCACGCGGACCCGGCCATACTGAACGGAAACGGTTGGACTTTGACGCGCCTTCCAAAGTTTCCGGTCGCGCCGCCGCGCGAATGCGCTACGATGCAGCGCAGCATCGTGAGAAGGCAACCCCATGCCGGATGGACCCAGCCCGCTTCCCCATGACGACCGCCTGGTTGTCGGCACGCATGACTTCATCATCGTCGGCAGCGGTCCCGCCGGGCGGCGCGCGGCGATTCAGGCGGCGAAGCTCGGAAAATCGGTGCTGGTGGTGGAGAAAGGCCGTCGGGTCGGCGGGGTCTCGGTGCATACCGGCACGATCCCGTCCAAAACCCTGCGAGAAACCGTTCTGAATCTGACGGGATGGCGGGAACGTGGGTTTTACGGCCGCGCCTACCGCGTCAAGAAAGACATCGCGGCCAAGGACCTGATGACCCGGCTGCATATGACGCTGGATCACGAGGTCGATGTCCTCGAACACCAGTTCGCCCGCAACGGCGTTCACACCGTCACCGGCACCGCCCGGTTCGTCGATCCGAATCGGATCGAGGTCGAGACGGAGGGCGACGGCGTCCGCGTTTTTCACGGCGATCGCATCCTGCTGGCCGTCGGCACAAGGCCGCACCGGCCGCCGGAGATTCCCTTCGATGGGAAAACGGTGCTGGACAGCGACGAGATCGTCGAGATCGGCCATTTGCCGCGCAGTCTGACGGTAATCGGCGCGGGGGTGATCGGCATCGAATACGCCACGATCTTCAGCGCGCTGGATGTCGCGGTCACGCTGGTCGATTCGCACGAGACGTTTCTCGACTTCATAGATCGCGAGTTAATCGACGATTTCACGCACCAGCTCCGCGACCGCGGGATCGCGATCCGGCTGGGGTCCAAGGTGACGGGGCTCGAACACGACAATGGCCGGCCGGTCACAGTGCTGGAAAACGGGCGCCGGATCCGGTCCGATATGTTGCTCTATGCCGTGGGGCGCATGGGCGCGACGGCACCGTTGCGGCTGGAGCGGTGCGGGCTGGAGGCGGACGCGCGCGGGCGCTTGAAGGTCGATCCGCATACGTTTCAAACCTCGGTGCCGCATATTTATTCAGCAGGGGATGCGATCGGGTTCCCGAGCCTCGCCTCGACATCGATGGAGCAAGGGCGGATCGCGGCGTGCCATGCGTTCGGCATGAAACTGCCGCCGGCGCCGGAGTTTTTTCCTTACGGTATCTATACCGTTCCGGAAATCTCCACCGTGGGCATGAGCGAGCAGGAGGTCCGCCGCCGTGGCATACCCTACGAATGCGGGATCGCGCGCTTTCGGGAAACCTCGCGGGGCCACATCATGGGGCTGAACACCGGCATGATGAAAATGATTTTTTCCATCAAGACCAGCCGGTTGCTGGGCGTGCATATCGTGGGCGAGGGCGCGACGGAACTGATCCATATCGGTCAGGCCGTGCTGAACCTGAAAGGCACGCTGGATTATTTCATCGAGAACACGTTCAATTATCCCACGCTGGCGGAAGCTTACAAAATCGCCGCGCTGGACGCGTGGAACCGGATGGCGCGGGAATAGATCCCGCGCCGTTCCGTCAGCCCGGGTGACGCGCCTCGAACATGTCTCGCAGGCGGTCGAAATTCCGGAGGGAATGGAGGTGCAGATACAGCATCTCCAGCATGTCCTGTTTCGCGAGTTCCGACAGGGTCTCCGGCGGCAAGGCTTTCAGCTTGTCCTTGCTGACCGCCATGAAGCCGCCCAAAGACATTTTGCCGCCGTTGTGGAGGGTGACTTCCGCCTGCATCGGTTCCAGCAGGCCGAGTTCGCGGACCCGCGCGCAGAAGCGTTGGGTGGCGAGAAACTGGGTCTGGTAGTCCTGCAGAAACTTCAGCACGCCGTCGATGTAGGGGGATTGGCCACCCTCCGCGTTGAACAGCGGGCTGCCTTTGCCTTCGCGGTTGAAACCCGAGAAGGCCTCGTCGATGCAGAGCACGAAGCGGTTCTGGTCGTGGGAAAAGACGAAGGGGTAGCGGCGCAAGAAGGCGGGGATGTATTTCGCGGCCCATCCGTTTTCCGGCGTGAGGAAGAGGTTTTGCTTGTCCTGCACACCGAGAATGGTGGCGGGGACGAGGTCGTTTTCGGGGCCGCCGAAGACGATCGGGTATTCGTTGGACGCGAGCGGGAATTCGACCGCCATCACCGGGACCGAGTTCACCTCCGCGCTGAACGCGAAGTCGCGCCCGACCTCCACCGACCAGTCGCGGTGCGCGGCGGCGTTAACGGGCGCGATCGTTTTGTAGACCAGAAGTTGCGTGCTCATTGTCTGTCCGTTGTTCCGAGGCTGGCCTTATATCATGCCTGGGTTCGGTTACGCGGAAATCTCATTGCGCCGCGATATCCGTGGCGGCCCAGCGCGAGCGGGGCTGGGGCAGGCCGAGATTTTCGCGCAGGGTCGCGGCCTCGTACTCCGCGCGGAACAGGCCGCGGCGTTGCAGTTCCGGGATCACCATGTCGACGAAATCGTCGAGCGAGCCGGGCAGCCATGCCGGCATCACGTTGAACCCGTCGGCGGCGCCGCTTTTGAACCAGTGCTCCATGATGTCCACGACTTGCGCGGGCGTGCCGATGGCCGGCAAATGCCCGCGCGGACCGGCGTTGTGCAGGCATAATTCCCACAGCGTCATGTTTTCCCGCCGCGCGGCGTCAAGCAGCAGGCGCTGGCGGCTGAGAGGGCCGTTGGTGTCGCCCATATCCGGCACTTTCTCGTGCAGCGGATATTTGTCGAGGCCGCCGACGCCGATCGTGTGCTCCAGCACGGCGATGCCGACGCTGGGGTGGATGAGAGATTGCAGGTAGTCGTACTTTTCCTTTGCTTCCGCCTCGGTGCGGCCGACAACCGGATAAATGCCCGGCATGATTTTCACCTCGGCGGGCGAGCGGCCGAATTTCGGCAAACGCGCATGAACATCCGTGTAAAAATCCCTCGCGCGTTCGAACACGTCCTGGGCCGTGAACACCAGTTCGGCGACCCGCGCGGCGAGGTCGCGGCCGGTGTCGGAGGCACCTGCCTGAACGACGATCGGCCGTCCCTGCGGGGAACGGGCGACGTTCAGCGGGCCGCGCACGGAAAAATGTTTTCCCTTGTGGTTGAGGACGTGCATCTTCGCCGGGTCGAAATAGATGCCGGAGTCTTTGTCGCGGATGAACGCGTCCTCGTCCCAACTGTCCCAGAGGCCGGTGACGACTTCGGCGAACTCGGCGGCGCGGTCGTAGCGGTCGGCGTGCGCGACGTGCTGGTCGCGGCCGTGGTTGAAGGCCTCGGCCTCGTTGTTGGAGGTGACGAGGTTCCAGCCCGCGCGCCCGCCGCTGATCTGGTCGAGGGAGGCGAACTGGCGGGCGAGATTGTAGGGCTCGGCGTAGGTTGTGGTGGAGGTGGCGACGAGGCCGAGGTTTTGGGTCACGGCGGCGATGGCGGAGAGGAGAGTCATGGGCTCGAATTTGACGTTTTTGCCCATGCGGCCCCGGGATTCGGCGGAGCCGAAGACGGTGACGGCGGCGGAGTCGGCGAGGAAAAGAAGGTCGAATTTGCCACGCTCGGCGGTGCGGGCGACGGCGGCGGCTTCCTGGAAATTGGTGCCGGAGTTCGCGTAGGCGCCGGGATGGCGCCAGGCGGCGACGTGCTGGCCGGTTTCGTGGACGAAGGCGCCGAGTTTCATCATGCGAGGGGTCATGGTGGGGGTCTCCGGCGGGGGTGGTGGAGGGGATCGTGCCCCTAACCGCTTGCAAACGGAAGGGGGCGGCGAGGATCGCAAGGTTGCCAAGCCGCGATATTTCGCACAGAATACATACATATCGTTTCAGCTTTACACAGGGGAATGTACATGGAACGGGCGCCTGAATTTCCGATTATCCTGGGTGTTACCGGCCACCTCGATATTCACCCGGCCGCTCTGTCTAAAGTTCAGAATTCCGTTGAAACATTGCTCGTAAAATGGAAAAAAGCATTTGGTCCCGCGTTGCATCTGATGACCGGCCTTGCGGATGGGGCCGATTTATACCAACTGACCTAACCATTGACCGATGCCCATTCACGCGTCCCAATCGACTGAATACGTTCTGGATCGTCGATCAAAAATTGCCAAGCGGCTCTGCAGGCCTCGACGATCGCATCATAAGTGTCCCAAACGAGGCCGCATAACT
>CANJJS010000185.1 GCA_947474705.1 Acetobacteraceae bacterium | reverse complement strand
GGGCTCGCCGCGCACCGTCTCGTGGTGGGCGCGGGTCTGACGTGGCGGAAGGTGCTTGAGCCGCCACCCATCGCGAAGCCACTCCCCGAACTGGGGACGTGGCGCGAGACCGTGGCCCAGTGTCTTGCCAAACCGGGATCGTTGCGGGCCTGGGAGGTGGAGTTTCTGCGCGATCTGCGCGGGTTCCGCCGTCTCTCGGTCAAGCAACGATACGTCCTCAAGGAAATCGCGGACCGCGTGCTTGGGAGGGTGGAATGACGGGCGTGCTTCCTCTCGACGTGAAGCGTCTGGCCCTGCTGGGCTGGCGCCTTCATCCATCGTCCCGCGCGAGTCGCGCGGCGTGCATAAAAAGGGCCGCGACCGCCGCGACCCACGATCTGGATCGACTGGGCCAATGGGCGCGGGAATTCCCGGGCTGCAACTGGTGCGTTGTGATGGAGGGCTCGGACATCTGGGCGCTCGACGTTGACGCGCCAGGCCCGGACCACGCCGCCGACGGTATCGCCGCGCTGGCCGGTCTGGTGTCCCACCACGGGCCGCTTCCGGTCCGGCCTATGACACGTTCCGGCGGCGGCGGCCTCGCCCTGTTTTTCCGTCATGCCGGAGAACCGATCATCGGAAGGACTGGCACTCCCGCGCCCGGCCTCGATCCCCGGCGCGGCGCCCTGACGATCACGGTCCCGCCCTCGATCCACCACCGAACCCGGAAGCCCTACCAGTGGATCGTTCCGCCGTGGGAGGTGGCACCGCCAGCGGCGCCCGCGTGGCTGCTGGCCCTGGTAGCCCCGCCGCCCGTGCAACCCGCGCCGCGCCCGGTCCTGGCCCGCAACGGACGCCCAGGCCGGAACTATGCCGTGGGCGCCCTGCGACGCGCCGTCGAACAGGTCGCGGTGGCGCCCGGCGGGCAGCGTAACGACACCCTGAACCGGGCCGCGTGGTCGATGGCCCGCTTCATCGGGGACGGGCTGCTTCATCCATCGGAAATCGCGGAGGCCCTGGCCCATGCGGGCCTCGTGGCGGGTCTCGAACGGCGCGAGGTGCAATTGACCCTGACCAGTGCTTTGGGGAGGCGCGTATGATGCCCTTCGATGCCGAGGCCGTCGCACAGGCGGCGGTGGAGCGGGCCGCCAGCGACACGCCCGAGGAAGCCGCCCGACCGCCGGAATTCAGCGATGACGCCCTGGCGCTGCGCTTCTCCGTCCGCCATCGCGACCGGCTGCGATACGTCTCCGCCTGGGGCCGGTGGCTGATCCGCGAACCCGGCGTCTGGCGCTTCGACGAAACAACCCACGCCTTCGATCTGGCGCGCGATATCTGCCGTCAGGCGGCCACGGAATGCCCGAACCCGAGGGTGGCCGCATCCATCGCGTCCGCGAAGACTGTGGCGGCGGTGGAGCGGCTGGCCAAGGCGGACCGGCGCCACGCGGCCACGCCGGACGCCTGGGATAAAGACCCCTGGGCCTTGAACACACCGGGCGGCGTGGTGGACCTGCGCACCGGCCAATTGCGGGACCATGCACCCGATGACGCCTTCACCAAAATGACCGCTGTCGCGCCGGGCGGTAGCTGCCCCACGTGGCGCGCGTTTCTCAATCAAATCGCTTCCGGCGACGTCGAACTGGTGCGCTACCTGCAACGGTTCATCGGCTACACCCTGACCGGCGTCATTCGGGAGCACGCGTTCGCGTTTCTGTGGGGGCCGGGCGGAAACGGAAAATCCGTCCTGCTCGGAACTGTCGCGCGCATGCTTGGCGACTACGCCGCCACGGCGATGCCCGACGTGTTCACGGTCGGGCGGAACGATCAACACCCCACCCACCTCGCGGCCCTGAGAGGCGCCCGCATGGTCCTGGTGACCGAGACCGAAGAGGGCCGGCCCTGGGCCGAGGCCCGCATCAAGAGCCTGACCGGTGGCGATCGTATCTCGGCGCGGGTCATGCGCGGCGATCCCTTCGAATTCGATCCCGCGTTCAAGCTCTGGATCGCCGGGAACCATCGGCCCGTCCTCCGCAACCCGGACCCGGCCATGCGGCGTCGCCTTCATTTGATCCCGATGACATTCGTTCCGCCGAAACCGGATCGGACCTTGCCGGAGACATTGGCCGGAGAACTGCCGGGCCTTCTCGCCTGGGCGATCCAGGGTAACCTCGATTGGCAGAGGATCGGCCTCAAACCGCCTCAGGCCGTGCGCGACGCCACGGCGGACTACTTCGCGGATCAAGACCTGTTGGCGGAATGGATCGCGGATCGGTGCGAGCCGAAGTCAGGGGCCACCATGCCCGCTGGCCGCGCCTTCTCGGATTGGAAACAGTGGGCCATCGCGCGCGGCGAGGAACCAGGAACCGAGAAACGGTTCAGCGGCGCCTTGGAGCGGCATTTCGCCAAGCAGCGGACCAACACAGGACGAGTCTTTTTGGGGGTTCGAATGCGTCCATCGGACAGCGGATCATGGTGAGCGGGCCAGGGCCGGTGACGGGTGGTGACGGGTTCTACAGTTCCCCCGTTATACGCGCACGCGCGCGCGTAACGTCCGATATGGGAAACCCGTCACCACCCGTCACCAATTCCTGGCGGTAAACGATTCCGAAGGTGGCCATATGACCGAAGACACTGAAAATACAGGGGAAAATCAGCGCGGGCGGCCGTTCCAGCCTGGACAGTCGGGCAACCCCGCTGGCAAGCCCAAAGGCGCCCGCAATCGCGCCCTGGCCGCATTGGACGCCATCGGCGAGGAACATGCCCCGGCGATCCTGCAAACCGTCGTGGACGCCGCCAAGGGCGGAGACGTGCGGGCGGCCGAGACGATCCTCTCGCGCATTTGGCCCGTCCGGAAGGGAAGGCCGGTGTCCGGCGTCGAATTACCCGCCATCGCCACGCCCGCCGATCTGGTGACCGCCCTGAGTGTCGTCGCGAAAGCCGTGGGCGACGGCGATCTGTCGCCGGATGAAGCCCAGGCCGTCGCCGGTATTTTGGAAATTCAGCGACGCGCCGCCGAGACGCTGAACCTGGAACAGCGCCTCGCCGCGCTTGAACAGAAAAGCGGCAAGCGATGATGCAACCCAAACAGGAAACCGAAATGGCCGATCTACACCGCCGCCTGGCGACTCTGGAACAATCGATGGACCCGGACCGGATGTGGGTCGTCACGATACCATACGGGCTCGAAGGAGAAGCCCTCGAGGCCTGGGAGCGCGAGAACCCGCCGCCGCCGGGGACGTCGATGGTTGTACGGATCGTCGATTTCTCCAACCTTCCGGACGACGAAGAGTAGCACGCGGACCGGCGCCGCCCTGGGCTTCATCGCCAAACCCGCCCCCGCTCACACACAAGGCGACAAGCAATGACACATGCGATCAAACATCGGCTGACGAACCTCGAAGCGCGCTTGGCGCCCGTCCGCCCCGTTCATATCCTTCGGCCGCCCGGCTGGATGCCGGACGATGAATACGCCCGTTGGAAAGCCGCCGAAGTGGCCAAGGCCCCACCGGGGGCGGAGTGTCTCGCGATCAAATTCGTCCGGCCAAACTGCGGGCGGACGTCGATGGGATGATCCAGGACCTGGAATCCGGAGGGCGGTTTCGCGATGACGAGCGCGACGCACGTTTCCTCGCGATTCTCATGGCGGATTTAGGCGTCGGGACGGCGAATGGACGATAGATTTTTCGCGTCTCGAACGCTCGCTCGCTTTGAGAATGTCCCGTGTGACCAAGATGTCCACGCCCAAATGCGGCTATTTCGGCATCCACTCCCGCGATAACCGTTGCGCTTCGGCGATTTGATCGCGGGTCATGTGCGCCGCAAGCAAGTCACGGTTCTTACCGCCGACCTCATTGCCGCCTGCCGCCCCTAAATTGAACCACATGTAGGCCAGGACGTCGTCCTTCGGCACGCCAAGGCCATTGGCATACATCAAACCCAGGAGGGACTGCGCGGAGGCATCGCCCTGGTCGGCGGCGAGGCGATACCATTTCGCCGCCTGAACCTCGTCCTTCGGCACGCCAAGGCCGTAGGCATACATGAACCCGAGGCTGGATTGGGCGGGTGCGTAACCCTGGTCGGCGGCGAGGCGATACCACTTCACCGCCTGGGCATCGTCTTTCGGCACGCCCTTACCATTTTCATACATGGACCCGAGGCCGGACTGGGCGGGTGCGTAACCCTGGTCGGCGGCGAGGCGATACCACTTCACCGCATCCGCGTGGTGCTTCGGCGCGCCCCGGCGAGCCTCAAGCATGTGCATGTCTCCGAGGAAGGACTGCGCGGAGGCATCGCCCTGGTCGGCGGCGAGGCGATACCATTTCGCCGCCTGAACCTCGTCCTTCGGCACGCCTCGGCCGTAGGCATACATGAACCCGAGGCCGGACTGGGCGGCTGCGTAACCCTGGTCGGCGGCAAGGCGATACCACTTCACCGCCTGAACCCCGTCCTTCGGCACGCCCCGGCCATAGGCATACATGAACCCGAGGCGGAACTGGGCGGGTGCGTAACCCTGGTCGGCGGCTAGGCGATACCACTTCGCCGCCTGAACCTCGTCCTTCGGCACGCCAAGGCCGTAGGCATACATGAACCCGAGGCTGGATTGGGCGGGTGCGTAACCCTGGTCGGCGGCGAGGCGATACCATTTCGCCGCCTGAACCTCGTCCTTCGGCACGCCTCGGCCATCCTCAAGCATGTCCCCGAGCCTGGACTGGGCGGGCGCGTAACCCTGGTCGGCGGCGAGGCGATACCATTTCACCGCCTGAACCTCGTCCTTCGGCACGCCCCGGCCATCCTCAAGCATGTCCCCGAGCCTGGACTG
>CANJJS010000184.1 GCA_947474705.1 Acetobacteraceae bacterium | reverse complement strand
GGCAGAAGCTTCTGGCGTCCTCGATGCAGCCGAAGCGTTTGGGAAAGCGCGGCTGATATTTCAGCGTTTTGAAGGCGCTCTCGGAGAACGGATTGTCCCCCGCCTCCGCAGGGGCAGGCTGTTGGACGTATGCGGGCGGTTATGCGACCGGGTCACGCCCAGGTCCGCGAGCAGGAACGCGGTGGCTTTTGCTTTCATCGGCTCGCCGCGATCGGCATGCAGCGTGAGCTGGCCGGGCGGAACGTCGTGTTTCTCCATGGCGTCCTTGAACAGCGGCTCGAACAGTGCCGCGCTTTCGGCATCGCCCACGTACCAGCCGACGACACGGCGGCTGTAGATGTCGAGGACGACGTAAAGATAGAAGTAGCTCCACTTCGCCGGGCCCATCAATTTGGCGATGTCCCAGGACCAGACTTCGTTCGGTTTCTCCGCCAGAAGCTCCGGTTTTTGGTAAACCGGATGGCTCAGCTGCTGGCGGCGTTCGCGGACCTCGCCATTGTCGTCGAGTATCCGGTACATGGTGCGGATCGAGCAGTGGTAGACGCCTTCGTCCAACAAGGTGGCGTAGATTTCCGCCGGCGCCTGGTCGGCGAAGCGGGGTGTGCACAGCAAATCCAGCACCTGTTGGCGTTGCGGATCGTTCAGGGCGCGGACCGGCCGCGGCCTTGGACGCGCGGCCACCGGCGGCGCGGCGAGCCGGACTCGTGTTCTGTGCACCGTGGCCCGGGAAACACCGGTCGCGGCACAGACCGCCGATGTCATGCCGCTTTTTGGCGGAATGGCCACCACCACGGCGGTCAAGGCACGCCTCCGTCCGGCGTCATCGGAATTCCCAATAAATCCGCAAGTTTTTTTTGGGCGGCGATAATGGCATCGGCACGGGTCAGACGCCGCGTGAGATCGGCGTTATTCCTTTGCAAAAGGGCGACTTCGGCCGCGAGCGGATTGGGACCGGCCGGCTTCGGTCCGCGTTTGACGGGCGTTAACGCGCCGGACGCGCCGGCGTCGCGTTGACGGCGCCAGTCGCACAGCGTCGACGAATAAACGCCTTCACGGCGGAGGATCGCACCGATCCCGCCGGTCTCCGCGGCCCGATCGGTTTCGGCGAGGATGCGCAGCTTGTCCTTCGCGGTGAACGTCCGCCGCCGGGGGCGGTCCGAAAATTCCGGGGACGCCGGGGCTGGTGCCGCCACGACCGCCGGCCTACGGCCTTCGTTCGAGGCGGCACCAGCCCCGGCATAGATTTCTGTGTCGAGCATGGGCATGAGAAAGACGATCCTTCAGCACCTCAGGGTCTAAACTCCCGGGGGGTAGATGTCTCAGTCTTGTTGGCACGGAGGGAGATGCGAAGTTCAGAACAGCCCAGACTCTGCCGCGTCGCCGGCCGGGACACGTGGCACATCTATCACGCCCGCCGTCGCGTCTCTACGGGCTGCTCGGATCGAGCAGGGGCGGAGGCGGTCCTCGCAGGTTTCCTGAAAGAACGCGACCGGCCGCAGATCGCCGTTATCTCTTGTTCTTCGATCCTGGACCTGTACCTGACCGACCGACGTACCAGAGCGATTCCTGGGCTTGCGCGGCTGGAATGGGCCCACAAACCGCTGACCCGCATCCTGGGCGCGAAACCGCCAGAGGCCATCACCGAAGCGGAATGTCATCGCTACACCGCGCGGCGCAGGAAGGATGGCGTGGCGGACGCCACGGTGCGCACCGAATTGCAGGCTCTCCGCGCCGCGTTGCGATGGGCCGCCGCACCCGAGCGCCGCCTGATCGCCGAAGCGCCCAGGATTGAGATGCCGGCGAGGCCGGAGGCGCGCGTCCGGTGGCTGACGCGGGACGAGGCCGGACAATTCTTGGCCGCGTGCAAGGCGCATCATGTGCGACTATTCGTTACGCTGGCGCTGCACACGGGCGCGCGCTCCGGTGCGATCTTGGCGCTGACCTGGGATCGCGTCGACCTGGGCAATCGCCTCGTCGATTTCCGGGAGCCGGGCCGGACGCGCACGCGCAAACGCCGGGTGCCGGCGCCGATCAACGACACGCTGCATGGCGCGTTGGCCGAGGCGAAAACCGCAGCCACGACCGAATACGTGATCGAATGGGCCGGTGGTCCGGTCGCGCGCGTGAAGCATGCGTTCCGGGACGCCGCGGCACGCGCCTCACTGACCGGGGTGACGCCGCATGTTCTGCGGCACACCGCGGTGACATGGATGCTGCAGGCGGGCATCGATCCCTGGAAGGCGGCGGGTCTTGTTGGGATGACGGTCGAGATGGTGCAACAGGTCTATGGCCACCACCATCCGGATCATCTGCGGGATGCGGCCCGCGCGCTGGGGTGAGGCCCGGGTCCGGGAATCCAATGACCTGATCAATCAACCGAGTTCCCGGATCTTGGACTGGCCGCGACGACTTCGGCGAACCTCGAATGATTGATCTGGCTCGCCCGCTGGGGATCAAGGCCGAACTACCTCCAGGTTGCCTGACACGACATGGTTCTGGGGCAACACTTGATCGATTCGATCATCCGACCGATCCTGATAGCGAGAGTGGAGTTCCGTAACTGCCACGCGCACCCGCCGCGATCCGCGGGTCACGCTTTGAGGAGTCAGATCATGAGCGCCGCCGCATCGACGATGTCCACCCAGTCCATGACGATCGCCAAGGTGAAGGAGCACATCGGCGCCATTGTGACCGGAATCGATCTCGCGCGGCCCATCGACGGCGCGACGCGGAAGAAGCTCAACGAGGCTGCCGTCGAAAACGTGGTTCTCGTGATTCGCGGGCAAGAGCATCTCACCCCGGGTCAGTTGCAAGCCGCGGGCGAAATCTTTGGCGAGCTGATGGAGGACCAGAACCGGCGCTATTTGGTCGATGGATTTCCATTGATCAGCGTGCTCGACAACCGTCATTTGGACAGCAAGGGTCAGCCCGCGAAAGTCGGCGCCAATGCCACCTGGCACACCGACCACACCAACCAGGAATTGCCGCCCAAGTTCACTATGCTGTACGCGGTGGCGGTGCCGGATAAGGGCGGCGCGACATCGGTCTGCAACTCGCGCGCGGCGTACGAGGCGCTGCCGGACGAGGTGAAACGGAAGATCGACGGCGCGAAAACCGAGAATACGCTGATCAGCAGCGCGCGGATGAAGATCGGTAATCCGGATATCGTGAAAGCCCAGATGGAGGCAAAGAAACCGCCGACGGTGCACCCCTTGGTCCGCACCCATCCGGAGACCGGCACCAAGGCCGTCTGGTTTCATAAGAGCAAGACCGAGACGGTCACGGGCATGTCACCCGAAGAAACCCAGGATTTTCTGCAGGATCTGACCGATCGGATCACCCAGCCACAATTTTGCTACGCGCACGAGTATCAAAAGGGCGACCTGCTGATCATCGATGACCGTGCCTCATTGCATAAGGCCGGCTTCGATTACGATCACAGCCAGCACCGCCGTCTGTATCGGATGCTGGTGCGGGGCGATCGTCCCTGTTGAGTGGCGCGATGGGTCCTGACGCGTTCGATTCCCATGTCCGGATGCCCAGACCATTCTCTGACAGAGAACTTTCGGTTGACATTTTATTCTCTGTCAGAGAATAAGGGGCATGGCGCTGATCATCCCCGGCATCGTCCTGAAGCAGATGAAGGCGATGCCGAAAGCCGATCAGGCCCGGGTCATCGAGGCTCTTGAGCAGGTCGCGGCCGATCTTACGGTGCGGATGCCGTTCGTCACCGAGATGGTCGGGGAACCCGGCGTGTGGCGGCTGAGAAAAGGCGATTGGCGAGCGGTTTTCGTGATTGAGGGCGCCGACGTGGTGGTCACCCGGGTCGGAAGCAGGCGGGAGATATATCGATGAACGCGATCAGGTTGCTGGCGGAAACCCCCGAGACCGTGACGATCAGCCGGGCCGACCTCGACGCCTTGATCGATGCCGCGGAGAACGCGGAAGACATCGCCTCGGTTCGCGCCTGGAAGGCCTATGTCGCCGCGGTTGGGTGCGATGCGGCGATCGCGAACAGCTATACGGGCGCCGAAGCGAAGCGCCTGCTCGATGGCGAGAGCCCTGTTCGGATCTGGCGTGAGAAGCGCGGTATGACGCAGCGGGCACTGGCGGCGGCGGCGGCGATCCCGGCCGGATATCTCAGCGAGATCGAGAGTGGCAAGAAGCCCGGGAGCGTCGCGGCATTTCGCGCCCTGGCAACGGCGCTCGCCGTGCCGATGGAGGATCTTGCCGGAGACGAGTAATGCGGAGGCGGGGTTTCGTGGATGCGGTGTCATCGCAACTGCCGCGGCGTCGGGCAGAGAAGGCAATGGCGGTCAACGACGGGATCAGCCCTCAGAAGGCAGCGGACATCCTCCAAATGTCTCGGCCGTCGGTCACACGGTTGATCGAGAAGGGACTTTTGCATCCCCGCAAGGTCCTGTCTCGCAACAAGCTGCTACGGGTTGACGTTGAGGCTTTTCAAGCGGCGCAATCCCGCCAGCAGCGCCTGGCGCTGAGCAGTCTCGTGGCGCTGACCGAGGATTATGATTTTTGACCGGGCGAGTGGCCTTGTCAGTGCCCGTCGCGGTTCTCGATGCCTGCGTTTTGTTCCAGGGCTGGCTGCCAACCTGTTGCCGTATCTCGCTGAGGCAAAGGCGTTCGAACCTAAATGGTCCCACGATATCTATTCGGAATGGATGCGAAACCTGCGTTTCAGCATGGGCATCCCGCTTGATAAAATCGAGTACCTGTGTGGTGAAACGGAAAGCGCACGTATCACTGACCTTGGTGGCGACGGCGGCGGGATCCGCCGCAATTCGACAACAGGCTGCCCGTCTTGCGAGATCGTCACGGACTCATAAAGCCGCCTCCTCGCTATTCTGAGTGGGTTGTAACGTCCCGCCCGCCTGCCCCAACCGTTTCCTTGTTCGGCTGAGCGCCGTTTCCTCGCCCTGGCCTG
>CANJJS010000183.1 GCA_947474705.1 Acetobacteraceae bacterium | reverse complement strand
GGCCAGCGCGCCGCGATCACCGCGGCACGGCATTGCTCCTCAGTGCCGTAATGGCACTCGAAAGCGGGCTCACTGAGCCCCTTTTGGAATTGGACCGTGTTGCGGGCCATCCTGATTCTCCGTCAAATCGCCATTCGTTCATGGTTTGCGCCGGATATTGGGCGGCTGAGGAAGAGGGGTAATCAGGAAGACCTTTCGGCCGCGATGGCCTTCACGATGGCGCAGACAGCCGTCGCCACCTGCTTCGCCAACGGCTACCGGGTCTCCGTCACCATCGTCGGACGCAACGCGGAAACGATCCTCCAGGTGCGCGGCGACGGCACCGGGCCGCATACGATGGAGAACAGCCAGCGCAAGGCCTACACCTCCCGCACCTTCCGCATCCCGTCCGGGGAGATGGTGAAGCGCTACAAGGAAAACCCGCAAAACGGCGCGGTGTTCCTGTCTGGCGTGGTCGCCGCGCAGGGCGCGTTGCCGATCCAGGTGGGCGACGATGTCATCGGCGCGATCGGGGTCTCCGGCGCACCGGGCGGCGAGAAGGACGAGGTCTGCGCCAAGGCGGCGATCGACAAGGTCGCCGCGGACCTGAAATAAGCCACCCCGCCGGGCTCCACGATGCGCCCGGCGAGGCCGCCGACCCGCGACAACGGCTGACACCGGCCGCCAGAACCGCGGCCGCTCCCCCCTCCCACGGCCCGGCCCGCTCGGGCCGCCGGAAGCGGCGCGAGGCCGCGTCAATCCGTCCAACGGCGGGCATGACACCGGGCTCCCACCGGCCCATACGCGCGTCCCCATACAAGGCGGCACCGCGCGGCGCGATCGTGTTCCGCGAGTCTTTTGGGGTTGCCAGACAAGTCGAACTCGTCCAACCATGTCCAGATGCGCGATGGGGTAAGCATCCGTATGGCCTTAATCTTGCCATAATGGCACCAACCCGAGGATAGGAGCCGTCGTTTCGGCTGCAACCGATCAGGAGGTATTTTGCTTTGTTTTCAACTCACTCGACTCGACTTCTAAGACACTCTCGGGCCACCCGGCGCCCGTTCCGCGAGATTCTCCAATATTTGGTCTCGTCTCTTACCGCCGCCGTCATCGTTTGTTCCGCTTTCGTTAGCAGTGCCGAGGCCTGCCCGGCCATGAACGGACAAACCGGCGTCGCGTCCTATTACGGTCCCGGTTTGCATGGACGCCGCACCGCCAATGGCGAGCGGTTCGACATGTATGCGATGACCGCGGCCCATCCCTGCCTGCCGATGGGCACCAAAATCCGGGTCACCGTTCTCGAAACCGGCCGCTCGCTGATCGTGACGGTCAACGACCGGCTGCCCTCCCGCCGCCGCGTGCTCGACCTGTCCATGGGCGCCGCGCACCTTCTGGGCATCATCCCGGCGGGCAAGGCCACCGTCCAACTTTCCCCGGTCTGACGGCTCCACCCCCATTGGCCCCATCCCCCCTGACAATCGGGCCCCGGCCGTGGCAGGTTCGGGTCAGACTCGATTGTCAGGAGGAAACATCATGGACACACCCCAAACAGGCCCGGTTGACGTCAGAGACCGGAATCTGGCCCTGGAACTGGTCCGCGTGACGGAGGCCGCGGCGCTCGCGGCCTCCAAATGGATCGGCGTCGGCAAAAAGAACGACGCCGATGGCGCGGCGGTGGAGGCGATGCGGAAAGCCTTCGACTCCGTCCAGATCGAAGGCACCGTCGTCATCGGCGAAGGCGAGATGGACGAAGCCCCGATGCTGTTCATCGGCGAGAAGGTCGGCGCCGGCGGCCCCAAAATGGACATCGCCGTCGATCCGCTGGAAGGCACCACGCTTACCGCGAAAGGCGGGCCGAACGCCCTCGCCACCGTGGCCCTGGCCGAGCACGGGAATTTCCTCCACGCCCCCGACATTTACATGGACAAGATCGCCGTCGGCGGCGGACTGCCGGACGGAGTCATCAACCTGGATGATTCCATCGCCAATAACCTGCGCAACCTCGCCCGCGCCAAGAAGTGCGAGATCTCCGACCTGATGGCCTGCATCCTGGACCGGGATCGCCACAAGGAAATCATCGCCAAGGTCCGCGAAGCCGGGGCACGGATCATGCTGATCAGCGACGGCGACGTGGCCGGCGTGATCGCGACGACCCAGCCCGACTCGCTGGTCGATATCTACCTTGGCTCCGGCGGCGCCCCCGAAGGCGTGCTGGCGGCGGCGGCGCTGCGCTGCATTGGCGGCCAGATGCAGGGCCGGTTGATGTACGAGGAAGAATCGCAGCGCCAACGCGTCCGGGAGATGGGCCACGCCGACCCGAACCGGGTCTTTTCGTGTGAGGAAATGGCCAAGGGCGACGTCATGTTCGCCGCGACCGGCGTGACCTCCGGCGCCATGCTGCGGGGTGTGAAGCGCTTCGGTGGCGGGGCGATCACCCACTCCGTGGTGATGCGCAGCCGCTCCGGCACCGTCCGCTACATCGAAGGGCATCACAACTTCGCGCAGAAGACCTGGTGGGAGGCCCCGTAACCCCCCATGACCGCCTTCGGCGTCGAACAAGGCCTGAGCGGCCGCCGCTGGACTCTTCGACATGCCGAGGACCGCATCGCCCTTGGCATATCCCAGCGCCTGGAGGTGCCCGACATTGTCGGACGCCTCCTGGCGGCAAGGGGAATCGGGGTTGAGGCGGCGGCCGACTTCCTGGAACCGACCCTGCGGGCGCTGCTGCCCGACCCGTCCTGTCTGATCGACATGGACACCGCCGCCGAACGCATGGCCGATGCCGTGTCCTCGGGCGAGACGGTGGGGGTCTTTGGCGACTACGATGTCGATGGCGCCTGTAGCGCGGCCCTGATGGTCACCTGGCTGCGCGACCTCGGCTGCCCCGTGACCCACCACGTGCCCGACCGGATGAAAGAGGGCTATGGTCCCAACGGTCCCGCGCTGACCGCGATGGCCGCCAGAGGCGCGCGCCTGATCGTCTGCGTGGACTGCGGCACCGCCGCCGCCGAGGCCCTGTCGGTCCTGGCCGGGCACGCCGACGCCATCGTCCTGGACCACCACAAGGCGGAGGGGCCTCCCCCGCCGATCCTGGCCACGGTCAACCCCAACCGGTTGGATTGCGCGTCCGGCCTGACCAGCCTTTGCGCCGCCGGCGTGGCCTTCCTGACCGTGGTCGCCGCGACCCGCGCGCTCCGCCGCCGCGGCCACTTCGCCCACCGGCCGGAACCGAACCTGATGGCCCTGCTGGACCTGGTCGCCCTGGCCACGGTCTGCGACGTCATGCCCCTGTCAGGCGTGAACCGGGCCTTGGTCTTCCAGGGTTTGCGAATTATGTCCCGCCGGGCCCGCCCAGGCGTGGCCGCGCTGCTGGAGGTGGCCCAGGCACGAGAAAAATTGTCGGCGTTTACCTGCGGGTTCGCGCTGGGTCCGCGCATCAACGCCGCCGGGCGAATCGACGAAGCCGACCTCGGCCTGCGCCTGCTGCTGTGCGAGGACCGGATCGACGCCCTGGCCCTGGCCGAGCGTCTGGACGGCATCAACCGCCAGCGCCAGGAGGTCGAGGCCGATATGCTGGACGCCGCCATGCACGCCGCCTCGCTTCAGGCCGAGGCCGGCGACGCCGTCCTGGTCGTCGCGGGCGAGGGCTGGCACCCCGGCGTCGTCGGCATCGTCTCCGGCCGGATCAAGGAACGCTTCAACCGGCCCGCCTGCGTGGCCGGAATCGCCGCCGGGATGGCGAAGGGCTCGGGCCGCTCTGTTCCCGGTGTCGATCTGGGGGGCGCGGTGATCGCCGCCCGCCAGGCGGGAATCCTGGCCACCGGCGGCGGTCACCCGATGGCCGCCGGGTTCTCCTGCCGCTCGGACCGAATCGAGGGTTTTCGGGCTTTCCTGAACGAACGCCTCGCCGCCGCCGCGGCCTTGCCCGGCGCGGTGGACCTGGTGGTCGAGGGCGCCCTGTCCGTGCCCGGCGCCACGCTCGACCTGGCCCGGCAGGTGGAACGCCTGGCCCCCTTCGGCTCCGGGAACGAGGAACCGATCCTGGTCCTGCAACGCGCCCGCGTGATCCGCGCCGACCGGGTCGGGAAGGATTCGGCGTCGATCCGCCTGTTCCTCGAAGGCGAGGGCGGCGGACCTCGGTTGAAGGCAATGATGTTCCGGGCCCGCGAAGGCGCCCTGACCGACGCACTGCTGAGCCGCGACCGGGTGCCGCTGCACCTGGCCGGGTATCTGCGGGTGGAAGCCTGGAACGGAACGGAAAATGTCGGCTTCGTCATTTCCGACGCCGCATTGGCTTGACCTGGGCGGATCAGGCTTGTATCCACCGCCCGCCCCACTGATGGGCACGCGGTCCCGTTCGTCTAGAGGCCCAGGACACCGCCCTTTCACGGCGGTAACACGAGTTCGAATCTCGTACGGGACGCCACTTCTTCAAGTTAACACATTGAATTTACGTGGTTTTCTACGAGGAGCCGTGCTCATACCCCACGATTTACCCCACACTCGGATTGCGTTGGCCTGATCCGCCGGGACTCGATTGCCGCTTCGCCCCTATCTTCCGGCCGGACGAATTTGATCGCGAGACACTCCGACCTGCGGAGGTGCGCACGCTTCCGTGCGATACCGCATCGCGGGTAGGGTTCAATCCAGTTCGAGGGCGGCCAAAGCCCCCCCGGGGATTGCAAGGGATCGAGACGATGAAACCCATTCTCGTTTTGGCAATATTGCTCCTCGGCCAACCGGTGGTTGCTGGTCCGTTTGACGATGCCGAAGTTGCGTTTCGCCGCCAGGATTACGACACCGCCGCGCGATTGTTTCATCCACTTGCCGCCGAGGGCATCGCACCCGCCCAATCCAGCCTCGGGTTCATGTATGCCTACGGCCTTGGCGTGCCGAAGGACGAGGTTCAGGCGGTGAAATGGTATCGCCTCGCCGCCGACCAGGGTTACGCGCCCGCCCAGTCCAGGCTCGGGGACATGCTTGAGGATGGCCGGGGCGTGCCGAAGGACGAGGTTCAGGCGGTGAAATGGTATCGCCTCGCCGCCGACCAGGGTTACGCGCCCGCCCAGTCCAGGCTCGGGGACATGCTTGAGGATGGCCGAG
>CANJJS010000182.1 GCA_947474705.1 Acetobacteraceae bacterium | reverse complement strand
CGGATGGATTCCGGCAACGGGTTCCGGACGAAAGAAAGATCCGGAATCGGGAGAGACGATCCCGATTCTTTTCAGAATGCCGGAGTGCCCGCCTGGGTTCTTTTATTGCGCGACGGTACCACAATGGAAATGAGGGGATGCATGAGGGTATACAGGGGAACCCCCTGTGTCAGAGGTGGACGAATCAACGATGTGTGAAAGAATATTCGACCGCGCCTTTTTGGCGGTCGTGCACACAAATGTCCAGAAGAGCTCAGAACAAACAAATGTGAGTGAGGTAGAGAGAAAGCTGCGCTCCCAGTTAACTCCTGCATACGATGCGCTTAAGATCGTCTGCGTGGGCATGGATAAATCTCTCCGTAATATGATCAACGAGTCCAGACAAATCGGTTGGCGTGTGAAAGAGATTGACGATCGGTGGAAGGAAGTGATTACCCGGCTTGGACAGGCGCGCGGCCTAGGAATAGCACTCGGGTTCACATTTGCTGTCGCCGAAGAGATCATTGGTCAGCTACGATCCCAGTTCGCGCTTCTAAACAAGAATGGTCATTTTGATGGTAAACCATCTGGGGCAGGGACAGGCGGCAACTTAGTCGTGGCAGGATGGGACGTCATTGAGGAAAAACGTAATGCGATTTTTGAAGCCGTGTCATTGATCCGTGACCGTCACAACCAACTTCACAGACACCCCCTTGGGACCCCGTCTTCTATATCAGTGATGTATGATACATTCTATGATGGGTTCGAATCTGGTGGTCTCAGACTGGAACGATCAAAACTGTGATACTGCACCACTCAACCTCGCCCCATCCCCAGCAAAGGAACACCGCGCAGCCACGCAAGTCCTAACAAAGGCGTCAGTCGGATTAGATGGTGATTCTTTCGATCTCATTGAGCGTGATCTCATCGCCAGTACGATCGTAGAGTTTTGTGGTCCGCGGGCTCTCGTGCGCCGCCATGGCCTGGGCGTTCTCCAATGTGCCACCCGCTTCGAGATAGGCTGTAATGCCAGTTGCGCGGAAGGTGTGGCATCCGATGTTGACGCGCATTCCAAGCCCCGCCGCGCGGCGCTGGATCATGCGCCAGGCATCGACCCGGTTCATCGGCTTGTCCGTCAGCGTGCCGGTGCGACCGGCGGCGGAGCGGAAGAGGGGAGCCTTGCTCGAGTCACCGATGCCCGCACCCTCTATATAGGAGTCGAGGTAGGCTTCGAGATTGTGGTGTGCCGGCATCTCGTGCCGCTTGCCGCCTTTCTCGTGCAGGCGAACCCACCAGCGTTTCCCCTTTGGGTAGTAGTCTTCGACCCGCATGGCGACGACCGCGCCGATGCGGGCGAAGGCGAAGGTCATCACGCTGATCAGCGCCCGGTCGCGCAGTCCCACGAGCGTGGAGATATCGATGCTGTCGAGCAGCCGGCGTGCCTGTTCCGCGTCCAGCACCGTGGTCTTACCTGTCTTCACGACATGCTTCGGGCCACGGACGGAATGCGCGGGGTTGGTCGCCACGACCTGGCCGGTTACCAGCCAGTCGAACAGCATGCGGATGGCAGCCAGATGCTGCTTCACGGACGGCTTCTCGAAGTCGGACTGCATGGTTTCGATATAGGCGGCGATGTGCAGCGGTTCGATGTCGGCCAGCGTGCCGATGCGGTGGTGCTCGCACCAGGCGAAGAACCGATAACAGGCCCGATAATAGGCCATGCGGGTGTTCTTGTTCCGGATCGTCGCGGCAAAGAATTCCAGGAACCGTTTTCCCGCGGCATCGCCAGCATCGGCGACGATCGTCGGCACGACGACCGACGCCGCGATGGTCGCGGAGAGAGGCATCGCGCGTCCGGCCGCCACCACGGTCAGCTGGTGGTTCGGATCGTCCTGATCGGGTTCGGTCTGGGACACTGTCCCTGGTATCTCATCGCTCATGGGTTTAGTGTAACATAACGTCCTTTATGTTACACTATAATTGTGGAGCTGAGCTGGGCACCAATCAGGCAAACGCGCAAGCTACGCACGTATTGAAAGCGTACGGTCTGTCAACGCAAAGTTAGAATGTCCCCTGGTTCGCCCAAGTTAGAATGTCCCCTTGATGGCCAGATACAACGAACCATTGTCGGCACCAATGCGTCCCTCTCGGTGGCCGCCCGGGGTCAAGCCCCGAAGCCGCGCAGCGGGGCGCCGCAGGCGCCGGGCTTGAAGCCGGGCGGCCACCGAGAGACCATGAGAAAGGCCGTCTTTCGCCCGCCGGGCAGCCGCCCGCGCGACGACCGCCTCCATCCGGGTATCGATTGTCTTTTCGTCCTCGGCGGGGTCGGGAACCGGATAGGTGGCGTAGGCGGTCGCGGGCAGCACCCGGTCCTTGTAATGGACGGCCATGCCGCCATCCAGAAAGTGATGCAGGGTCACCTTGGCCCCGCGCAGCGCGGTCCCTGGGCCGGCGGTCTTCACGCAATATTTTGTGCCCGCCGCGCTGAAGGTCAGTGCCTTCGACAAGGTCCGTTCCTCGCGCCGGGCCAGAGCGTCTTCCAGTGCCGCCGCCGTGTCCGTCCAGGGACGATGCGCCGATCGCGCGACACGCGGGGGGACCGCGAACCGTTCGTTCCAGAACGTGATAAAAGACGCCAGGAATGCGTTCCCCGCCTCCATCGACGAGATGTTCCGAAGACGCATTTCCTTCACCAGGCGATCCTGCATCGTCTGGTTCGATCGCTCCACACGCCCTTTCGCCTGGGGCGTCGCGGCCTGGATCGATGCGATTTCCAACCGTTCCACGACCCGTCCGAACTCGGTCTTGCCGTCCCCACTCACCGCTTCCTTCGTGTTGACGCGGAAAATGCCATGCCGGTCCGAGTAAAACGCCAATGGACGGCCGTGCGTCAGCACGTACGCGCGCAATGTCTCCAGATACGCCCGCGTTGTCTCCGCCGGCACGAAACGCAACGCCATCAGCCGGCTTGTCGCGTCGTCGATGAACACGATCAGCGTGCATCGCGGGCCACGGCCCTCGAACCAGGCGTGCGGGCTGCCGTCGATCTGCACCAGTTCGCCATACCGGGGCCGCCGCTCCCGCGTCTGGAACACCCGCCGCGCACGCCGCCGCTTTGGCTTCCAAAGACCCGCGCCGATCTGTATTTGCCGGACCGTCTCGCGGGAGACCGCGATGCCGTCCAGCTCCAACAGCTTCTCCGACGCGAGCGTCGGCCCGAAATCCTCATACTTCTCCCCGAGAAGCATCTCGATCCGGCCGCGTAGATCCTCCGCCAATCGATTGTGCGACGGCTGGCCCCGCTGCCGCGAAACCAGACCCGCGGCACCCTCCTGCTTCCAGGCCCGCACAAGGCGCTTGAACTGGCGGACGCCGATGTCGAGACGCTCGGCGCCTTCTTGCTGGCTCAGGCGGCACTCGATGGTCTGACGCACCACGTGCGAACGCTCTCGTTCCCGGTCGCTCATCAGCAATAACCCTTCCGCCATGCATCCCTCCCGCGATGGCGCACCGGGTAGGGGACATTCTAACTTTGCGCGAAGGGGACATTCCAGCTTTGCGGTAACATTGAAAGCGTACGGTCTTGACGGATCGGCCGATTCAACGTACACTTTGAAGGAGTACGATATTTTGAGAGGGTGCCATGCCGAGAGTCGCGGTCGAGGATAACAAGCGGATGAACCTGCGGATACGCCCGGAGCAGAAAGCGACGCTCATGCGGGCGGCCGCGCTCAAGAACACGGACCTGACGGATTTCGTGCTGCAACCGGCATTGCGCGAAGCCGAGGCCATCATCGAGGCCGCCGATCATCTGAAGCTGTCCGAACGGGACAGTTTGATGGTCCTTGAACTGCTGGAAAATCCGCCCGAGGCAAACGCCAAACTACGGGCCGCCGCCATGGCCATGCCGACGCCGGTATGACCCTTCCGGCATGGCATGAGGAAGCGATTACGCGAAAGCACGATCGGAGCGCCTTCGATTGCGGCGATGCCGAACTGAACGAATTTCTTCTACGCTACGCGCGTCAGAGCCACGACCAGGGAGGCGCGAAAACCTTTCTGGCCATTGACGATAACACCAATGCCATTCTCGGTTTCTATAGTTTGGCTCCCGCGTCAGTCGCCTACGATCGAGCACCGCAAATCGTGCAACGCGGTCTGGCGCGGCACGATGTTCCCGGCTTTCGGCTCGCGCGCATCGCGATCGATCGCACGCGGCAAGGCCAGGGCCTTGGCGGGCAGTTGCTGCTCGCGGCGGGACGCCGCTGTCTGATGGCGGCGGCTGTCGTTGGAGGCACGGTTCTCATCATCGACGCCAAGAATGCCAGAGCCGCCGCGTGGTACGTCAGTTATGGCGCCATGCCGCTCAACGATGCGGAGCTGACACTCGTGCTGCCACTCGCGACAATCGAACGTCTGCTCAAGGAGGTTGGCAAGCTTTCGCCATGACCGACCGATTTCCTGAATCGGTTTAGGCGCCCAGAATCGTCGGCAAGCGCGTGCCATGTGTCGCGAGCCACGCGGCGTTCAGGCGATCGAGAATGTCCCAACGCCCGCTTGCTCTAATAGGCTATAGAGAGTGGCTATTTTGCTCCGCCCCCCTCTGCGGGCGCAATAATTAGACATGTTGCGAAAGTCGCCTGACCCACTCCTCTGATTCCACGCACGGCTTGCCCATTCTCCGGTTATTGGTCTCAGCAGGCCTCGAACCCGGATTCCATGTTCACGATCCCGGCGATGATCGACGCTTTCGTGAAATGTGTCCGGCGCGGGTTCCGGAATACGTCCGATACAATCCGGAACCGTTTGACCTGCCCGATCTTATGCTCGACCCGGACACGAAATCGGCTCAGCCCCGCGTTGTTTTCCTTTTCCTCGTCAGTCAACTTGCCCCCCTTTGGCTTTTTGTACGGAATATCGATTGCCTCGTGCTCTTTGTCGTACCCTTGGTACGCGCTATCGGCATACGCCCGCGCGCGTCTGGGCAGGTTCGGGCCCAAACGGCGGATGGCGAGATCGTGGCGGCTGCCGGGCTGCGATGATGACATGCTGGCGATGCGGCCTTTCCTCGTCACGATGTATTCGTTTTTCAGCGTGTGGCGCTTCTTCTTACCGGAATAATGCCGCTTCTGAACGGCGTCATCGCCTGGACTGTCAATCAGCGTTGAATAGTTTCCAGGTCACAGCGCCCAAAAGTTTCCAGTTGGTCAGCCCGATTTCGTTTGTTTTTTGCGCTGCTTGAAGCGGAAGGAATCGTTCCCGGTTTCCAGGATGTCGCAGTGGTGGGTAATGCGGTCG
>CANJJS010000181.1 GCA_947474705.1 Acetobacteraceae bacterium | reverse complement strand
TGGTTTCAGTTAATGAACCGCAACAAACTCGATGTCACCCTCGACCTGACCCATCCCGAGGGCGTGGCGCTCCTGAAAAAACTCGTCGCCGGGGCCGACGCGGTCATCGAAAACTATTCCAGCGAAGTTCTGCGCAAAATGAAGCTGGATTATTCGGTGCTGAAAGACGTCCGGCCCGGCCTCGCGATGGTATCGATGCCGGCCTTCGGCTCCTTCAACGCCTGGAGCGAGTGCCGCGCCTACGGTTCCACCCTGGAACAGGCCTCCGGCCTGCCCACGATCAGCGGCGACCCGCGCGATCCCCCCACCATGAATCAGACCGCCTACGGCGACCCGATCGGCGGGTTCAATGCCGCCGCCGCCCTGATCGTTGGACTTCTGCACCAGAAACGAACCGGGGAGGGCCAGAACATCGACCTCTCCCAGGTCGAGTGCATGCTGCCCCTCGTCGCGCCCGCCATGATCGAGCAATCGGCGACCGGGCTTGTGTCCCCACGCATCGGCAACCGCCATGCCGTCCACGTCCCGCACGGTTGTTTCCGCTGTGCCGGCCCGGACGAATGGCTGACCGTGGCGGTGACGTCGGACGCCGCCTGGTCCGCGCTGGCGGGCCTGATGGGACGGCCCGAACTCGCCGGCCTCGATGCCGCCGCGCGACGCGCGCGGGAGGACGAACTCGAAAACATTCTCTCGGGATGGCTCGCCACCCGCGACGCGGACGAAACGATGGCGGCATTGCAGGCGAAGGGCATCGGCGCCGGTGTCGCCCGCCGTCCGTTCGATCTGTCGAACGACCCGCACCTGGCCGCCCGCGGCTTTTGGCACAAGGTCGACCGGCCCTTCATCGGCGAACATTTTCAGACGTCCGCCGCGTTTCGCGAGGGGCCCGATCCCTGGCCGCTTCGCCGCCATGCCCCAACACTGGGCCAGGACAACGCCGCGATCCTGGGTGGGCGCCTGGGCTTGTCCGCCGCCGATCTCGACCGCCTGGCGGCGATGGATGTCATCGGCACGATCCCGAAACCCCGGCGCCCGCAAGGCGACGCCGCCTGAGCCGCGCGCGGCCGCACACGTCCTGGCGATCCCGGCAACCGTGGGATCGCCAGGACCGCCGCGCTATTTGCAGTCGGCGCCCATTTTGACGTCGTTGAACCGGTCGTCGCCCACCGGCAAATAGGGGTCCAGACCCACGATACAGCCGGGCTTGTAAGCATAGACATTCGATCGCGTCATCATTGGCACGTTCGCGGCGTATTCCACGCCAAGGCGTCCGATCTGACGCAAAACCTTGACCCGATCCGGATTGTCCGGCGTCATCTGGCGGGCTTTGTCGATCAGCGAGTCGATCTCTGGCGCCGCCGTGCCCACGGGATTGAAACTCCCGCCCGTGCCGATCAACTCCTGAAACACCTGCAACGGGTCGGGCCGCCCGCCCCAGCGCGCCATCAAAATATCCGCGCGCGTCGGCGGCCGCCGGAACAACGGAAACTGCGAGGCATCGACCGTATCGAATTTCAGCCGGATCCCGACATCCGCCATCATCGCCTGCAGGGCCTCCGCGATCGGGCGGTACTCCCCGGTGTTCAACAACAGCATGGAGACATCGACGCCATCCTTGAAGCCCGCCTCCGCGAGCAATTGTTTGGCCTTCGCCGGATCGAAGGTGTAATGTTTTTCCAGGTCCGGATCGAACGCGGGGGCGGTGGGGGCGAACAACTGCGCGGTCGGCACCGAGCTGCCATAGGTCAGGGCTTCCGCCAGTGCCGCCCGGTCGACAGCGTAATTCATCGCCTGCCGCACTTTCAGATTGCCGACATTCTGCGACCGAGACAGATTCAAATAGACCGTCCAGATACTGTTTTTCTGATTGATCCGGACCTCGAACCCCGCCTTCTTCGCCTCCGCGATCTGCCGCGGTTCGATCAACGCGATATTGCCCTGGCCGGAGCGCAGCGCGTTCATCCGCGCCCGCCCATCCGGCACGTAACGATGTTCGAAGCCCGCGGGGCGGTCTTTCGTTCCACCCCAATAGCTCTCGTTGCGGGTGAAGACCGTCACTTCGTTGGAGGTAAAAACCTTGACTTTATACGGACCGGCGCCGACCGGTTTGAAGGTCGCGCCATAGGCGCCTTCGGTCAGCGACGCCGGGCTGGCCATCATGCCGGACATGAAGCCCAAATGGTATGGCATTTGGGCGTTCGGCGCCTTCAGGGTCAACCGGACCTCCAGCGGTCCGATGACGTCGATCGACGCGATGCCGCGCGTCGCCTCCACGATCGTTCCGCTGGCGCGGTTTCCCAGTCCGATCGAGCGTTCCAGATTCCGTTTCACCGCCTCCGCGTCGAACGGCACGCCATCGTGAAACGTCACCCCCGGCCGCAACTTAAGCGTCAGGACGGTCAGGCCGGGGTCCATGGACCAGGACAGCGCGAGGCCGGGCGCGGGCTCGCCGGCGTTGGTGAGGCGCACCAGCGGTTCGTACAACGCCATCATCGCTTCCTGCGAAAAACTGCTCGCCGCCTGCGCGTCCGCGGGGTCCAGGTTTTCGTTGCCGGCCGCGTCGTAATAAACGATCGTGGCCGTGCCGCTATGGGTTTGCGCGCGCGCCGGCCCGGCGAAGGCGGCCAGCGCTGCGAGGCCCAGCAAAAGCCGCGCGCCGCGACGTATCGTGATCATTCGTGGTCTCCCATGTGTCGCCGGCCGCGAACGTCTTCCGCGCCGCGCGGCCCGAGGGCGACGATGCGCGACCCGGCCGCCGCTGTCCACCGCGTTGCCCGTCGCGCTGGCCCAGTATACTCTGGGCTTAATTGGGCTGGCCAGCGTTTGGACAGACGAAGCAGGAGCGACGATCCATGTCCGGCGCACACGAAACCGCGAACTCCGTCCGGGACTACGACGCCATCGTCATTGGCGCGGGCATTTCGGGCATGTACCAGCTCTATCGTTTGCGCGAGCTTGGGATACGCGTGCTGGTGCTGGAAGCCGGCACGGGCGTCGGCGGCACCTGGTACTGGAACCGGTACCCTGGCGCGCGTTTCGATTCCGAGAGTTATTCTTACAGCTATTCCTTCTCCAAGGAATTGTTGGAGGAGTGGGACTGGAAGGAACATTTCGCGCCGCAGCCGGAAACCCTGAGCTACCTGAACCACGTCGCCGATAAGTTCGACCTCCGCCGCGACATTCAGTTTCGCAGCCGCGTCGTGTCCGCGCATTACCGGGACGCTGACAACGGCTGGGATATCGCGACCGAAAGCGGCGAAAAATTCCGCGCGCGCTTCCTGATCACCGCCATCGGACCGCTGTCCGCCCCGGTGATGCCGCGCATCGAGGGCATCGAAAACTTCAAGGGCGAGTCCCACCACACGGCACGTTGGCCGCATGAACCCGTCAGCTTCGCGGGCAAACGCGTCGCCGTGATCGGCACGGGGGCCACCGGCATCCAGACCATCCAGGAAGTCGCCAAAACCGTTGGCCACCTGACGGTGTTCCAGCGCACGCCGAACTGGTGCACGCCGCTTCACAACCGGAAAATAACCCCGGAGGAAATGAAGGATATTCGCGCCGGCTACCCCGAAATGTTCAGGCGTTGCCAGGAAACATTCGCCTGCTTTCTGCACACGCCAGACCCGCGCGGGACGTTCGAGGTCTCGGCGGAAGAGCGCGAGGCGTTTTTCGAACATCTCTACGCCTCGCCTGGGTTTGGCATCTGGCAAGGCAACTTCAAGGATATTCTCGTCAACCGCGAGGCCAACGCCGCCATTAGCGCCTTCGTCGCGCGGAAAATCCGCGAACGCGTGAAGGACCAGGCGGTCGCGGAAAAACTTATCCCCAAAAATCATGGATTTGGGACGCGCCGCGTGCCGATGGAGACGAAGTACTACGAGGTCTATAACCAGCCCAACGTGAAGCTGGTCGATATCGAGGAAACCCCGATCGAGCGCATCGCCGAAAAGGGTATTAAGACCACGGACGCCGAATACGAATTCGACATGATCGTCTACGCCACCGGCTTCGACGCGATCACCGGCAGTTTCGACCGCATCGACATTCGCGGCGAAAACGGTCTGGCGCTGAAGGAGAAATGGCGGGGCGGCCCGAAAACCTATCTCGGCGTCCTTGTCGAGAGTTTTCCCAATATGCTCATGCTGATTGGACCGCACACCGCGCTCGGCAATATTCCCCGCAGCATCGAATATAACGTGGAATGGGTGACCGGGGTTGTTCGCCACGCCGTGAAACACCGCGCGACGCGCGTGGCCGCCACCGCGGAAGGTGTGGAATCCTGGACCAATCACGTTAAATCTTTGGGTGTTGGCCTCCTGTCGAACGAAGTCGATTCCTGGATGACCGGCATCAACAGCAACATCGAGGGCCGACAAACCCGCTTCATCGCCCGGTACAGCGGCAGCGCGCCGGCCTACCGGGAACGCTGCGACCAGGTGGCGGCGGATGGGTATCGCGAACTCTCCATCGCCTGATCCTTGGAGCGGGCGGCGTCAGGCCGCCCGCGTCACGCCCAGATCGTCCTCAATCGGCAATGGGGACCAGTTACGCGACACCACCCAGTCCGGCCGGGGATTCGGCCCCAACAGCGGCTTGTTCGCGACGGCGTTGCACGACACGTAAATATGCCACCGGTCCTCGGCCGAGAGATTGTGGCCCGAGGCGTGCAGCACATTGCAATGAAACAGCACCGCCGTCCCCGCTTGTCCCACCACCGGCACCGCAGGCGGGGAGGCGCGCAGCACTTCCACCATCTTCGCCTTCGGGATCGACCACAATTTATAAGATGTGGACGTGTCCTGAACAGACTCAAGCAGGCCCAGCCTGTGACTGCCGGGGATAATATACAGCCCGCCGCTGAACTCCGAGGTATCGTTCAGCATGACATTGAACGTCGCCATGTCCGGCCGCGGGCAACCGTCCTTGCTCCAGGAATTATAGTCCTGATGCCACATCCACGGCGTGCCCTCGATCGCCGGTTTGGCGTTGATCTTGGTGTGGTAAACATAAACCTCGTCCGTCCCCAACACCTGCTGGACCGGCCGCAACACCCGGGGCGTCCTTACCAGCGCCCGGAACGGGGCGGACCGCGTGGGCCCATCTTCCTCATGCACCCGGAACAGACTCTTCACCCCGCCGGTGTGCTCGCGCACCACTTCCTCGGCGTGGATGTTTTCCAGCCGCGCGACCTCCTGGCGCAGCACCGCGAGTTCGGCCCGCGAGAAAAGATCCGGAAAAACCAGAAATCCGTCGCGCTCGTACGCCGCGCGCTGGGCGGCTGTCAGTTCCATGGC
>CANJJS010000180.1 GCA_947474705.1 Acetobacteraceae bacterium | reverse complement strand
TGGTCGGGCAGAGACAGGCAACAGCGGCGCAACGAGGCCAGAAGGCGATCCAGGGGGTCCACGGCGTGCATCGAGTCAGAGATCGGGCCGCGCCGCCAGGCCTGGCTGGCCATTTGGACCATTTTGTCCCGAACTGTGGCCGATCGGACCCGGTTGGCTCAGACAAATCGGATGGCCGGCGAGGTTGAACCAGGCCAGACATCAGCGGGATTTCCAAAATGAGAACCGCTGGCCGGGCAATCGGGCGGAGGAGTTTCATGCCAGCCGGCGTGACCGTTGCCTCTCGGCGGGACCAAAAGCCGGCGATCCACGACCTGAAGGACGCCGACGCTTGCAGACGTCGATGGCCGCCCTTTGGCGACCGTGACGACGTGTCAACGCGAGCACGGCGCCGGTCAGTGTTTACGCCTGCCGATTTACGCCCCAGAGCTTCGTCCCCCAGACACCGTCCCATCGCCCGAGCCCACCTTCCAGACCGGAACGAACTGGCATATGCCTCAATCGCAAGGGCGCGCGAGGCGAAAATGGAGACAGCGATCTGGGAAGCGATCGGCACGTTGGATGCGTGGTCGCACCGGATTTCGCCGGACCTTTTGGCCGCTCTGCCGCGGCGCGTGGCGGAGTGGACCTGCGGCCCATTGCTGGACAAAGGCGGGCGCTTCCCCTGGTGGGGACTCGCGTCGGGCCTGATCCTCGCCGCCATCGTCTGGTGGTTCGACCGGCGGCGGCGAGAGGGATTTTTCCGTTTTTGTTTCCCCAGCGAAATTTATCGCAACCCCTCGACCTGGGTCGACCTGAAACTCAGCTTCTTCAACTATCTCCTGTTCGGCGGCGGCGCCCTGAACCTGACCTGGCGGATCAACGCCGCGCTACTGGCCTCCTGGATCACCGCCGCCCTCGCCGCCGGGTTCGGCCCCAACGAAGCCCCCGCCGCCTGGACTCCCATCGCCATCGCGCTGTTCATGCTCGCCGCCTCGCTGGCCAGCGACCTTGGCTACTTCCTGTTCCATTGGGCGTCGCACATGTTTCCGCCGCTCTGGGCCATCCACAAATTGCACCATTCAGCGGAATGCATGACCCCCCTCACAGCCGCCCGCGTCCACCCCCTCGAACGCCCCATCCTCGGCCCCTTTCGCGCCGTGACCATGGGTGTGCTGATGGGACCGGCCTTCTATCTCTACGGCGGCGAGACCGCCTTCCCCACGATCCTTGGCATCGACCTGATGGCAGCCTTCACCTTCGCGACCGGGCACCTGCTGCAACATTCGCATGTCTGGCTGTATTTCGGCCCCGTGCTCGGCCGAATCGTCGTCAGCCCCGCCCAACACCAGATCCACCACAGTTCCCTGCCCCGCCACCTCGACAAGAACTTCGCCGAACTCTGGGCCGTCTGGGACTGGCTGTTCGGCACGCTTTACCTGCCCAAAGGCCGCGAAACCCTGAAACTCGGCCTCGCCGGTTACACGCGCCAGCCGCATGACGGCGTGCTGAAATCCTGGTTCGCGCCTGTGGCGGACGCCGCGATGGCAATGGTCAGGTTGGGACGAAGCAAGCCCCGGATCGAAAACCGAGGCCGGCCAAACACCGGAGCCTGACCCGCCGCGCGCCCTCGCCTGGGCCAGCGCCTCAACCCGGCAACATCCCCCGCACCAGAGCCGCCATTTCGGCCAGATCGTTCGCCACGCCATCGGCGCCCTCGGCCATCGCCGGAGTACCGTAACCCCAGGTGCAAAACACCGATTTGACACCCGCGCCTTTGGCCGCGACGACGTCGTTGGCATGATCGCCAACCATTATGGCACGGTCCGGCATACCGCCGGCGGCCTGAAGCGTCGCGATCAAATGCGCAGGGTCCGGTTTCCGGACCGGAAAACTGTCCCCGCCCCCAACGGCACAAAGCAACGGCGACAGGTTCAACGCATCCAGCAGCGCCCGCGCCGCCGATTCGGGCTTGTTGGTGCAAACGGCCAGCCGCCACCCCTCCGCCGCCAACTCCCGGAGCAATTCGGGGACGCCCGGAAAAGGCCGGCTCTCGTCGGCGGCATGCAGGCCGTAATCGCCGGCGAAGTCCGCCACCGCGGTCTCGTCGGGCGTCAGTCCGCGCGCGGCGAAGGCGCGTTTGACCAGCACCGCCACGCCATCGCCCACGAATCCAGCCGTTTCCTTGAATCCAAAGGGCGCCAGCCCCCGCGACGCCATCAGCCGGTTCAACGCCGAAGCGAGGTCCGGCACGGTGTCGACCAATGTCCCATCCAGGTCCAACAGCAAGGTCCGCGCCACGTTGCAGTACTCCGTAATCCGATTTGAACGGGTCGCCGGTCATGAGACTTTGACACCGGCGAGTCTCTGCCGCTAACCGATGGTCCTCAGCGAAGCAGGCTATACGGATGCAAGCAACCGCCATTCTCCTCGCCGCCGGACTCGGCACCCGCATGAAGTCGGCGTTGCCCAAGACGCTGCACCAAATCGCGGGCCGCTCGATGCTGCGCCACCTCATTTCCAGTTGCGAATCCGTGTTCGACCGAATCGTCGTCGTGCTGGGCCCGGACATGGACCAGGTCGCCAAAGAAGCCGCGCCGCATACCTGCGTGGTCCAAACCGAGCGACTCGGCACCGCGCACGCCGCCCTCCAGGCCGTGGACCATTTCGGCACCGGCGAGGTCGCGATCCTCTACGCCGACAACCCCCTGATTCGCGCCGAAACCATGCGGCGCCTGGTCGACCGCCGCCGCATGGGCGACGCGGGCCTCGCGCTGCTGGCCTTCCGGCCCGCCGATCCCGCGAAATACGGCCGCGTCGTCGCCCATGACGGGCATGTCTCGAAAATCGTCGAATGGGCCGACGCGACCGAGTCGGAACGCGCCATCGATCTGTGCAACGCCGGCGTGCTCTGCGCCAACGCGAACGACATGACCCGCTGGCTGCTGACGGTGAAAGACGACAACGCCAAACGCGAATTCTACCTCACCGACGCCGTCGGCCTCGCGCACGCGGACAATGTCCGGGTCGCCGCCGTCGAAGCGCCGGCCGAGGAACTCGCGGGCGTCAATTCCCGCGCCGAACTCGCGGTGGCCGAAGCGACGGTGCAGGCCTGGCTCCGCCGCGCCGCGATGGACATGGGCGTAACCATGATCGACCCATCGTCCGTGTTCCTGCGCGCCGACACCGCGTTCGAACCCGACGTGACCATCGAGCCCAACGTCGTCTTCGGCGACGGCGTCAAAATCGGCCGTGGCACCACGATCCGCGCCTTCAGCCACCTGGACGGCTGCGAAATCGGACCGGACTGCGTCATCGGCCCCTTCGCCCGCATCCGTCCCGGCACCACCCTGGCCCGCGACGTCCATATCGGCAATTTCGTGGAAGTGAAGGCCTCCCAGCTTGCCGAAGGGGTCAAGGCGAGCCATCTGACCTATCTCGGCGATACCTCCGTCGGCGCGGCGACGAATATCGGCGCGGGCACCATCACCTGCAATTACGACGGGTATTTCAAACATCGCACGACCATCGGCGCGCATGCCTTCATCGGCTCCGACGTCGCCCTGGTCGCGCCGGTGACGGTCGGCGACGGCGCCATCGTCGCGGCGGGCAGCACCATCACCGAGGACGTGGAACCCAACGCCCTCGCGCTCGCCCGCGGCAAACAGGTTCAGAAATCCGGACGCGCCACCCTGATGCGGGCGGCGGCCGAGAAAAGGAAACGCGGCTGATGTGCGGGATTGTCGGAGTTATCGGGGCCCGCGACGCGGCGCCGCTGTTGCTGGACGCGCTGCGGCGGCTGGAATACCGCGGCTACGACAGCGCCGGCATCGCCACGTTGGTCAACGGCCACATCGACCGCCGCCGCGCCGAGGGCAAGTTGATCAACCTGTCCAATGCCCTTGGCGTCACCCCCCTGACCGGCACAACCGGCATCGGCCATACGCGCTGGGCCACCCATGGCGCGCCCACGGAAAACAACGCTCACCCGCACGGCACATCGCGCGTCTCCGTCGTCCATAACGGCATCATCGAAAATCACGCCGAATTGCGGACCGAACTGGAGGCCCTCGGACAGGAATTCTGCACCGAGACCGACACCGAAACCGTCGCCCAGCTCGTCGACCTCCATCTGAAACAGGGCATGGCGCCCGTCGAAGCCGCCGGTGCCGCCTTCCGACGCCTGGAAGGCGCCTATGCCTTGGCCATGATCTTCGCCGGCCACCCCGAACTGATGGTCGCCGCGCAGAACGGCGCCCCCCTCGCCGTCGGTTTCGGCGAGGACGAGATGTTCATCGGTTCCGACGCCCTGGCGCTGGCGCCGCTGACCCGCCGCATCGCGTATCTCCACGATGGCGACTGGACCGTGGTCAGCCGTACCGGCGCGAAATTCTTCGACATGGACGGCGGGGAAATTCAGCGCGAAATCAAACTGACAAAACAAACCGGCGCCGCCATCGGCAAAGGCAATTTTCGCCATTTCATGGAGAAAGAACTCCACGAACACCCCGCCGTCATCGGCGATACCCTCCACCGGATGGTCAATCCCGCGACACGCGCCGTCACCCTGCCCGACCTCGGCATCGATTTTTCGACATTGCCCCGCATCACCATGAGCGCCTGCGGCAGCGCCTTTTACGCCGGCCTCGTGGGCCGCTGGTGGTTCGAGGCGATGGCGCGCATCCCCATGGACGGCGACGTCGCCTCCGAATTCCGCTACCGGACGCCGCCGATGCCCGAAGGCGGGCTCGGCCTGCTCGTCTCCCAGTCCGGCGAGACCGCCGATACGCTGGCGGCCCTCCGCTACATGCGCGAGCAAGGCCAGAAAGTTCTGACCATCGTCAACGTGCCCGAAAGCTCCATGGCGCGGGAATCCGACGCGATCCTGGAAACCGTCGCCGGTCCGGAAATCGGCGTGGCCAGCACGAAAGCCTTTACCGCGCAGCTCTCCGTCCTCGCCTGCCTCGCGCTGGCGGCCGGGCGCGCCCGGGGCGCCATCAGCGCCGAACAAGAGGCGGCGATGACCCATGCGCTGCTGGAAGTCCCCGCGCGCGCCGCCGAGGTGCTGGAAAAAGACGCCGCCATCCAGGAAGTCGCGGCACTCGTCGCCAAAGCCCGCGACGTGCTGTTTCTGGGCCGCGGCAATTGCTACCCCATCGCCCTCGAAGGCGCGCTGAAACTGAAGGAAATCAGCTATATTCACGCCGAGGGCTACGCCGCCGGCGAAATGAAACACGGCCCCATCGCCCTGATCGATTCCGCCGTACCGGTCATCGCCATCGCGCCCTCCGGCCCGCTGTTCGAAAAAACCGCCTCGAACCTTCAGGAAGCCGCGGCCCGCGGCGGCCAGGTCATCGTCTTCAGCGACGAGGCCGGGGCGGCCAAACTCCAGGGCATCGCCACCAAAACCGTGATTTTGTCGACTGTCGATCCCTTCGTCGCACCCATCCTCTACGCGATACCGGTGCAGGTCCTCGCCTACCACGTCGCCGTCCTAAAAGGCACCGACGTGGACCAACCCCGCAACCTCGCGAAATCCGTCACCGTGGAGTAACGCCGCGCGGCGAGGACCCTACGGGGTGCCGCATGGGAACGCCGGGGCTTTGCCCCGGACCCCACGGGGGCGCGCCCCTCGACCCCGCCAAGGCAGGGCCTTGGATGCCGTCTCTTTGGGGTGTTTGAAGAAGGGGGGCCTACTCGGACGTTGATACGTCACGGATGGCCCCCCTTCTTCAAACACCCCAACCAAATGGGTCCAGGGCCCCCGCCCTGGTGGGGTCGAGGGGCAAAGCCCCCGCGGGGTCTGGGGCAGCGCCCCAGCGCTTCCAGGCGGCACCCCGCCGGGTCACTCCCACACCGAGCGCAACGCCGCCGTGGCGCGGGTGACGTCCGCGGCGGTGTTATAGCCGTGGAAGCTGAAGCGTACTCTGCCTTGTCCGTTCCATGCCAGCACGCCTTGTTCGCCCAGCGCGCGGACAATGTCCCCCGCGCGTGGCGAGGGCACGCAGACGCT
>CANJJS010000179.1 GCA_947474705.1 Acetobacteraceae bacterium | reverse complement strand
CCGCGGGGGACGCGTTTCAGATCGTCATCAGCCAACGCTTCGCCGTCCCCTTCGCGCTGCCCCCCTTCTCGCTCTACCGCGCGCTGCGGCGGATCAACCCGGCACCCTTCCTGTTCTACCTCGATTTCGGCGGCTTCTCGGTGGTCGGCTCCTCGCCCGAAGTCCTGGTGCGGCTGCGCGACGACACCGTCACTATCCGCCCCTTGGCTGGCACCCGCCGCCGCGGCGCCACTCGCGAAGAAGACCTGGCCCTGGAAAAAGAACTCCTCGCCGACCCCAAGGAACGCGCCGAGCACCTGATGCTCCTCGACCTTGGCCGTAACGATGTGGGCCGGGTCTCCGCCATCGGCTCGGTGAAAGTCACCGAAAGCTTCGTCATCGAGCGGTTCAGCCACGTTATGCACATCTCCTCCAACGTCGAAGGCCATATCGCCGAGGGGCTGGACGCGCTGGACGCGCTGATCGGCGGGTTCCCGGCGGGCACCCTGTCCGGCGCGCCAAAAGTCCGGGCGATGGAAATCATCGAGGAACTGGAGCCCGACCGGCGCAACATCTACGCCGGCTGCATCGGCTATTTCGCCGCCAATGGCACCATGGACACCTGCATCGGCCTGCGCACGGCGCTGGTGAAAGACGGCACCATGTACGTCCAGGCCGGCGCCGGCATCGTCGCGGATTCCGAACCCGAAGCGGAGTTTGAGGAAACAAGGCAAAAGGCACGCGCTTTGGTGCGGGCGGCGGAAGAAGCGGTGCGCTTCGCGGCGGGCAAGGGCGGGGCGAACAACGCCGGTCCGTGAGGACCAGAAATCCTTAATCTTGGCTTCAGCCATCATTTTTTCGCCGTCGGTCACCTCGTCTTCCCCGTCGGTCATCTCGTCTTCGTCGTCGGTCAGCTTGTTTTCGTCATCCCCCGACTTGATCGGGGGACCGGGAGCGGCACGAATCCGCCCGTCTGGCACGTCCGGTTCCCCTATCGGGCTCCCCCCGCGTAGGCGGGAGATAGCGAGTGGGGGACAACGACGGCCAAAATGAGGACCGTCCCGCTTGCGAGAAATCAATTCGCCAAAAAAACACGCCGCGCATTAACCGGTCATTAAATTCTCCCGCCTAAAGTCTCCCCAGGCCGCGAAGCAATCGTCCAATCAATGCCAGGTCCAGAGGCTAACTCTGGACTGAACAGACGATTGATCGGCGGCCCTCATGTTATTCTGTTGGGAGTCTCCGTTATGCGCCGTTATCTCGCGATTGTATCCGTCGCCACTCTGATCTCCTCCGCCGCCCATGCCGACAAGGTCGACTGGAGTGTCTGCCAGCCCGAAATCGGCAAATGGTGCCAGGGCGTAAAGGAAAAGGGCGGCGAGGAAGCCATCTACCAATGTCTGCTGAAACACGACGCCGATTTGTCGAAGAAGTGCGACAACGACGCGCACAGCCCATACGAGAAACTGACCGGAAAATTGCAACGCTGACCGTCCGCGACGGCCCGAAGACCCGCGGACTGGGGTACGCCCGCCATTGCAATATCTGGGTATGGTCATGGTTTTCACGATCAAAAACAAGCTCATCGTCCTCGGGGTGGTGGCGCTGGCGGCACTCAGTGCCGCCAGCCTCATCTCCGTCGTAAGCGGCTGGCATGTCAGCCGCTTCAACGACATGGCGCGGGTGACGCAGAGCAATAAAGTGCTGTCGACCCGCATGATTCAAAGCCGCCAGGCCTTCCTGGCCAAATTTCACGAAGCGGTTTCCAACCGCTCCCAAGGGAAAATTTCCACCGAACTGACGGAGGCGATGAACGAGCAGATCGAGAAGACCAACGATCTGACCGAACGTCTCGCCGCGCGGTCGCTGGATTATCTAAATGCGGCCGATGTCACGCAGGCACTGGCGCTGGGCCGCGAGATGGCCAGCGTGGCGAAAACCGATTTGCCGGATTTGGTCGCGGCGCGCGGCACGGAGTCCAACTTCGCGACGATGACGGGGGCCCTGACGGAGATGGCCACCCGGCTGGCGGGACTGCATGGTGGTATTGACGACGCGATTGCCGAGGACCTCGCGAACATCAGCGACCGGGTCCGGAGCGAGGCGGTGGCCGCCACCACGAACTCGGAAATTGTTTTCGTTGTGTCCGTGTTGGTCCTGGGGGTTTTGATCGTCCTGATCGCGCGAAGCATCACGCGTCCGATCGGCGCCATTTCCAAAACCATGGCGACCTTGGCCGAGGGCGATCTGACCGTGGAACTGCCGGCCCACGTTCGTTCCGACGAGATCGGGGCGATGGAGCGAGCCGTGGCGGTGTTCAAGGAGAACGCCCTGGAAAACCAGCGGATGGAAGCCGCGAAAGCAGCGGAACGGGCGGCGCGGGAACGCCGCCAGGTGGCGATGGACCGGCATACCAACGACTTCGGCGCCTCCATCGGCGGGGTCATGGGAAGCCTGGTGAAATCCGCCACCGAAATGCGCGCGGCCGCGACGGAAATGTCGGACGCGGCGCGCCGGACCAGCGAAAGCACGGCGGGCGCGGCGGATGGCGCGAACACCTCGTCGCGGGATCTGAACACGGTGGCCGTCGCGGCGGAACAAATGGCCGCGAGTATCGGCGAGATCAGCCAGCAGGTGGCGCACGTCACCATGGCGGTCTCTCAGGCCGTGGACCGGGCCGGGGAAACCGACCGGAAAGTGGCGGGCCTGGCGGAGGCGGCGGAGCGGATTGGCGAGGTCGTGCGGCTGATCTCGGACATCGCCGGGCAGACCAATCTGCTGGCGTTGAACGCGACCATCGAGGCGGCGAGGGCGGGCGACGCCGGCAAAGGCTTCGCCGTGGTCGCCGGGGAGGTGAAGAGCCTCGCCGGACAGACCGCGCGCGCGACGGAACAGATCGGCCAGCAAATCGTCGCCATTCGCGCCGCCACGGAGGAAGCCGTCGGCGCGGTCCGCGATGTCGGCCTCGCCATCGGACAGGTGGAATCCGTCGCGACCGCCATCGCCGCGGCGGTGGAACAACAGGCCGCGGCGACGCGGGAAATCAGTTGCAGCGTGCAAAGCGTCACCGTGGCGACCAGCGCCGCGGCGGAAGCCATGGAACTCGTGTTGACGATCGCCACCCGTTCCAACACCGTCAGCCAGGGCGTGCTGACCGCCGCGGAGACCGTGGGCCAGACATCCGATACGCTCCGCGCCGAAGTCCACGACTTCCTGACGGCGATGTCCAGCGGGACGTCCGACGAACGGCGTTCCTACGAACGTATTCCCGGCGGCGGCGCCCGCGTGGTACTGCGGATCCCGGACCGGGAGGATATCTCCGCGCCGGTCCGCGATGTCTGTCTGGGCGGGGTTTCTCTGACCGCGGATATTCGCCTGAACACGGGCGATCCCGTCCTGATTGCGTTTCCCACGGGAGGGGAGGTGTGCGGCCGGGTGGTGCGAGCCCAGGGGGGAGTTATTGGAATTTCGTTTGGGCAGGATCCGGATGCCCTGAAGACGATCGCCCGGATGCTGCGGTCGATCCAGACCAGCGACGGCGCGGAAAACCGCCTTGCCGCGTGACGTGGCGCTTTTAAGGAGATACGCGAAAATGCAATCGAACATGCGGCGCTCCCTCGCCGCCTTTCTATGCGTCTGGGCGGGTGCCGCCTTGGCGGCCGAAGCGCCCGCGCCAGAGCCCGATTTCTGGAGCCGTCCGAACCTGCTGGGCGATCCGTTCGGCCTGCGCGCGAGCCTCGCCGCCAAGGGGATCGGTTTGCAGGTCCTGGAAACCAGCGAGGTGTTGGGGACCGTGAGCGGCGGCATCCGGCGGGGCACGGTCTACGAAGGCGTCACGCAGGCGACGCTGACCGTCGATCTGGAAAAGCTCGCGGGCTGGAAGGGCGGGTCGATCCTGGTTTCCGCGTTGCAGATCCATGGGCGAGGCGCCTCCGCGAACCTGGTCGGCGCCGGTCTGAACACCGTGAGCAATTTTGAGGCCACGCGCGCCACCCGGCTCTACGATGCTTACTTCGAACAGAAGCTGTTCGATGGCAAATTCTCCGTCCGGATCGGGCAGATGCGCGCCGACGACGAGTTTCTGCTGTCGCAGTACGGCCAGAACGCCGGGCCGGACGAACCCAATGGCTACAGCTTCGCGTCCGCCAACCCGTTGTTCATGAACAGCACGTTTGGGTTTCCGGCACTGCTCGGCAACGATCTGCCGTCCGGCGGGCCGGCCTATCCGCTGGCGGCGCCCGGCGTGCGGCTGAAGCTGCAACCGACCGGTGAGATTTCGCTGCTGGCCGCGGTGTTCGCCGGCAATCCGGCGGGACCCGGCGCGAACGACCCGCAGGTCCGCAATGGCAACGGGCTGTTCTTCTCGCTGCGCGACAGTTTCTTCGCCATCGCCGAGGCGCAGTACGCCCTGAACCAGGCGCCGGACGGCGCCGGGCTGCCCGGCACGTACCGTGTCGGCGCCTGGTTGCATAACGGGATTTTCCTGGATCAGCGTCTCGGCACCGACGGGTTGTCGCTGGCCAATCCCGCCAGCAACGGGGCCGCCCGGCGTCTCAGAGGCTTCATGGGAGGCTATGTGGGCGCCGACCAAATGATCTGGAAAACCGGCAAAACGAAAGACCAGGGGATCGGCGTGTTCGGCCGTGTCATGGCCACACAGGGCGACCGGGCGCCGGTCGGCTTTTACATCAACGGCGGTGTGACCTGGAAAGGCCCGATTCCGGGCCGTGAGTCTGACTCGCTGGGTCTGGGCGTCGCCCATGCCGCGCTCGGCAATGGCGCGCGCGGACTGGACCAGGACGCCGCCGCCTTCGCCGTTGGAGGCCTACGGCCGATCCGGGACGGGGAAACGGTGTTCGAACTGACCTATTTGTTCCAGGCGACGGGGTGGATGACGATCCAGCCGGATCTGCAATGGATTGTCCGTCCCGGCGGAGGCGTGCCCGACCCGGTCTCGCCCACGCGCGCGATTGGCGATGCGTTGCTGATCGGCCTGCGGACGGCGATTACGTTCTGAGAAAAAAACGCCGGAGCCCTCAGGCTCCGGCGTCCGGTTTCAGCGGCCCTGGAAGTTGGGCTTGCGCTTCTCGACGAAGGACCGCGTGGCTTCCTTGAAGTCCTCGCTGGCCTCGGCCTCCCGCTGCATCGCTTCCATCCGGGCCTCGTCGCGCTGCGACCGTTCCAGCCCGAGCTGGTTGATGAAGTATTTCGACGCGCGCATGGACAAGGGCGCGTTGGCGGCCAGGACCTCGGCGTAGGCGATCGTGTTGGCTTCCAGTTCCTCGGCATCGACGACGCGGTTGATCAGGCCGATGCGCAGCGCCTCGTCCGCTTTCAGCCGGCGCGCCGAGAACATGATGTCCTTCGCCGCGCTGGGCCCGACCAGATCGACCAGTTGCTTCAGGCCGGAGGGCGCGTAGGCGATACCGCGCAACGCCGCGGGCACGCTGAACTGCGCGTCGGGCGACGCGAAGCGCATGTCGGCGTTCAACGCCATGCCCAGACCGCCGCCAAGGCAATACCCGTAGATCATCGCGATCAACGGCTTTTCCATGTCCAGCATGGTGCGGCGCAGTTTCGCCGGGGCCTCCGCCGAGGCCTTCATCGCTTCCGGGCTGGAGCGGGTTTTGTCGAAGCTCTTGATGTCGGCGCCGGAGATGAACGCCTTGCGGCCGGACCCGCGCATGACCACGACTTTGATGGCGGGATCGGCGATATAGGCGTCGATGACGGTCTGCGCGTCTTCGTACATGCCCGGGGACAGGGCGTTCACCTTGGAAGGGTTGTCCCAGATCAGCCAGCCGATGGGGCCTTTGGTTTCCGCGCCGATCAGTCCGGAGGTCAGATTCATGGCCGTGTGTGCTTTCCTGTCAGAGTCCGGCCCGTGCCGGGGGTTTCGTCTGAAGCGGCACCCTAAAGCATTTTTCGCGGAGCTGGGACAGCCTCCCCCGGCATGGCGCGATCGCTCCGCTGGGATTGTGCCGCTGGTATCGCCCCGCTGGCATCGCCCCCCTGG
>CANJJS010000178.1 GCA_947474705.1 Acetobacteraceae bacterium | reverse complement strand
GGCCTGCCCACGGCGATGTTCGACGAACGCATGTCGAGTGTCGCGGCGAACCGGTTCCTGATCGAGGAAGCCGATCTCAGCCACAAAAAGCGCGCCGAGGCCGTGGACCGGTTCGCCGCGAGCTGGATGTTGCAGGCGGCGCTGGACGCGAGCCGCGACGCGTGAATGCCTTGCATGTACTCCGCGGATGCGATACATAGACGGCATTCATCCTACCCAAGGAGCGTTCAAAATGACCGCGGCAGTTTCGATCCGTCTCGACCCAGGCGTCCGTGAGACACTGGAAGTGGACGCCCAGGCGCAGGGGATTGGGCTGGCGACGTATTTGCGGCGTCTGGCGGCCGAGGCGGCCCGCGAGGTCCGCCGCGCCAAAATCCGGGCGGACAGCGCCGCCGTCGCGCGCCATGCCGCCATAGATCCGGACGCGCGCGCTTTCATGGAAGATTGGGGTACGCCCGGCACCGAGGCGCCCTGATTGGCCCGCTTCCCGCCCGGCGCCATTGTCGTCGTGGACTGGCGAGGCGGCGCCTTACCGCGAGAACCGAACAAGCGCTGGCCCGCCGTGGTCGTCGAGGACACCGGGCTGTTCGACCCAGATTATCCCAATGTCATCGTCGTGCCACTGACCGGCGACGCGCGCCTCGCCATTCCCGGCCTGTCGACGGCGATCGATCCGACGCCGGAAAATGGGTGCGAGAGCCGGTGTTACGCGCTCGCGCCGTCAGTCACGGCGGTGTCCGCCCGCCGGGTCGCGGCGACGGAATCGCGTGTTTCGGCCGAGGATTTGGCCGATATACGGCGGCGGATCGCGGAGGCGATCGGTCTGGGGTGATCGGCGTTCCCGTGGCGGCAAGCCCAGACAAAGCGGAGGCGGCGGTCTCACCACCACCGGACCGGACGACCCCAGCGCATCGAAGCCGCGCGACACGTCAAAAAAAACGCGCCGCCCGGAATCCCGGACGACGCGCCCAAAATCTCAGGGACGCTGCACGAGTTCGATCGCGTAGCCGTCCGGGTCCTTCACAAACGCGATGATCGTCGTGCCGAACTTCACGGGACCGGCGGGACGCGTGATCGTGCCGCCGGCGGCGGCGGCGACCTCGCACGCCTTCGCCACATCCGGCACGCCCACCGCGAGGTGACCGAACGCCGTGCCCATCTCGTACTTCTCGACGCCGTAGTTATAGGTCATCTCGATCACCGTGTGATCGGTATCCTCGCCATAGCCGATGAAGACATTGGTGTATTTACCGTCGGGCACGTCGCGGCGGCGGATTTCCTTCATGCCGAAGGCTTTGCAGTAGAAATCGACGCTCTTTTGCAGATCGCCGACGCGAATCATGGTGTGCAGAAACTGGCTCATGGTGTCTCAACTCCGGTTCGAAGTGGTCTCAGGGTCCAACCCCAGCAGGAATAGCCCAAGTTTGTCCGCGAGCGCGATACAGGTGTCGCGATCCGCCAGGATCGTGCCGCCGGATTCATAGGCGATGCCCAACAGCCCCGCGGCGGCGGCATTGCGAATCGTGTCGGGGCCGATGGTGGGCAGATCGACGCGGCGGTCCTGTCCCGGCTTCGCCGCTTTGACCAAAACCCCGCCCGGGGCTTTCAGGCCGAGCGCGCGCGTCAGTTCTCCGGCGCGGGCCAACATGGCGTCGGTGCCCTCGACCGCCTCCACCGCGACAGCGACGCCGGTGTTGACGACACAGCCTTGCCCCACATCGGCGGCACCGAGCGCACGGGCGATGGCGATGCCGCGCCCGATATCGATCGTGGCGTCCGCGTCCGGTCCCATCCGCGACAGCAGCCCCACCGGCCCCAAAGCCGCCTCGAGAATTTCATGCGCGCCGAGCACCCGGAACCCCTCCTCGCCGAGCACCCGCACGATCGCCGACAGCAACCCGTCGTCGCCAAGGAACGCGGCCCGGCCGATGCGCGCGACGATTTTGGCGGCTTCCATGTCCGGACGCAGGTCGCGGAAGGAGGGACGGCGGATGGGTCCGATCATGACGACATCGGCGCAGCCGGCATCCTTCATCGCGGTGACCATACGGCCGGCGCGCCCCAGGCGAATCCATTCGTGCGGCCAGCCGCCAACAACGGCGGAGTCGGCGAAACCTTCGAGCGCGACAATGAAGACGGCGCGGCCGGCCGCGGCCGCGGCGGTGGCGACCCGGCCCGGCAAGGGGCCGCCGCCGGCGATAATCCCCAGACCCGGGGGGGTGTCAGGCGATGAAATCATGCCGCCGCGCATAACCGGGATCGCGGCGCGGCGACAGGGGCGAGCCCGGTCAGACGATCGCTCTGGGCGTGCCCCTCTGGTCCCGCGCGTCGCCGGCGGGATCGGTCCGCCCGCTCCACATCCCATCCCGGCGCAGCCGCCAATGGGTATCGGCGCCCTGGGTCAGGCACACCGCGTTATGGCACTTCCGGCAAATCAGCTCGTCGTTGTCGTCGTTGACCCCCATGGCGCCAACCCTGATCCGGCCCATTTCCGCGCCCGAGAACAAATCGCCATAGTCCTGCCGCAGCAGGTTTCCCAGCACATGGCGGCGGCTGTAATCCATGCAGCACAGCACGACATCGCCGTTCGGAAGCATCGTGTTGTGGTCGAAGAACGGCGTCGAGCCGCAGAGCACCGCGTCCCGGTGCCACACCGGCGCCAGCAACCGGCCCGGCGAGAAATCCGCGCGGTCCAGATTCTCCACCCGCGAAATGCCGACAAAGGGATCCAGCTTACCCGGAAACGCGAAACGCAAGGGTTCCGCCAATGCCCCGGTCCGGCTCATCGTCAAAAACATCGGCCCCCGATCGTTGTCCCGGCGAAACGCCACGAAATGGCCCAGACTCCGGAAGTATTCGTCGGAGGGACGCCAGCCCGTCATGTTGCCTTCGTTATCGGGCAAATGAATCACCCAAGGGGTTTCAGGACCGATCCGATGGCCGAAACGGGTCAGCAGCATCGCCGCGTCGTCCGGCTTCATGCCTTGCAACGTCGTGTAAATCGCGACTTTCGGTCGATTTTCGAACGCCAGCACCGCCATCTCCGTCGCCTCGGGGTTCAACCAAGGCTCCGCCATCCCCGAAAAGTCGATTCGCACATGTTTGGGCACCTTCGCCAAAACGGACCGGAAATCCGCGAGCGAAAGCTGACGGCTCTCCCCGGACGGGTAGGATTTGACGAGACGATCCTGCGGACAGAACCGGCACGCCAGCGCGCACCCCAGCCTGGTCGTGATTTCCAGCGTTGGCATGTCTCGAGCCCTCCTGCCGCGGACACTGGTAGGATGGCGCAAGAAGGTTAACGAGGTGTGAACGCGAGACACGTCGTCGCGTGAATTTCTCGTATAAGTTGTATTTCGATTCAGAATTACCCGGAAAACGAGCTATCCGCCCTTCCCCTCCAGAAACCGCGCGAACGCCGCGAGCGTGATATCGGACACGTGATGCTCGATTCCCTCCGCGTCCAGCTCAGCCGCCTCGGCGGGCACGCCCACGGCCAACAGCAGATCGACCACGACCCGATGCCGGGCACGCACGCGGTCGGCCAGGCTCTCGCCAGGCTCCGTGAGAAACACGCCGCGGTAGGGTTTCGCGACAGCAAGCCCCTCGCGCTTCAGCCGGCCGATGGTCTTGATGACGGTGGCATGGGACACGCCGAGTCGGCGGGCGATGTCGGTTGGGCGGGCCTCGCCGTTCTGCGCGTGTAGGTCGGAGATCAGCTCGACATAATCTTCCAGCAGCGCGCCGGACTGCGCCGTGCGCGCCTTGCCGAAGCGGATCGCCTGATCCGGTTCGTCCGGCATCGGTCTGGACGTTGGGTCTGCCATCGCGCGCGGCCGGATCCTCGTGACCGACTCCGGTTGTCGCGCCGGAGCGGGCGCCGGGTCAGCTCCCGGCGGTTGCGGCCAACAACACCATGTTGAGCGCCAGCACAACCATTGTTCCGGCGATCGCCGCGATACGGGTCGTCCGGCCCGGCAGAAAGACCCCCATCAGGCCGGGACGGAACACCAGCACGATCAGCGCGATCATGGGCACCGGCAGCGCCAGACTCAGCACGACCTGGCTCATGACCAGGGCTTCGGTCGGGTTGACGCCGATGGCGACGACCGCGAAGGCCGGCGCCATGGTGACGACACGGCGGACCCAAAGCGGGGTGCGGAACGACAGGAAATCGCCCATGATCGTCTGGCCCGCCATGGTGCCGACGACCGAGCTCGACACGCCCGACGCCAGCAGCGAGGCCATGAACACCATCGCCGCGAATCCGCCCATCAGCGGCAGCAGCGTCTGGTAGGCGGTTTCGATTTCCGCGACCTCCGGGTGCGCCGGATTGAACATCGAGGCGGCCATCGTGACCATCGCGATGTTAACCATGCCGGCGAAGCCAAGGGCGATCGCGACCTCGATATTGGAGCGGCGGAGCACCCCGGCGGTTTCGGCCGGAGTCGCCGTGGGCATGCGGCCCGCCATCAGCGCGGAGTGCAGGTAGATCGCGTGCGGCATGACGGTGGCGCCGACGATGCCGACGGCCAGCGTCACCGCGTCGGCGTTTCGCAGTTCGGGCACCACGGCATGCCAGGCGAACAGGCGCCAGTCGGGCGGGCTGATCAGCAGTTCGATCAGGTAGCAAAGCCCGATCAACCCCACGAACCCCGCGATGATCAGCTCCAGCGGCCGGAAACCGCGGGATTGCAGGCTGAGCAAAGCCCAGGTGAGGACCATCGCGAGGGTGAGGCTGTAGAGAAGCGGCAGGCCGGTCAGCAGACTGATCCCGATCGCGGCGCCGACGGTCTCCGCGAGATCGGTGGCCATGGCCGCGACTTCGCTGATCCCCCACATCGCGAGGCTGACCGGACGCGGAAAATGGATGCGGCACAGGCTGGCGAGGCTGTGGCCCGTGACAATGCCGATCCGCGCCGACAGGCCCTGAAACAGCATCGCGATCAGGTTGGCGGCGACGACCACCCACAACAATGTGTAGCCGTGCCGCGCGCCGGCCTGGATGTTCGTGGCGAAATTGCCGGGATCCATATAGGCGACGGAGGCGACGATGGCGGGTCCGGCGAAAGGCAGGAACCCGCGCGCGCCCTTACGTTCGCCGCGTAGCGCCGCCTGGCCCGCGCGAATGGCGCGTCCGGTCGCCGAGTTCGCCTCGGGGAGATAGTCCGTCGTCCGGATAACGGCGTCGCTCATGCATGCCCTGCTCTCTCTAGTCCGGGGGCCTGGGCCCTCGGGGCGTGGATGGGGCGGGAGGCGCGCCGTGTCCGGTTGTGCCGCGGCCCATGGCGTGGGGGTCCATGGGCGGGCGGGCTTACAGCCCAGGCAAGGTTTTGCATCCCTGGCTGTAGAATGTAGCCAAGGTTACACTTCGTGGCAAGGGGTGCGGCGGCACGGATGTATGCCGCCGAAGCGGCGCTTGAAGGCCGTGGTGCCGCGGCGAGGCGCGGCGGGCGGGGATCAGGCCGCGCGGGCCAGGCGGCTTTGCCTGAACGCGGCGATTTGGGCGCGCGCCGCCTCGACCGCCGGACCGCGCACCGTCAGCGGCGCCCTGCCCCGGGCCTCCCACGCCTGGGCCACCGCGTTCGGCGGCGGGGCGAAGGCGGGGAACAGACGGGTGGTGCCATTGTTGGCGAAGGAGTCTCGAAATCCGGTCTCCAGGTATGTTTCCACCGTCAGGCCCTGGGCTTGCACGATTTCGTGCACAGGGGCGCCGGTCTCGTCTTCCAGTTCGATGTGGTAATAGGTGACGGTGTCCGCCGGTTCCTGAACAATGGACACGTCGTCGATCAAATAACGAACGGGAATGAGAACATCGTCCACGAACACGGCGTGATCGGGGCTTAGTAAAAGGTCGGAATGCGGCACGCCCGGACCGAAGGCGCCGGCGCGGACGCGCACGGGACGCATGTCCTCGGGGCGCGGGTGTGTTTCGGGACGGACGGTGCGGTGGCCGATCCAGCGGATACGGCGGTTGGGGCCGTCGAGGACCGGGAGTTCGTCGCCCAGGGATGTAAAACAGCGTGCAAACCTTTCCAGATTCCGGGGGTAAACAGCGTCCAATAGTTTCCACCCCGGTCCGTGCGATCCTCCGGCGTTTATGCTGGAGAGTCTGGGGTGTTGTACATGGATACGATTGCCGAAATCCGCCGCCGTCATT
>CANJJS010000177.1 GCA_947474705.1 Acetobacteraceae bacterium | reverse complement strand
CGTGACCTCCCCTTTGGCGGCGTCCATCGCGCCGCCGCCCGAAGCGCCGGCCGCTCCCGAGCCGCCGCGGCCGCTTCCCCCGCCCGCGCCGCCGCCCGTGCCGGCCCGCGCCCAAACGGAAACCGGGCCGCCGGTGCTGACGCCGGTCCCACCGGATCCCCCCGCGAAACCGCCGGACCCGCCGCCCCCGAAGATCGAACCGGCGAAAGCGGAGCCGCCGCCCGCCGAACAGCGCGCGGCCGCCGCGCCGCAACCGCCGGACACCGTGCCAGCCCCCTCCGTGCCAGCCCCTTCCGCGCCCGACCCATCCGCGCCCCCGGACCAGGCGCCGGGCGACAAAACCGCGGGAGGGCCGGTCGCGCCGCTGGAGCCAGAGCAGGCCTGGCCGGCGGTCCGCGGCGTTCCTCCATCCGGTCCCGTCGCGTTGATCGCGACCAAGACCCGCCCGCCCCCCGGCCTGACCGGCCCGGCGTTGCGCGTGCCATTCGGCGAACCCGTTGGCGCCGCTTTGTTCGCGCGCGGCCCCCATACCTATGTGGTGTTCGACGAGCGGCGCCCGATCGACCTCGCTTCGGTGCGCGACGATCCGATGTTCGGCACCGCCGTCGCCACGATTCACCCGGCGGCGACCTCCATTCGCCTGACACCGCAACCCGGCCAGGCGGCGCTGCTGACCCGGACGAAGGACGCCTGGCTTATCTCCGTCGTCGCCGCCGCGCCACGGCCCGCCGCCCTTCTACCGGTCTTCGCCAAGGGTCTCGCGACCTTCGCGGCGGAGGCACCGGGCCAGGTCGTGAGCATCGTCCACCCCGTGACCGGCGGGACCTTGCTGGTGGCGACCCAACGCAAACCGGGTCAGGGAGTCGCGGTGGAACGCCGCTGGCCGGAATTCTCGCTGCCGGAAACCGGTCAGGGCCTGGTCGTCGAACCGCTGTCCGACGCCCTTTCGCTGCGCGCCGTGCCCACGGGGTTCGTGCTCTCCGGCGCGCCGTCCGGGCTGGTGGTCTCCCCCGCGCCGCCGATGCCGGAGGCCATGCTGGAAGCCGCCCGCCTCACACGGCGCTTCGAATTTCCGGGTCAATCGACCGAAAGCCTGACCGCGCGCCTGCGCCAACAGGCGATCGCCACCGCCACCACCCCGCCGCTGGGCCGCGGTCCGATGCGCCGCGCCTTGGCGCAAAACCAGATCGCGCTGGGATTCGGCGTCGAAGCCCAGACCGCCTTGCGCATCGCCGCGCGCGACGATCCGAAGGAAGCCGCCTCGTCCGTCGCCGCGGGACTCGCCGGGATCGCCGCGCTTTTGGCGGGACGGCCGAACGAGGCCGGCGGGCTCGACGACCCACGTTTGACCGGCACCGACGAAGTGGCGATGTGGCGCGCGCTGCGCCTCGCCGCTCTGGACGAAGGCTCGCCCGCCGCCGCCACGATCCTGGCCGGCACCGCCGCGCTGCTGTTCACCTACCCAGAGGAGTTGCGCCGCCATTTCCTGGCGCCCGCGTTGGAGGCGATGATTCTCGGCGGAGAGCCGGCGGCCGCCGCGCGATTGTTGTCGCAGCGTCCGGACGATCCCCGGCTCGCTTACGCAAGGGCGTTGTCGTTGCAGGCCCAGGGGAAGAATGAGGAGGCGTTGAAGGGGTTTCAGGCGCTGACGATGTCGCGGTCGCAACTGGATCACGCGCGCGCCGCCGCCCGCGCGGTGGAACTGCGCCTCGCCATGGGGCAGTTGGATGCCAAGGGCGCCGCGACGGCGCTGGAAAAACTGCTCTATGCCTGGCGCGGCGATGGGCGCGACCTGGCGCTGCGGCGGCGGATCGCCGAGTTGCGGCGGCAGGAAGGCGCCTGGCGGCAGGTGTTCGCGGTGTTGCGCGGGGCGAAGGCGGATTTTCCTTCCCGCGCCGCGGAGATCGACCGGCAGATGAAGGAGGCGTTCGCCTCGCTGCCAAAGGATCCCACGGTCGATGCCATGCCGCCCACGGAGTTGATCGGGCTGCTGGAGGAAAACGCCGATTTGCTCGCCGATGGGCCGGACGGCGAACCGATGCGCGCGCGTCTCGCGGACAAGCTGATGGCGCTCGATCTGCCGAAGCGGGCCGATCCCGTGTTGTCGAAGCTGCTGCGCGCGGCGCCGATCGGGCCGGCGCGGGCGGGGTTCGGGGCGACTCTGGCCACGCTGCGGTTGAACGAGGGCGATGGCGACGGCGCGCTGCTGGCGCTGAGCGAATCGAATTCCGCCGACATGCCGGTGCCGGTGCGCGAGCGGCGGGCCACGATCGCCGCGCGGGTCGCTGCGAAGCGCGGCGACATGAAAAGCGCGGCGGAGTTACTGACCGGTGTGAACACGCAGGAGGCCGAGGAAACCCGCGCCGCCATCTTCGAAAAGGCGAAGGACTGGCCGGCCGCGAAGGACGCGCTGGTGGCGCTCGCCGCGCGTCTGATCCCGGCCGAGGGCGCGTTGGACGATTCGCAGCGGCGCGTGGCGTTGCGGCTGGCGACGGCGGCGGCACAGGCGGGCGACGATGCGCTGCTGGGTTCGTTGCGGAAGAAGATCGGACCGCGCGTTGGGACGGGCGCGCAGGCGGATTTGTTTAAGTTGCTGACGGCGGAACCGGTGCGCGGGACGGCCGATCTGGGGCGCGCGCGGGCCGAGATGGGGCTGGCCCGCGCGGTCGCCGCCGGGGCCGGACCGGCGAAACCGGCGAAGACACCGTGAAATAATTTCCGGTTTTCTCCCCTGGGGACAAAAAACCGCTTGCGTCCACCCCCCCTTATCATCATGTTCCGCCGCCTTGGCCCTAGGGGGTGGCGATTTCCGTCCATCCAACAGGCCGTCTGCTGGTAGGAAGGGGTACGCAATGAACGCACTCAGCCCACTGGGGATGGTCTCGGAAACTCCGAGCAGCAACCAGTTTCAAACCGAGGAACAGAAGGACTACTTCGTCGAAAAGGACGGAGTTAAGTTCGCTGGAACTCACCTGCTGTTGGATTTCTGGGGGGCTTCAAACCTCACGGATCCCGCGCATATCGATCGCGCTTTGCGCGAGGCCGCCGAAACCGCCGGGGCCACGATCCTGCACGGGCATTTCCATCACTTCTCGCCCAATGGCGGCGTCAGCGGCGTGCTGGTGCTGGCGGAAAGCCACATCTCCATCCACACGTGGCCGGAACGCGACTTCGCCTCGATCGACATTTTCATGTGCGGCGCCTGCAACCCCTATATGGGCCTGCCCGCGCTGAAAGAGGCGTTCAAACCCGCCTCCATCAACCTCAGCGAAAATCGCCGCGGCCTCATCGCTTAACGCGACCGTAACACACAAACACAGGCGGCCTGGGCATTGTCCAGGCCGTTTTGCTTTGTCGGAGACGAGACATGACCACCGATAGCTGGATCAACGAATCGCTGTATCCCAACTGGGGCCAGCGCTTCCTGGTGAAACGCGAACTGGCGCGCGTGCAGAGCGACTTTCAGGATATCGTCATCTTCGAAAGCACCTCGCACGGCCGCGTCATGGTACTGGACGGCGTCATCCAGATCACCGAGGGCGACGAATTCGTCTACCAGGAAATGCTGACCCACGTGCCGCTGCTGGCCCACGGCGCGGCCAAAAACGTCCTGATCATCGGCGCCGGCGACGGCGGCGTGCTCCGCCGCGTGCTTCAGCACAACACCGTCGAACGCGCCGTCATGGTCGAAATCGACGGCGAGGTGATCCGCCTGTCGAAAGAGTTCCTTCCGAATATCGCGGGTAACGCCTGGACCGATCCGCGCGCGGACGTGATCGTCGGCGACGGCATCGATTACGTGAAACGCGCGCCCGACGCCTCATTCGACGCCATTATCGTCGATTCAACCGATCCGATCGGCGTGGGCGAGGTCCTGTTCACAGACGAATTCTACCAAAACTGCGCCCGTATCCTGACGCCGCGCGGATTGATCGTGAACCAGTGCGGCGTGCCCGCGATGCAGGCGGACGAACTGCGCGACACCAGCCTCCGCCGCCGGAAATTCTTTCCGCACGTGACGGCTTATGTCGCGGCGGTGCCGACCTATGTCGGCGGATTCATGACGCTGGGATGGGCTGGGAAAGATCCATCGCTGACGGCCCTGCCAGCGGACACCATTCGCGCGCGCGCGGAGGCCACGGGGATTCTGGGAACCACGCACTACTGGACGCCGGAAATTCACGCGGGCGCGTTCAACCTGCCGCCTTACATCGCGAAGCATCTGCCGGCGTAAATTGCCGGCGGCGTTCAGGACGAAGACAGTTTAACCCCGGCGCGAGCCTCTCGCGCCGGGGTTTTCGTATCCGCGGAACGGCCACCTCGCCGCCAACGCGACAGACGCGACAATCGCGGCGGCGTCGCGCGATTTACCGGAAACATGCCGGGGGCAAATTCCGTTCACCGGCGAGGAACCACCCGGGACGGAACGGCCAGAGCGAAAAGCGGACGTCCAGACCAGGGGGTTTCAGCCAACCAACAGAAACCCATCGCTTACGCGAAAACAAAGGACTTCCGCCATGATCGCCAAGACCTCCCTGACCTCCGGCCTGCTTCTCGACGATACCGTGTTCGTCCCCACCGACCTCGCGCTGCTGGATTTCGCCGAAGCCGGGGACGCCGGCGCGGCTGACCTGCCCGCCAGCGACGACGTGCCGGCCGAGGCCGCCGCGGACGACACCCCCGTTCAAAGCCTGATCGCCGGCACGGCCGAGCCCACGGGCACCGCCAATCTGCGGATCGCCGCGCTGAGCGCCGCCAAATCCGAGGGGAACAGCGGCCTGACCGATTTCACCTTCAAGGTTTTCCGCGACGGCGACCTGACCATGGCCTCCACCGCTCGCTGGGCTGTGACCGGATACGGCGCGAACGCGGCGAGCGCGGCCGATTTTCAGGGCGGTTTACTCCCCTCCGGCACGGTCTCCTTCGCGCCGGGCGAGACCAGCAAGGTCGTCACCGTCAAAGTCGCGGGCGACACGGTCGCGGAAACGAACGAGGCCTTCGCGGTCAGATTGTCCGCGCCATCGACCGGCACCGTTCTGAGTTCGGCCACCGCGGCCGGCACGATCGTCGACGACGATACCTTCACGGTCGGCTTCGCGCCGGTCCAGGGACAAACCTCCCCTCCGGGATACATCACCCTCCCAGAACACACCACCTTCGTTGAAGGCAACAGCGGCACCACCCACGCGACGTTCGTCGTCAATCGCGCGGGCGCGCTCGCCAGCGCTGTCAGCGTGAACTGGAAGGTGGGGGAGCCATTTAATACAGGCCTCGATGGCCTGGATTTCGGCGGCCTCGACCTGCCCTTCGGGACAATCAGCTTCGCGGCCGGGGAAACCCAAAAAATCCTGACCCTCGATATCGCCGGAGATACCAAACACGAATCCGATGAATTCTTCACGGTGGCACTGTCCGGCGCTTCGCCCGGCGGAATCCTTACCACGAATTTGGCCCGAGGGATCATCGCCAATGACGACTTCGCCGCGTCGCCCGCGCCCCATGCCATGATCGGCCTCGACACGATCCGCGCCGGCCTCGACGCGCCCTCCCCCTCGTTCCTGTCGAACGACGGCGGCACGGACGGCGATGCCCGCAAAGCCGGCGATCATCCGATGGACCTGTTCGACAACCTCGCGTGCGTTGCCATGGGGTCTGACGGGATGCTGGCCGGGTTCGCCCTGAAAGACGAAGGCTTCTCCGCCCTGTTCGTCGCGGCGGACACCGGCATCGGCGGCGGCATGGACTGGCTGTCCGGCGCGGAGACCAAGGCCGTCCTCGCGCTCCGCGACGGCTTCGCCTGATCCGAAGCCTTTCGCCGAGAACACGGCACACCCCGGCGCAAGTCCCTCGCGCCGGGGTGTTTCCGTTTGTGACACGACGCGCGGAAGAGCAACGGCCCCGCGCGACACATGCGACAATAGGACCGCGGCGGCGCGATTTCCCGGAAACATGGCGGCGGCAAATTGCGTTCACCGGCGGGAAGCCACCTGGAACGGAACGGACGGAACAGTGATCCTCCATCCCAAAACGGTCTTTCAGTCAATCGAACCGAATCCGTAACTTATACCACCTGACACATCCCTTGACTCGTAGGGGGCTAGGAATCGCCCCTGTTCTTCGATTCGATGCCTCATGCCGCGATATCGCGGCATGGGAGGGGTGAATGGTTGCGGCGATCGAAATCACGCGGACAGATCACACGGCAGCGG
>CANJJS010000176.1 GCA_947474705.1 Acetobacteraceae bacterium | reverse complement strand
TGGTTTTTTCAGGCTGGGAAGAGGTCCTGGCGACGCTGGCTTTCATCGAACCGCCACCGTTGCCTTCCTGACTACGGCATTTGGGAACTCGATTCTGATTCTACCCGCCAATCTTCACCCATGATTTTTCCATAATGAGAACTGCTGGCGCGGGACAGGCCGTGGCGGTTGGGCTCCCGCGGCTCGGTTTTCGCGATGGGGCCGCGCGAACAAGATTGCCGAACCGCATCTCACCCTGGTTCGCGAGCCGTCGCGATCGAGCCGGTCAACGCGGGCGTGGGGAGCGGATCGCGGCCGCGAACTTGCGTTCCGCCCACGATCCCGGCGATAGAATCCCCCTGGCGATCCGTTGACCGCGGCATCGGCCGATATCGCCTATTGTCCATCGCCCATTGTCTATCGCCCATCGCCCATCGCCCACTGCCCATCGCCCATCGCCCACTGCCCATCGCCCGAGCCATCGTAAGGAAGCACTCGTGACAAACTCAAGACCCGTCCTCATCGACCGCCATCCAGGCCGCTCAGCCCAGTCCATCGGCCTCGCGCACGCGCTGGGCACCGATCCGGACCTGATCCACCAGCCGTCGGTCGGCGTTGTCGGCACGAAGGGCGACAGTCAATGCTATCTCGGCGTGATGGCGAAGGTCGACGCGATTCACGCCAGTCTTCGGAGCCGGATCGGCCAAGGGCCCGATCAGTTGCGGCTGCGCCTTGTTCAGCCCGAGTATACGATCGCTACCTCCGATGGGATTCGCAACGGCACGCGGGAGATGCGCTACTCGCTGATCGGCCGCGAGGTCACGCACGACGCGCTGTGCGAGCATCTCGAGGCCACCGGCCTCGCCGGCACGATCGCGGTCGTCGCCTGCGACAAGCCCCCGGTGGGTACCCTGGCCGCGTTGCTGGAGCACAATCAACCGGCGATTATCATGTCGGACGGGCCGATCCACCCGGGGATCGACCCGAACACCGGCGAGCCCTTGGATATTGTCAGCGCCTATCAGGTCGCGGGCAATCCGGACGCGGCCTTTCGCCACCACATCGCCTGCCATGCCTGCCCAGGAATTGGGAGTTGCGGCGGCATGTTCACATACAACACGATGCAGACGTTCATTGGCGTTGTCGGCATGCAGCCGCTGCACATGGTCGCGCCGGCGTCCGACGATCCGCGCCGGGTCAATGAATTCGCGCACGAGCTGGTCGGTTACCTCGCCAACATGATGGCGGCGGGTCTGAAGCCGCGCGACATCGTGCGGCGCGACTCGATCCGCAACGCGGTGATCGTGGCGATGGCGATCGGTGGATCGACCAATGTCACGCTGCATGCGCCAGAGATCGCGCGCGCCGCCGGGTACGCCGATTTCTGGAAGGACATCATGACGCCGGAGGAGTTCAATCACCTCTCGCGCGACGTCGTGCCGGTGCTGACGGATGCCCGTCCTTACGGCAACTATTCGATGGTCGATATCGACGGAGTGGGTGGCGTGCAGGTGATCGTACGCGAACTCCTGGAGGCCGGTCTTCTGAATGGCGAGATGCTGACCTGCACGGGCGAGACACTGAGCGCCCAGGTGGCGCGGCTGGGGGCAAAGGCGGCGGATGGCAAGGTGATCCGGACGGTGGAGAAGCCGTATAAGCCGACGGGTGGGCTGCGCGTGCTGGGGGGCAACCTTTCGCCCGACTTTTCGGCGATCCTGAAGCTCGCGGGCGTCGAGGGCGGTCTGGACAACAATATCTTCCGCGGCAATGCGCGGGTGTTCGAGGGCGAGCAGGGTCTGCTCGACGCGCTCGACCGGACGCCGGAGACCTTCCAGAACAACGACATGATCATCGTGCGTTACGAAGGGCCGAGCGGGGCGCCGGGGATGCCGGAAATGCTCGACCCGACCTCGCGTATCACCACGCTTTGCCGTGAGCGCGGGATCGTCGTGGGCCTGATGACGGATGCGCGGTTCTCTGGCGGGTCGGTGGGCCTGGTTATCGGTCATGTCGGGCCGGAAGCGGCGCTGGGCGGTCCGATCGCGTTCATCGAGAATGGCGACGAGATCGTGGTCGATCTGAACACGAGCACGCTGTCTTGCACCGCGCTGAACGATGCCGCCACGCTCGCGGCGCGTCAGGCCGTTTGGGACAAGGAAGTCGCGGCCAACGGCGGCGTCCATCCAAAATGTGGCGCCGCTGACACCCGCTTGCTGCATCGCGCCCGTCAAACGGCGGTTCCGGCCACGCGGGGGGGAGGCATGCACCCCAATCGGGAGGTTTGGGTCCGCGCGCCGCGCGCGGCGGAACAATCCGGGTTCGTGCCGGCGAACAAATATCGGCCCGCGACGAACAAGGCCTTCTGATCAGGGGCACCTGACCTGGGCCGCGCCGGCATCTCCGCCGCGCGGCCCAGGTGGCCCGCCCCCGGCGGGCTGGCGCGGCCGAGGCGGACAATGGGTTGAGCGAAGAACCACCGGACAGGCGATCCGAATTCCGATATCGCGTGCCATCGATCTCAACCCGGGTTGTCCTTTGGCATTCCGGCGGGCCAACGAATGCGGGCGATCCCGCCATGACACCGGCCGAGTCGATGGCGCTGGCGAAACTTCGGACGATGGGGCCGGAAGAGGAATATGACCGCGGGCGCTTCCTATCGGCGCCGGAGGTCGCGGATGATCGCGCCTGGCGATCGGGTCCGCGCCCGTAGGTGAACCGGAAGATACCGTGAGCGCTGTATTCTGTTGGTCCGGGGCTGGTTCGCGGGATTCGCGAAGCCGTTGCGTCGCGCGTTGTATAATTGATTGAAAGGATTGGTGGAGCCGAGGTCCACCGAACCGGCGGCCGCCATCGGCCGCCAAGGCCTTGAAAATAACTCATATTTTCCAATATGTTGACCGGCACTCGTTCGCCCGCAATCGTCCTTGATCGCCGCGACCCGGACCCATAATGTGGGCTGATATGGTGGCTGGAAAAATGTGGGCTGGTGAGCGAGAATCGGCATGCTGAGCGGCAAACTCACGGCGCTGAAAGTGAAGTCGCTCACCCGTCCCGGCCGGTTCGGGGACGGTGGCGGGCTGTGGTTGCAGGTCCGCGACTCCGATCGCCGGGCCTGGCTCTTCCGTTACACGGCCGCCACTGGGCAGCGGCAAATGGGGTTGGGGCCATTTCCGGACGTCTCGCTGGCCGAGGCGCGGGAGGCTGCCCGCCTGGCGCGTGCCGCGGTCCGGCGGGGCGTCGACCCGATCGACGAACGGCATGCCGCGCGGGAGAAGGCCAAGGCCGCCGCGCGCGACAGTTCCCGGGCATTGACGTTCCGCGCGGTCGCCGATCGATATCTCGCCGTGCACGAGGACTCCTGGCGCAACGAAAAGCATCGTTGGCAGTGGCGGCAGACGCTTGAGGTGGCCTGCGAAGAAATTGGGAAGATACCGGTCGCGGCGATCGCCACCGGCGATGTCATGCGTGTGCTGGAGCCAATATGGCGCGAGAAAACCGAAACCGCCGCCAGATTGCGCGGGAGAATTGAGTCCGTGCTTGATTTCGCGGGCGCTCGTGGTTGGCGCGATGGAGAGAACCCGGCGCGATGGCGCGGTCATCTGGCGAAGCTGCTGCCGGCGCCTGGCAAAGTCGCGAAAGTTGAACATCATAGTGCGCTGCCCTGGCCGGAAATTGGTTCCTTCATGGCGGAGTTGCGGCTTCAGGACGGGGCCGCCGCCCGTGCGCTGGAATTCACGATCCTCACGGCCGCCAGGACCGGGGAAACAATCGGCGCCATCTGGTCAGAGATCGACATTGCGGCGGCACAATGGACGGTACCCGCGGCCCGGATGAAAGCTGGGCGTGAACACAGGGTGCCGCTGAGTGGCGCGGCCTTGGCGGTCCTGGCGGATGTGGCATCGCCGCGAGACGCCTGGATATTCCCGGGTGGCCGACCGGGCAAGCCGCTCAGTAACATGAGCATGCTGATGTTGTCGCGCCGGATGGGGCGTCCGAAACTGACCGTGCACGGCTTCCGGAGTACGTTCCGGGACTGGTGTGCCGAATCGACCGATTACCCTCGAGAGGTCGCTGAACAAGCTTTGGCGCATGTGCTTGGCGACAAGGTGGAGGCCGCGTACCGGCGTGGGGACCTGCTCGGTAAGCGGCGCCAATTGATGGAGGACTGGGCGGCATTCTGTTCCAGGGACGTTCGATGAGACGTTTCGGACCGGGCTCCGGCGCGATTTTCGTGCCGGCCACGTTCACCGGCGACGCGGTTGAACGGATCGCGGCGGAGGCGTGCCCGAATTTTCCGCTGGCCGCCGATGCGGCGCGCATGGCCGAAGCGATGAACGAAGCGTCCGGGCTTTTGCTGTTGTCGATGCAAACCGCCGCCCCCATTGCTGAATCGCAAAGATGGGCCGGACGGTTGGATGTGGCCGCGAAGGCGTTTCTTGGGGCGATCGGCAAGCAGCCCTACCGTACGGCGAGCCGATTGGGGCTGAACGCCGCGGAAGCCGGACGATTCTTCGAGATGGTGGAGATGGCGCGACGGACCCGATCCGCGGCAGCCCAGTACTCCGAGGATGCGGAGGCGGCCAAGAAAACGGCGACACGTGTGCTCTCACCCGCCGAACACACGTGGCTTCGGACGATGATCCGCGTGTATGAGGCATGCTTCGACCGCGAAGCCGGGGTCGTAAATAGCGCGAAACAAGGCTCACAGGTTCGCGGCGGCCCAGCGCCCAGATTTATCGCGGCGGTGGCTTCGGCGCTGGCGGCCGATGCCAACATCGTTGACCCGCCCGAGGGGTGGGGCCCGGCTTTGGCTCAGCTGGCGAAGGTCGCGACGGTTGCGAGCCGTCTGCAAAATATGAAACAGGCGGGATGACCATTGCAAAAAGGGGGGGCACGGCTGACCCCTCATTTTGCTATTTGTAGCGTTTTGGCGTTTCGAGCAAACCGCTCTCGTTCGCCGTGGCCATCCCGGCCATCGGTGAAACAGGAGAGCGGTATGAAACCAATTTCGGTAACGATTGACGTTGCCTGTCAAATTTCGGGGCTTGGAAAAACCAAAATTTACGAGCTGATCGGGGCCGGTTGTCTCGAGACGGTGACGATTGGCCGTAGGCGGCTGGTCGCATATGTGTCTCTGGAGCGGGTGCTGACCGGGAAGGCGGCTTGAACATGCGCCGCGAAAATGCTGGGCCAGCGCTGAACAAACGAAAGCCGAGGCCGCGACATCGAATAGGCGCGGGGGCAATGAAAATCGCCTGGTTCCATTTTTCGGGATCTGGAAATCATCGGTTTTGGTGAGGACGCAGGGCCGCCGTTGTCATGCGGTTACACCGCTAAGCTGGTTGGAGACTTGCTCCGGGCAGATGGCGGCCGAGATGCGGAAGGCGGGTCGATGAACAGTATCGGAACAAATAAGCCCACCGCTCTGCTTGAATATGCGGACGCCGCTGTCAAAGTCGTGGCGAACCTGTCGGCGATCATCGGTCAGTTTGTCAATCTCACGAGAAAAGGCCGGTTCTGGAGAGGTCTGTGTCCATTCCACAACGGGAAATTGCCCGGGTTGTAGCGGGAATCGTGAATTCAGTAAAAATGAGAAACAAAGACGGAAAATCGAATTGCGCGCCTGATATCGAAGGATGCATTTCGCGCAATGTACGATTGGACCGGAACGATCCCCAGCACCCGGCGAAAACTTCGCGCCGTTCCGCCAAGTGTACGGTGGTACGATTTTTTCCACCGCTTGCATCGGAACGGCGCCGACGAACACCGGTCAGGCCTTGGGCGGCAAGGTACATGCCGCGAGATCTGGCGAGGAGCGGGCGCTATGCGATGGCATCGCGAACCCTGACGATATATATTGAAGAGTTGATAGAAGGAGACATTATGAAAACCGCTTCCTGGTTTACCCCGCTGCCCGAAGATCACATGCGCATCGGCATCTCCCGCGGGACGCCGCGCCGGATGGCGGCGGGGTATAGGCTCTACAAAGCGCTTGCCCCGGGCCCATGGTTCAACAGCGTTGGGGCCGAGGAATATTACGACCGTTACCGCACTGAAATTCTGGGCCCGCTCGATCCGCGCAAGGTCCGCGACGATCTCCAGCGGCTCAGTCTTGGCAAAGTGCCGGTGATGCTCTGCTACGAGCGGCCCGGCGGCGCGGACTGGTGCCACCGCGCGATGGCCGCGGAATGGCTGGCGGAGGCTTTGGGGACGCCTGTCCCCGAGTTCGGGTACGAGACCGTTCCCCAGGGCGAACATCCGCTGATGCCACCTCAGCTTCGGCGCGAGATCGCGCTGCCGGACATTCCCGATGTCACGCTGTCAATCAGCGTTGAATAGTTTCCAGGTCACAGCGCCCAAAAGTTTCCAGTTGGTCAGCCCGATTTCGTTTGTTTTTTGCGCTGCTTGAAGCGGAAGGAATCGTTCCCGGTTTCCAGGATGTCGCA
>CANJJS010000175.1 GCA_947474705.1 Acetobacteraceae bacterium | reverse complement strand
GTGCGCACCGATCAGTACCACATCGACATTTTGTGCGCCCATTTCGTGCAGCATCCCGATTGGTTCGACGTCGTGGTCGGCTCCAACCTGTTCGGCGATATCCTGTCCGATCTGGGGCCCGCGCTGGCCGGTTCGATCGGCATCGCGGCGTCCGCGAACATCAATCCGGAGAAGAAATTTCCGTCGATGTTCGAGCCGGTGCACGGTTCCGCCCCCGACATCGCCGGGAAATTCATCTGCAACCCGATCGGCCAGATCTGGTCGGCGGCGCTGATGCTGGACCATTTGGGCGAGCCGGCCGCGGGCAAGGCCATCGTCGACGCGATCGAGACTCTGCTGCGCGACAGCGGGCCGAAGACGCGGGACATGGGCGGTCAGGCGGGCACCCAGGATGTGGGGACGGCGATCGCGCAGTTGGTCGCGGCGGGGTGAGGGGGGAGGGCGGGGCGGTTGATTTACCGCCCCGCCGATCGATACGCATGGGTCCGGCCTCGCGCGATCCTGTTCAACTGAATGGATTGAGCAGCCGCGCACCGGTCCTTTCCATATCCTTCACGTTTCGTGTCACCAACGTCAGTCCATGTACAATCGCCGTCGCCGCGATCAACCCGTCGATGGCCGGGATTGAGACGGGCGTCCCCAGATGCCCCCATAATTCGGCGACCCGCTCGTCCACCGGTAAGATTCTGCCCGCCAAATCGGCGCGGACGCCCGCCAGCCATCGATCCAATACCGACGCGCGTTCTGGATCCGATCGGCGCTTGCGTTCAATGCCACGCCGGATTTCACCCAGAACCAGGACGCTGGTATAAAGGTCCGGCAATTGGATCGATCCGGCCCATCGCATGACGCCAGGATTGCCGCGGTGGCGCCGTCGCAGTTCCGATACGAGGTTCGTATCGATCAGATAATTCAAAGATCGATCTCTCCCGGGACATCTCCCTTGCGATCTTCGTCGAACACGCCATCGAAGTATTCGTCCGGCAAATCCGAACCGAACACGTCGAGGACACTACGCCGTTCCGGTTCCTTCAATGCCATTCGCAATTTCGCGCGGACATCCTGATCTGTCGCCGCATCGCCGCGTAGCACCGCCGCGATGTCGCGAACCAGGGGCGCGTCGGCGGAGGGAACCTGGACCTCCAGCCGAACCACGCCATTCTCGCGCCTGCGGTGCCTATGTGCCGTCAACGCCTTTCGCTGTGCCTGCGACATGATTGCCTCCGCAATGCCGGGCGAATATTGCCGGAAATATATCCGGGCGGCAATCGTATTCGCTCTACCCCGCCCGCACCAGCCGATGCTGCTTTCTCCCCGACGACAGCTTGATCGCCCCGTCCCGCGCGTCCGCCAGCGACACCGGCCGTGCTTCTTCCGTCACCGCCACGTCGTTCACCCGCGCGCCGCCGCCTTTGATCAGCCGCCGCGCCTCTCCGTTCGACGCGGCGAGACCCGCCATCGCGAAAATGCGGAACGCCGGGATGCCCGCCTCCAACTCGGCCGACGGCAGCAGAACAGTGGGAAGGGTCTCCGCCGCCTCGCCTTCCTCGAACGCCCGCCGCGCGGTCTCGGCGGCTTCGTCGGCCTTCGCCTGTCCGTGCGCCAGCGCCGTCGCGGCGGTCGCCAAAACCTTCTTCGCCTCGTTGATCTCCGCACCCTCAAGCGCCTCCAGCCGCGCGATTTCGTCCAGCGGAATATCGGTGAACAGCCGCAGGAACCGGCCTACGTCCGCATCCTCGGTGTTGCGCCAGAATTGCCAGTAGTCGTAGGCGGAGACGCGGTCGTTTGTCAGCCACACCGCGCCCTGCGCCGTCTTCCCCATCTTGGCGCCGGACGCGGTGGCGATCAGCGGCGTGGTCAGCCCGAACACGTGCTTCCCGTCGCTTCGCCGTGTCAGTTCCATACCCGAGACGATATTGCCCCACTGGTCGGACCCGCCGATCTGCAACATCACGCCGTTTCGCCGGTTCAGTTCGCGAAAATCGTAGCTTTGCAGGATCATGTAGTTGAATTCGAGGAACGTAAGAGGCTGTTCCCGCCCCAGCCGCAGCTTGACGGAGTCGAAGGTCAGCATCCGGTTGACGGTGAAATGCGTCCCCACATCGCGCAGCAGACCGATGTAGGACAGCTTGTCCAGCCAGTCCGCGTTATTGACCATGATCGCATCCGACGGGCCCTCGCCGAAGCGCAGGAAGGGGCCGAAGCAGCGGCGGATGCCGGCCATGTTCGCGGCGATGGCCTCGTCCGTCAGCATCTGCCGGGATTCGTCCTTGCCCGAGGGATCGCCGATCCGCGTCGTTCCCCCGCCCATCAGCACCACCGGCCGGTGACCGTGCTTTTGCAGCAGCCGCAGAATCATGATCTGCACCAGACTGCCGACATGCAAACTGTCGGCGGTGCAATCGAACCCGATATAAGCCTTGATCGGGCCGGCTTTCATGGCATCGGCCAGCGCCTCCTGGTCTGTGCACTGGAAGATGAAACCGCGCGCGGCGGCCTCTGACAGAAAATCGGCGATGGCCATGGCGAGAAACCCGTGGTGGAGTGTGTCGCCCCCCGATTACCAGGGGACAGCCGGGAGAGGAACATGCCGCGCACGATCGGATTGATGAGCGGGACGTCGCTCGACGGCGTCGATGCCGCCTGGCTGGAAACGGACGGGGAGACGGTCAGCCGTTTCGGCCCAACCCTGACGATTCCCTACGACGACACGCTGCGCGGCGACATCAGGCATATCCTCAACCTCGCGCCGGGCATGGCGGAGGACGATCCCTTGCTTGCGGACGCCGTCTCCCGCCTGACCGCCTACCACGTCCAGGCCGTCAAAGCCCTCGGCCGGGAGGCTGACCTGATCGGGTTCCATGGCCAGACAATTCTGCACCAGCCGGACCGGCGGCGCACCTGGCAGGTAGGCGACGCGGCGGCGCTGGCGCGGGCGACGGGCCTTCCGGTGGCGTTCGATTTCCGGAGCGGCGACGTCGCCGCGGGCGGGGAAGGCGCGCCGCTGGTGCCGGTCTATCACGAAGCCCTGGCCAAAAACCTGGAGCGGCCACTGGCGATCCTGAACATCGGCGGCGTCGCCAACGTGACCTGGATCGGGCCGGAGGACGGCGCCTTGATCGCCTTCGACACCGGACCCGGCAACGGCCCGCTGGACGATTGGACGATGCGCCACACCGGTCAGCGATTCGACCGCGACGGCACCCTCGCCGCGTCCGGCCGGGTGAACGAAACGGTGCTGACCCAATTGATGGCGCACGGCTATTTCGCGCGGCCCGCGCCGAAATCGCTCGACCGGCTGGATTTCTCCCGGTCCCTGGAAAACAGCGGCCTCGACGCCCTGACCCCGGCCGATGGCGCCGCGACCCTCGCCGCCTTCACCGCCGCCGCCGCCGCCGTCGCGCGCTTCCCCGCCCCGCCGCGCCGCTGGCTGATCTGCGGCGGCGGACGCCACAACCCGGCGATCGTCGCGGCCCTCCGCGCGCGCCTTGGCTGCCCGGTCGAGCCGGTGGAAACCGTGGGTTGGGACGGCGACGCGCTGGAAGCCCAGTGCTTCGGGTTCCTGGCGGCAAGGGTCGCGCGCGGCCTGCCGCTCAGTTTTCCCGGCACCACCGGTGTTCCTCACCCCATGACCGGCGGGCGGATCGTCGCGGCGTGAGCCATGTCCTGCTGATCAACCCCAACACCTCGGCCCGGACATTGTCCGCGATGCTGGCCGCCGCGCGCCCTTGGCTGCCGCCGGGCCTGGACCTCGCGGGCGTCCACGCCGCCGCCGTTCCCGCCATGATCGTCACGGACGACGCCTTGCGCGATGCGGTGCCCGAAGTCGTCCGCCTTGGCCTCGCGGGCGCCGCTCAGGCCACCGCGATCGTCGTGGCAGCCTTCGGCGATCCCGGAGTCGCGGAACTGCGCGCCCGCCTGGCCATTCCCGTCGCCGGGATCGGCGAGTCCGCCATTCTCGAAGGCGCCGCCCCCGCGCGCCGTTTCTCCATCGTCACCACCACGCCGGGCCTTTGTCCCGCCATCGCCGCCATGGCCCGCCGCCTGACCGCGCCAACCCGGTTCGCCGGTGTCCGCGTGACTCCGGGCGACCCGCTGGACCTCGCCGCCGACCCGGCCCGCCAACTCGCGGCGCTGGCCGAGGCGGTGCGCGCCTGCATCGAAATCGACGGCGCCGAAGCGGTTGTCGTCGGCGGCGGTCCCCTCAGCGACACCGCCGCTTCGCTGCGCGCGGCCTTTGGCGCCGCGATCGTCGAGCCCGTACCCGCCGCGATCCGCCGCCTGGTCCGAAGCGGGCGGCTTACTCCCCCGGCAAATGGTGAATGTCCGGGAAGAACAGATCCTTCCAGGACTTCGCCTCCACCTTGATCCGGCCAACGCGATACATGAAACCGGCCATCTTCGCCGTCGCCTTTGGCACGGCGCTATAAACGACGCCCTGCCCGGATACGATCCCGGTGACGACCTCCGGATCGCTCCGCGTCTTCGTGTCGGCGATGAAGTAACCCGCCGCCTCCCGCGGATTCGCCGCGATGAAGGCCGAGGCTTCCTCGATGGCCGCGATCAGCGCCCGGTAAACCCGGGGATTGGCGTCGTGAAACGCCTTCGAGGTCCACCCGACGCTCAAGGAGGCATCGCCGACGACATCCCGGGAATCCAGAACCACGTGCATGGCGGGGTCTTTCAACTGCATGTCCTGAAACGGCGGCACGGTGAAGGCGGCATTGAACCCGCCGCCCCCGGACAGCAGACCCGTCGTGGCCTCGGACGGGGCCATCGCCACTGTCAGCGGATCGAGTTTTTCGAAATTCGCCTCGCCCCATTCCTTCGCCGCCGCCATTTCCAGTAGCACCGCCTGTGTCGAGGATTTCACCGAGGGCATCGCGATCTTATCGGCCGCGGTCAGATCCCGGATCGTCTTCACCGCGGGGTTGCGCGACACCAGCAGCGAGGGCATCCGCGCCATCGCCGAAATGCCTTTCACCTCGCGCGATGTTCCATGCGTCTTCGCCCAGATGATGACCAGGCCCGGAATCCCGCCCGACACGACATCGACCGCGCCCGCCAGCAAGGCGTCGTTCATGGCGTCGGACCCGTTGAATGTCGCGAACGTCACCTTCAGGTCCGGCACGCCCGCCGCCGCGGCGTGCTTTTCCAGCAGCCCCCGGTGCTTCATGACGTTGAACTGCAGAAACGCGATGCTGGTCTGCTGCGCGATTCTGATTTCCGCGACCTCGGCTTTGGCCAGCGACACCGAGGCGATCAGCAAAGCGAAGGCGGCGAAAAAGCGCATGGCCGACTCTCCCTGGCGGATCAGCCGCCGTTCATGCCGTGGATTTCGGGGAAGAACAGATCTTTCCAGGATTTCGCCTGCACCTTGATCCGCCCGGCGCGATACATGAACTCCGCCCATTTCATCGAGGCGAGCGGCGTCGCGTCGTAGGACACGCCGGGCCCGGTCACGATGCCGATGGTTTCCTCGGGGTCGGCACGGGTTTTCGTGTCCTCGATATAATACAGCGCCGCTTCCCGCTTGTTCGCCATGATGAAGGCGGAGGCCTCGACGATCGCATTCACCAGCGCCTGATAGACCTTCGGGTTGGCGTCGTGGAAGGTTTTCGATGTCCAGGCATAGGCCGCCGTCGAGTCGCCGATGACGTCGCGCGAGTCGAGCACCGTGTGCACCGCCGGGTCTTTCAGTTGCATCGTCTGGAAGGGCGGCACCGTGAACGCGGCGTTGAACCCGCCGCCGCCCGACAGCAGGCCGGTCGTCGCGTCGGACGGCGACATCGACACCGTCAGCGGATCGAGTTTTTCGTAGTTGGCGTCGCCCCATTCCTTCGCCGCCGCCATTTCCAGCAGCACCGCCTGCGACGAGGATTTCACCGAAGGCATCGCGATTTTATCGGCCGCCGTGAAATCCTTGATCGTTTTCACGTTGGGATTCCGCGAATTCAGCAGCCAGGGCAGCCGCGCGAGCCCCGCGACGCCGCGCACTTCCCGCGATGTGCCGTGGGTCTTGGCCCAAATGATGATCAGGCCGGGCGGGCCGCCGGAGACGATATCGACCGCGCCGGACAGGAGCGCGTCGTTCATCGCGTCGGGGCCGTTGAATGTCGAGAACGACACTTTCAGGTCTGGCACGCCCAGGGCGGCGGCGTGTTTCTCGACGAGCTTGCGGTGCTTCATGACGTTGAATTGCAGGAACGCGACGCTGGTTTGTTGCGCGAACCGCAGTTCCGTCACCTCCGCGCGCGCGGAGGCCGCCAAAACAAGGGATAAAAGGAGCGCCGCGATGAAACGCATGGGGACTGCCTCGCCTGTGTGTCGTTGACACCGAGGCTATCGTTCCCGTCCCCGCGCGTCCATTCCCGGCGTCAGCGGCGGAGGAAGCCGAGCAGCAGTTCCGTCACTTTCGCGGCTTGTTCCTGCTGGACCCAGTGGCCCGCGCCCTCAAGCAGATGCACGGCGCGCATGTCGGTGCAGCTTGTGCCTTGC
>CANJJS010000174.1 GCA_947474705.1 Acetobacteraceae bacterium | reverse complement strand
GCGGTGCTGTCGTCTCCGGTCGGGCTACGCCCTTCCTACGACGACAGCACCGCAACGAGATTCCCATCCTGATTGTCGCGCATTCCCATCTTGATTGTCGCGGGACAGTCAATCAAAGGGGCCTTAGCCTCCCCATTCCCAAAGCAAGCGTTGCTGCCGACCGTGTTGATGCCCCTGCGGCAACGACCGATACCTCCCGACATCTTGAGTAGCTCAACATGTCCCAGCTGTGCCCGGCAGGCTATCCGCCCTGGGTGATGACCAGCCCGTCGCCATCGACCTCATAGCCGGCCAGGGCATGCGTGATGCGCAGCCGGTCGTTGAGGTGGAAGTAGGTGCGCTCGATCTGCGTGATGGAGGTGCCGCACATCTCGGCCACCTGCGCATGGCCGAGGCCACCCATGATCCGCTGGGTGATGAAGTAGTGCCGGAAGCTGTAGGGCACGATGTTGCGGCCCGCCCGCTCGATGCCGGCTAGCTCCACCAGCTTGGCGAAGTGGTAGTGCAGCGCCCGCTTGCTCATGGCATGCCGCCCATCCAGGCTGAACACCAGCGCTTCCTGCGAGGCCGCGTCACCGAGGCATTCCAGCGCGATTGCCTCCCATGCGCGGAACAGGCCGCCTTCCCGGCAGAAGAACCGCCGGCTGGTCCTGACCTTGCTGGTCTCGGCCCGCACCCTGATGTTGACCAGATCGACATCGCCGCCGTGCCGCCGGGAATGATATCGGGTCCAGGACAGATCGTCCCATCGAAGCTGGAGCTGTTCGCCGGTTCTCAACCCCGTGGCGCTGGCGATCAGGAAATAGTGCCCGGCGAGGCAGCGCTGCCGCCATTCATCGTCGTCCAGCCGGTTCCGCACTCGCTCGCAGTAGACGGCAACGGCCTCACGGATTGCGGCAACCTCCTCGGCTTCAAAGGTGGATCGCCTGATGGCCTCATCGTTCCTGTCGATTCGAGGCAGCTTGCGGAAGTCGAAGCCGTCGATTCGCACCTCCCGCTGCTTGAACAGCCAGTCCACCATGGCGTTGATGGTGCTCTGCTCATTGACGATGGTGACCTGTCGCGCCGCGATCCCCCGCGCGTTGGTGACCCTGAAGTGGTAGTAGTCCTCGCAGGCACCGCGCTCCAGTTCGGCCAGTTTGGTGTCACGTCCCATGAAATCGAGCCAGTGCTTCAGATGGGCCTTGATCGTCACCAGTCGGCCTTTAACGATCAGCCCGGCGTCAACGTCTTTCTGCCGATGCGCGAGATACCGCTCCACGCCGGTCTTGGTCGTGATCGAGAAGTAGGTCTTGCCCAGGCGCAGATTGGCGTAGAGCTCAAGATAGAAATCCTTGCCCCGTTCGATCGCCGTCGCGCGGTTTCTGGTGTTCAGACTTTTCCGCGCATATTTTTTTTCGCCGGTCAGCCAAAGGCGGAACTGCCAGTAGTCGCCCCGTTGATAGATGATGGCATCATCGAAGATGCGGACCTCGTCCTCGCCGAATGCCTGCTTTTTACTGACCACGTTCCGTGCCCGAGTGACTATGTTTCGCAGCAGTCGCGCGTTTGTGCGGCTGCGTGTGTAAACTAGTTTCGTTAACGTAGTGAAAACAAGAGCTTAGGGCATGTAACCGATGGTCTGTGTGTAAGAATTAAACCCATATATTACAATGGGTTATCCTAAATCTTTCACTCCCACTCAATCGTCCCCGGCGGCTTACTGGTGATATCGTAAGCCACCCGATTGATCCCGCGCACCTCGTTCACGATCCGGCCCGCGACCCGCGTTAAGAACCCCATGTCGAACGGATACACATCCGCCGTCATCCCGTCCGTGCTGGTCACGGCGCGCAACGCCAGCGCGTTGTCGTACGTCCGCCCATCGCCCATCACGCCAACAGTCCGCACCGGCAACAACACCGCGAACGCCTGCCAGATCGCGTCGTAAAGACCCGCCGCCCGTATCTCCTCCAAATAGATCGCGTCCGCCTTCCGCAAAATCTCCGCCTTTTCGCGCGTGATCGCGCCGGGAATACGGATCGCGAGTCCCGGACCGGGAAACGGATGCCGCCCCACGATGATCTCGGGAATCCCAAGCTCGCGGCCCAACACCCGCACCTCGTCCTTGAACAATTCGCGCAGCGGCTCAACCAGAGACATCCGCATCCGTTCCGGCAACCCGCCGACATTGTGATGCGATTTGATCGTCACCGAGGGCCCGCCGGTGAAACTCACGCTCTCGATCACATCCGGATACAACGTTCCCTGCGCCAGAAAATCCGCGCCGCCGATCTTGGCGGCTTCTTCCTCGAACACCTCGATAAATAACCGCCCGATCGTCTTGCGTTTGATTTCCGGGTCGGTCACCCCATCCAACTGCCCCAGAAACAAATCCGAGGCGTCGCGATGCACCAGCTTAATATTGAACCGGTCGCGGAACGTGGACACGACATCGTCCGCCTCGCCATGCCGCAGCAACCCATGATCGACGAAAATACAGGTCAACTGGTCGCCAATCGCCTCATGGATCAGCACCGCCGCGACCGAGGAATCGACGCCCCCCGACAGCCCGCAGATCACCCGGCCCGTCCCAACCTGCGCCCGTATCTTCGCGATCTGCGCCGCGCGGAACCCCGCCATCGTCCAGTCGCCCTTCAACCCCGCGACCTTATGGGTGAAATTCCGCAACAACTGCGCGCCATGCGGCGTGTGCACGACCTCCGGGTGAAACATCAGCCCGTAAAACCGCTTCTCGTCGTTGGCGAAAACCGCGAACGGCGCGCCTTCCGAGGACGCCACGACCTTGAACCCCGGCGGCAATTTGGTGACCCGGTCGCCGTGACTCATCCACACCTGCTCGCGCCCGCCCTTGGCCCAAACGCCGTCGAACAACGCGCAATCGCCGGTCACATCGACAAAGGCACGGCCGAATTCACGGTGATCGGCGGGCTGCGTCTCGCCGCCGAGCTGGGCGCACATCGCCATCTGGCCGTAGCAAATCCCCAGCACCGGCACACCCTGCTGGAAGACGAGATCCGGCGCGCGCGGAGAGTCGCCCTCGTGCACACTGGCGGGCCCGCCGGACAGGATATACGCGCTGGCCCCGAAGGCCGCGATCTTGGCGGGATCGGTGTTGAACGGCCAGATCTCGCAGTAAACGCCCGACTCGCGCAGGCGCCGCGCGATCAACTGCGTGACCTGACTCCCGAAATCGAGCACGAGAACGCGCCCGGCGCTGCGATCGGACGAGGAATCTTGCATGGAACTGGCCCCCGGCGTGATCGCGGGCTTGGACCACGGATCGGACCGGACTGGCAAGCCAGAACAGCCAACACCCAATCCCACCGCCGGATCCGATTGTCCAAAGCCCATCCGCCATGGTAGCGCCGTCGCTCGTGTGCGAGAGGGCTGATACGGTGACCGCGTTTCCACCATCGGACGACGAGGACCTGTTCGACGAAGCGGGTTATCTGCGCCTCAACTCCGGGATCGCCACCGCGATAGCCATTGGCGGCGTCGACACCGCCCGCGGCCATTATCTGCTGCATGGCCGCGCCGAGGGCCGGGCGCCCAACGACGTCGATCCCGCCTTTTACCTCGCGGCCTATCCGGATCTCGACAAGGATCTCGGCCGTCCGGCGGCGGCCGAAGACGCGGCGCGCCATTATCTCCGCTTCGGCCGCGCGCGCGGGTATTTGCCCAACGCCCGTGCCCCGCGCCCGCCCGACGCGAGCGCGCCGCCCTCGCCCTTTGGCGGTTTCTGGACCGATCGGGCCAATGCCGCCGACCTGGTTCAGGGCCGCCTCGCGCTCGGCTGGATCGGCCGCCGGGACGCGGCCTGGCTGCTTCGGTTCGCCCAGGACGGCATCGCGCAGTTGGAACGGCCGATTGAGATGGAACTGACCCGGGCGGCCGGTCTCGCGGTGAGTCAGGCATTCACCGGATTATTTCCCGAACTCCGCTTCGGCGCCGGCGGCGTCGCGCTGCCCTGGACGCCCGAACTGACCAGCCTGCCGGTGGCCGCGCTCGACCCGCATCTCGTCTCCCGGCCGATCCGCGATTTGCTGTTCAGCCCGGAAATCCGCGACACGCTGGCACGGATTTTCGAGGCCCCGCCGCGTTTGACCGCCAGCCGCGCCTGGCTGCGCGAAGACACCGCGCCCGATCGCGATGTCTCCTGGCTCGCGCATTCCTTGCCGCTGCAATGCGTCGCGGTGACCTTCTCGCTGGAGGAGGAAGCGCCATTCCACCTCGCCGCCTGGCCCGGCAGCCACCATTGGCCGGACATTCTCTGGGCTGACCTGCACCCGTCCTTGCCGGAAGCAAGCCGCCTCGGGCTGGCGGCCCCCACGGCCGCCGCGCGGCGCGAAACCCCCGCGGCGGCAGCCGCGCATCGCGAAACAATGGTGCGCGCGGCGATCGGCGAACGCGATCCCGTCGCGTACGAAGTGCCGCCGGGCACCGCCCTGGTCCGCCACGTCAATCTGATCCACACCGTCCAGCCGCCGGAACCGTTACGCCAACGCCGCGTTCTGACCGCCTGGTATTGTCCGGCCCATGTCGCGCCATGCCACGCCGAAACCGCGCCGGCCCGGCTTCTCGAACAAGACGGTTTCATTTATTCCTCCGGCGCTTCCCCCTCGCCGGATCGATCGGACTGAATGAAACGGATTGTCTTTTCCGCCGACGATTTCGGCCTCAGCGTCGCGGTGAACGAAGCGGTGGAGCGCGCCCATCGCGACGGCATCCTCGACCAGGCCAGTCTGATGATCGCCGGCCCGGCGGCGGAGGACGCGATCCGCCGCGCCCGTGCCCTGCCCTCGTTACGTGTCGGTCTGCATCTGGTGACCATCGAGGGACCGGCGGTCTCGCCGCCGGCCTCGATTCCCGGACTCGTCGACAAGTCCGGACAATTTCCATCGGATCAATTGAAACTGGGCGTGAATTATTTTTTCCGCCCGTCGATCCGGCGCCAGCTCGCGAACGAAGTCCGCGCCCAGTTCGCGCGCTTCGCGGCGGCGGGCCTGACGTTGGACCACGCCAACGCGCATAAGCACATGCATCTTCACCCGGTGGTCGGCGCCCTGACCATCGGCATCGGACGCGAATTCGGCCTGCGCCGGATCCGGATTCCCGCCGAACCGCCGGGCGTCCTCGCCGCGCTCGGCACGAAAACCGGCTTCGGCGATCGGGCTCTGTATGCCTGGACCCGCCTGCTACGCCATCAGGCGCGGTCGGCCGGCATGGAAACCAACGACCATTGCTTCGGCATCGCCTGGAGCGGCCACATGACCCGCGACCGGATCGCCGCCCTGCTGCCGCTTCTGCCCGACGGCGTCTCGGAAATCTATTTCCACCCGGCCGCCGATCGCGATCCGCTGCTGCGCCGGCTGATGCCGGACTACGAACACACCGAGGAATTCGCCGCCCTGATGGACCCCGGCCTGAAAATTCAGGCCCGCGCCGCCGCGTCCAACACCCAGTCCGCGACCATGGCGGCGAAGGCGACGGGCTTCACCACGCCGTAAGGCTCCAGCCACACCGCCGCGCCGCCGAGGCTGTCGATCAACGCCTGGCTGAGCGCGCGCGCCGTTTCCGGTTTGCCCGCCAGCGAGGGCGCATGCGCCGTCAACCGCGATTCGGCGATCTCCCGCAACGCCTCGCGCCGCGCCGCGAACGCCTGCCCGTCCTCGGGTCCGGCGAGACCCATGTAGATCGTCGCGAGACAATGAAAATCCTGCTCCGCCAGCGCCGCCAGCAGATATTCGCGGGCAAAGGCGCGCACCTCCCCGGCGGGACTTTCGTCCTCCGCCTCGTCCATCGCCAGGCCCACCCGGCTCCGCAACGTCTCGACATGGCGCAGCACGATGTCGGCGATCAGTTCCTCGCGCTTCTTGTAATAATAGCACAAGGTCGGCAACAAACAGTTCAAATGCCGCGCCAGCGACAACATGCTGAACCGCCACACCCCGTGCCCGGCGATATAGCGCGCGGCGATTTCGCGAATTTCGCGGGATTTTTCCAGTGTCGCCAGGCGTGGCCGGTACCCCGGGCGCATATCCCCGGTGGCCCGAACGGGAACGGCGGCCGGGTCCGGCCCGGCGCCGCGCGGCGATGGTTCGATATAATCGGAGGAAATGGATCTCATGGCTTAATTCCCTAATGTCCCGCCGCTTTAATTGGGATGAAAAATCGCGTCAAAGGAATTTAAACCGAAAAGCCCAGGATTGCGCCCGGCCATGCGCGGACCTAATCTACCGGCGAGTAGGAGGACACATTCATGGATCTGCGCTTCACGCCCGAAGAGATCGCGTTCCGCCAGGAGGTTCGCGACTTCATCCGCGAAAACCTGCCGGCCGACATCCACGCCAAGATGAAACTGGGACACGGCCCCTCGAAAGAGGACACGGTCCGCTGGCAGCGCATTCTCAACGCCAAGGGGTGGGCGGCCCTGTCCTGGGGCAAGGAATGGGGCGGACCCGGCTGGACCGCGATCCAGAAGATGATCTTCCTGGAAGAGAACCAGATGGCCCCCGCGCCGGAACTCTCTTCCTTTAACATCACCATGATCGGGCCGGTGCTGTTGCAGTTCGGGACCGAGGAACAGAAGAAGCGGTTCCTGCCGCGCGCGGCCAATATCGACGATTGGTGGTGCCAGGGCTTCTCGGAGCCGGGCGCGGGCTCCGATCTGGCCTCGCTGAAAACGGCGGCGAAGCTGGAAGGCGATCATTACGTCGTCAACGG
>CANJJS010000173.1 GCA_947474705.1 Acetobacteraceae bacterium | reverse complement strand
GTGCCAGGACCGATGCGGTCCTGGCACTCCCCCTCCCACAGGGCACCAATGAACGGGTTCCAAGGGTATGCCCTTGGCGGGTTCGAAGGGCAGCGCCCTCGCGGGGTCTGGGGCAGCGCCCCAGCGCTCACCACGACTCGTCCGAAAACCCCCGGATCACCCCGTCGCCGAAACCTCCACCACATGGTCCGCGATCGCCAGCGACGCCGTCAGGCCCGGACTTTCAATCCCAAACAGATTGACCAGCCCCGGAATCCCGTGCGTCTGCGGCCCCTGCACGACGAAGTCCTGGCCCGGCGCGCCCTTCGGCACCGTCTTGGGGCGGATACCGGCGTAGCCCGGCTGCAACGCCCCATCCTTCAACCCCGGCCAATACCGCCGCACGGCCTCGTAAAAACTCTCGGACCGCCGGGGATCGACCGTGTATTCGATCTCGTCGATCCATTCCACATCCGGTCCGAACCGCGCCTGCCCGCCCAGATCGATCGTCAGATGCACGCCCAACCCGCCGGGCACCGGCACCGGATAAATCAACCGCGAGAACGGCGACCGTCCCGCCATGGAGAAATAATTCCCCTTGGCATAATACGCCCCCGGCACCCGCTCCTCCGGCATCCCCACCAGCTTCCGCGCCAGACCCGGGGCATGCAGCCCGGCCGAATTGATCAGCAGACCGCAACGCAACGACATCGGCTCGGCCCCGCCGACATCGATCTCAATCTGCCGCCCGGTCACACGCCCGCCGACAACGGGGCTATGGAACACGATCACCGCGCCCGCGTTCTCCGCGTCGCCCTGCAACGCCAGCATGTAAGAGTGGCTGTCGATGATCCCCGTCATCGGCGACAACAGCGCGCTGGTGCACTGCAACGCCGGCTCCATCGCCACTGCCTCGTCGCGGGTCAGAACCCGCATCCCCTCGACCCCGTTCGCCTCCGCGCGAAGCTGGATTCCCGCCAGCATGGCGTCCTCTTGCGCCGAGGTCGCGACGATCAGCTTGCCGCAGTTCTCGTGCGGCACGCCCTTTTCCTTCAGATACGGATACAGCTTGCGCCGGCCCGCCACGCAGAACCGCGCCATCAGCGAGTTCGCCGGATAGTAAATCCCCGCGTGAATCACCTCGCTGTTGCGCGAGGACGTCTCGGTCCCAATCGCCTCCGCCGCCTCCAGCACGATGACCTCCCGGCCCGCCAGCGCCAGCGCGCGCGCCACCGCCAACCCCACGACCCCGGCCCCGACCACGACGCAATCGACTTCTTCCACGAACCAGCCCTCTTCGCTTCGCACCGGGGAACGGGTTAAGCTGCGCGCAAACAGGAGTCCAGACATGCGGATCGCGGTAATCGGCGCGGGTGGCGTCGGCGGTGGATTTGGCGCGGCCCTCGCCAAGGCGGGCGGCGATGTGACCTTCGTGGCGCGCGGGGCGCATCTCGCCGCGATGAAGGCGAACGGCCTTAAGGTCGAGGGCGATCGCGGCGAAACGCTTATCAGTCCGGTCCAGGCCACCGACGACCCCGCCAGCATCGGCCCCGTCGACATCGTCCTGTTCTGCGTCAAACTCTGGGACGTCGAATCCGCGGGCGAGACGATAAAACCCTTGATCGGCCCCAACACCGGCGTCATCCCGCTGCAAAACGGCATCGACGCCGCCGACCGCCTCGTCCCCATTCTCGGCGCCGATCACGTCATGGGCGGCACCGTCGGCATCAGCGCCACGATCGACCGGCCCGGCGTCATCCGCCAGACCGGCACCTTCATGACCATGGCCTTCGGCGAGCGCGACGGACGCAAAACCCCGCGTGCCGAGTCCCTGCTCGCTTTGTGCAAGGCCGCCGGCTTCCACGTCACCCTCAGCGACAACATCGCCGTCCCGCTCTGGGAGAAATTCGTCCTGCTGACAGCCATGAGCGGCGGCACCGCGATCACCCGCCTGCCGATCGGCAAGCTGCGCGACGACCCCGACATCTTCAGCCTGTTCGAAAGCCTGATGAGCGAAACCGCCGCCATCGGCCGCGCCGAGGGCGTGCCCCTGGCCGACAACCTCGTGGCCTCCCGCCTCGCCGGCCTCCAGAGCAACCCTCCGGGCATGATGGCCTCCATGGCGGTGGACCTGATCCGCGGCAACCGGATCGAGGTCCCCTGGCTCGCCGGTAAAGTGGTCGAACTCGGCCGCAAGCACGGCATCCCGACCCCCGCCAACGCCGCGATCTTCGCCGCCCTGAAGCCCTACGCCATGGGCAAGCCCGCCTGATGGCGCTCCGCCTGACGCGCGGCGAGGACTCGATCGTCCTCGCTCCCGCCGATGGCGGCGCGATCGTCGGCTGGACACGGGCGGGACGGCACATCCTGCGCCGCCCCTCGCCCGAGGCGGTCCTGAACGGCCAGCCCGGCGCCATGGCCTGCTTCCCGCTCGTCCCCTACTGCAACCGCATCGCGAACCGCCGCCTCGTCTGGAACGGCCAGATCCACGAACTGGCCCCAAATTTCGGCGACAACCCGCACGCCATCCACGGCACCGGCTGGCAACGGACCTGGACGGTCGACTCCGCCGCGCCGGACCGGGCCACCCTGTCCCTCCGCCACACCCCGGACTCCGAAGCAGCCGCCCGCGCCTGGCCCTTCGCGTTCCATGCCCGCCTGACCTACGTCCTGTCAGACTCCGGCCTGACCCTCGACATCGCCGCCACCAACACGGACTCCACCCCCGCGCCCATGGGGATCGGCGCGCACCCCTGGTTCCCCCGCCCACCCGGTGGCGCCATCGCCTTCCAGGCGGACGGCATCTGGCACCTCGAAAACAGCCTCCCCACCCGCCATGGCCCGATCCCCGCGGCCTGGTCCCACGCGCGCGGCCGCGCCATCGGCGCCGAACCGCTCGACCACTGCTTCACCGAATGGTCCGGCGAAGCCCTCCTCCCCGGCCTTCGCCTGACCGCCAGCCCGATATTCGCCTGCCTTCAGGTCTTCACCCCCGCCAACGCGGATTTCTTCTGCGTCGAGCCGGTCAGCCACATCCCCAACGCGCCAAACCGCCCGGACCTTCCCCCCGGCCAGGCCATGACCGTCCTCACGCCCGGCGAGACACTCCGCGGCACGATCGCCCTGAGCCCGGCATGACCGCCCAGACAAACCCGGCCCTCCACCCCGAAATGCGCTTTAGTACGTGACCAATCCGAAAATATCGGCGAGATAAAGCTCACCCACCCCACCCCACCGCCGGCACGGGCACCCGAGACCGCGATCGAGGAATGCGACATATGGCTCTGACACGTAAACGCGTCATCGTGACGGGAGGCGCCGGCTTCCTTGGCTCGCATCTTTGCGAACGCCTGTTGCGAGAAGGCAACGACGTCCTTTGCGTCGACAACTACTTCACCGGCCGCAAAGACAATATCGCCCACCTCATGGCCAACCCGCGCTTCGAGACGATGCGCCACGACGTCACCTTCCCGCTCTACGTGGAAGTCGACGAAATCTACAATCTCGCCTGCCCGGCCTCGCCCGTGCACTACCAGTTCGACCCGGTGCAGACGACCAAAACCTCGGTCATCGGCGCCATCAACATGCTCGGCCTCGCCAAACGGGTCGGCGCCAAAATCTTCCAGGCCTCCACCTCCGAAGTCTACGGCGACCCCACCGTCCACCCGCAAACCGAGGAATACCGCGGCAACGTCAACCCCCTCGGCCCCCGCGCCTGCTACGACGAAGGCAAACGCTGCGCCGAAACCCTGTTCTTCGACTACCACCGCCAGCACCAGACCCAGATCAAGGTCGTCCGCATCTTCAACACCTACGGCCCCCGCATGCACCCGAACGACGGCCGCGTGGTGTCGAACTTCATCGTCCAGGCCCTGCGCGGCGAGGATATCACGCTTTACGGCGACGGCATGCAAACCCGCGCCTTCTGTTACATCGACGACCTGATCGAGGGCTTCATCCGCCTGATGGCCACCGGACCCGACGTCACCGGCCCCATCAATATCGGCAACCCACACGAAATCCCGGTCCGCGAACTCGCGGAACGAGTCATCCGGCTCACCGGCGCGACATCCAAAATCGTCCACCGGCCTTTGCCGCAGGACGACCCCCTGCAACGCTGCCCGGATATCACCCTGGCCGGCAAAGTACTGGGCTGGAAACCCGCCATCGAACTCGACACCGGCCTGACCCGGACCATCGAATATTTCCGGGCGATGCTGACCGAGTCGGGAGAGGCGTCCGGCCATTGATCGCGGCGAGAAACAACAACGGTCCTGACACGACAGCTCGCCCCCGATCCCCGGCACACCACGCGAGATCCGCCGATGCGGCCAGCCGTTAGCGTCATCGTTCCAGCCTTCAACGCCGGACGTCATCTGGGCCGCGCGCTGGAAAGCGCGCTGAACCAAACCGTCCCGGTGCTGGAGGTCGTCGTCGTCGACGACGGCTCCACCGACGATACGGTGGCCGTCGCCGCGCGCCACGGCCCCAACGTCAAAATCGTCTCCAAACCCAACGGCGGTCCCGCCAGCGCCCGCAACCTGGGCGCCCGCCACGCCAACGGCGAATGGCTGGCGATGCTGGACGCCGACGATTGGTGGTACCCGCGGAAAAACGAGCTGCAACTGCGCCATTCCAACGATCCCGATATCGGCCTGTCGCACTGCCGCCTGGATCACCGCCCCTGGCACCCACCCAACGAACTGACCTTCGAAGGACTGTGGGAACGCAACTGGATCAGCAACTCCTCCGCGCTCATCCGCAAAACCGTCTTCGACGACCTTGGCGGCTTCACCGAAGACAAAGACCTGATCTCCGTCGAGGACTACAATCTTTGGCTGCGGGTCGCGGCGGCCGGATGGCGCGTGGTCGCGGCGCCGCACGTGCTGGTTCACTACACCCAGGGGATCGGCATCTCCGCGGACCCGGCCCGGCTGCTGCGCGCCTCGCTTTACAACGTCGACACCCTGGAAAAACGCCTGAACCTGCCCGCGGAAATGGCGGAACGGAAACGCGAGACCATCCGCGCCGGCATCCACCGTCAGGCGCTGCGAGACTGCGAACACCAAACGTCCCGCGACTTCCTGCGGCGATCCTTCCACGAAAACCCCGGCCTCGGCACCGCCGCGCGCGCCGCGCTGGGCACCCTCGCCGCGCCCGCCCTACGCATCCGCCGCGATTGGGAACGCCGCCGGATGGCGCGCGCGACCGGGCAGATCCAGGTCACGCTGGAAGATCCCAGAGAGAGCGAATACGCCGAAGCCCGCGTGCCCGTGCACGAACAACCATTCTGGAACACGGACGGCGGCGGCGATACCGGCCTGCGCCCGGCGGGCGCCAGCGCCTTGCCCGTCCCGCTGCTGGCGACCACGATCGATGCCGAGGAAGATTTCGACTGGCACGGCCCCTTCGTCCGCTCGCCCTCCCGCGTCGCCTCCATGCGCTCCCAGCACAAAGCCCACCGCGTGTTTGAACGTTACGGCGTTGTCCCGGTCTATCTCGCCGATTTCCCGGTCGCGGCCAACGACGAGGGCCGCGCGCCGCTGCGCGAACTGCTCGCCTCCGGCCTCTGCGAAGTCGGCGCGCAGCTTCACCCCTGGGTTAATCCCCCCTTCGTGGAAGTGATCTCCGGACGCAACAGCTACCCCGGCAATCTGCCGATGGTGCTGGAACACGACAAAATTCAGAGACTGACCGGCGCGCTGGAAGACGCCTTCGGGGCCGCGCCCAAAATCTACCGCGCGGGCCGTTACGGCTACGGCCCCAATACCGCCGCGATCCTGCGCCGCTTCGGCTATCAGGTCGACTCGAGCATCATGCCGCACTGGGATTACAGCACCCAGGGCGGACCGGATTTTCGGGCGTATTCCTGCGAACCGGGCTGGATCGGACCGGGCCGCGAAATTCTGGAAATGCCGATTTCGGTGGGCCTGACAGGCCACGCCGCGCGTCTCGGCCGCACCGCCGCCTCAGCCCTGTTCAACCGCTATGGCGAAGCGCTCGGCCTGACCGCCGCCGCCGCGCGGCTGGGTGTGTTGGAGCGAATCCGCCTGACGCCCGAGGGGATCGCGATGCCGGAGGCAAAGCGCCTCGTTCGCCATATGCTGGCACACGGGCATCGCGTGTTCGTGCTGACCTACCACAGCCCCTCGCTGGAACCGGGCGGCACACCCTATGTCCGGACAGCGGACGACCTGACACGATTCCTTGCCTGGCTCGAAGAATTCTACGACTTCTTCACCCGCGAAATCGGCGGCGAATGCGTGACCTGGGCTCAGGTCCGCGCGGCCCTGCTGGCATTGCCGCCAGGCACGGACACCGGTCAGGCGGCGGTGCCAGGCCCCACCGGATCGCCCAGCCAACGCCGGTAAAGATACTTCAACGGCGCCTTGATCCCCAGCGTCTCCGACAAAGACCGCAATTTCGGCAGGATCGATTGCTCCCACTCGATCCCCAGCTTGTACATCGCCAGGCCCAAGGGGTTGCGCCGGAAATACCGCCAGAGGAACCGGTAATAGTCGGCCCGCGCGAAGACTTTCGCATTGCCGCCGACCTTGGCGACCAGCGGCGAAAAGCGAGGATACAGCGTCGTGTTGACCAACCGCGTCTTCATGTGCAAAACAGCGTGCAAACCTTTCCAGATTCCGGGGGTAAACAGCGTCCAATAGTTTCCACCCTGGTCCGTGCGATCCTCCGGCGTTTACGCGGGAGAGTCTGGGGTGTTTTACATGGATACGATTGCCGAAATCCGCCGCCGTCACTT
>CANJJS010000172.1 GCA_947474705.1 Acetobacteraceae bacterium | reverse complement strand
TTCAGTGGCCACATGAATCGGGGCCGCGTCAGCGACCCCACCCAGCCGCCTTCAGGCGGCTCACATCGCACAGGTCGCGTCAGCGACCTGACCGGCCGCTTTGAGCGGCCAAAATTCTAAAGCCCCCGGCTTTGCCGGGGGATACTTACCTGCGGGGTTGAACCGGCAACGGTTCAGCACGGCGATCCGCTCGGGGGTAATGCGAGAAGTTCGAAAAACATCGCAATCGGAGGAGCGATCGAGCCACCAACTCGCGAGGGGAGGTCCGAGAAGAAAACCCAATAATATCAGAAGGATAGACCTTGTAGACAAAATCGCCCAAGTCCCAAGCCTCCGGAGAGATTCCGCCATTCGGAGAGAAAATCGGGCGCTCGCTCCGCTCGCGCGGTATCAAGGTTCAGGCGCAACATGACGCGGAACCTCACCTTTTTTAGCGCGGCGGATATTGGCGGAGAGGGATTTGAAGGAGACCGGCTGGAGCGGGTGAAGGGAATCGAACCCTCGTATGAAGCTTGGGAAGCTTCCGTTCTACCATTGAACTACACCCGCGCACCGCCCAGGACCGGAACGCTTCATACCACGCCCGGCCCGGTCCGCAACACCCTCACTCGGCGGCTTTGGCCGCCACCGGCGCATCGCCAAGCTTCACGCCGCGCACCACGTAATCCGCGGCCACGCGGATCGCCTCGATCATGCTGACCGCGCTGGCCTTGCCCGTGCCCGCGATATCGAACGCCGTCCCGTGATCGACGCTGGTTCGTAGCACTGGCAGCCCCAGAGTCACCGACACCGTCCGTTCGAAATCCATCATCTTCGCCGCGATATGCCCTTGATCGTGATACAATGACAGCACCGCGTCGTACCGTCCGATTCGCGCCAAATGGAACACCGAATCGGCCGGCACCGGCCCGCTGATATGCAGCCCTTTCGCGCGCGCGGCCGCGATCGCCGGTTTGATGCCCTCGATTTCCTCGCGCCCGAACATCCCGTCCTCCCCGCCATGCGGGTTCAGCGCGGCCACCGCCAGATGCGGCGTTTCGTAGCCGAGCTGACGCAGCGCCTTGATGCACATGTCGATCCCTTTGGTCACATTGGGGACCGTGATCGCCGCGCAGGCACGCGCCAGCGACATATGCCGCGTCAGAAAGAAGATCTTTAATCCGGAGATGGTGAACATCGTCATCTCCTCCGTCGCGCCCGTATGTTCCGCGAACATCTCGGTGTGCCCGATGAAGGGGATTTTCGCCGCCTGGAGCGACTCCTTGTTAATCGGCGCCGTGACCACGCCCTGGACCCGCTGGGTCATGGCGAGATCGATCGACGCCCGAATGGCCGCGTAGGCCGCCTCACCGCCCAGAGGCTGCACCTGTCCCATGCGGAGCACGTCGGGATCGGCGCTGTCCTGATGCAGCACGTCGATGACGCCGGGACGGTCGACCAACGTCTCTGGCCCCGCGATCTTGTTCAGTTCGGCGATCAACCCGCAGCCCGCCAGCGCCTTCGCCAGCACGCGGGCGTCGCCGATGACGAAGGACCGCGAGACGTCCCGCACCTCTGACGAAAGCAGCGCGCGAACGCAGATTTCCGGCCCGATGCCGGCGGGATCGCCCATCGTCGCGGCCAGGATCGGACGGTCGGTCATGTTGTGGACTCCTGCGTGATTGGCGCTGTTTTACGCCGTGGGCGCGGCCAGACGCGAGTCCCGATCGCGCCTTATCCGTTCCATCCCGCCCGCCGCATTCCGTCCAGCAGACGGGCGCCGTCCTCCGCCGCCAGCCAGGGCACACCGCGTTCGGCGAAAATCGTGTTCTGACCCGGCGCCAACGCGAGCCACCGTCGCAGCAGCTCCGCCGCCTGGGCGCGCTGCCCGGTTTTGGCCAGCACCGCGATCGGGACCCAGTAAGAATTGGCGTAATGCGGGTCGCCGGCGATCAGGATCTCATGATCTCGCGCCGCGTGCGCCTCGTCGCCGGCCGCGAACGCGATCAGGCCGCGCAGCATCCGGTTCATGCGCTGGAACCGGCCGCGCGGACCGACCCGCAGCGACACCTCCAGCACCTCCTTCGCCGCGTCGAACTGGCGATGCACCATCCGCGCGATGGCGGAGGCGGTCAGCGAGAACCAGGACGCCGGTCCCAGATCCATCGCCCGCTCAGCCCAGTGCAGGCTCGGGGCGTGCTCGCCGCCGATCGACTGGCTCATGGACATGGTTCCGTATCCCAGCGAGTCGTTGGGGTCGAGTTGGATGGCCGTCAGGCTGGCCCGCCGTGCCTCCGCCATCGTCGGGCCGAAAGGGCGCAAACCCGCCACGGCGGCCGAAATGGAGGAGTAGGCGAGCGCCGCATGGGGCCGGGCGAATTCCGGATCGAGATCGATGGCGCGCGTCCAGGCGGTTTCGGCGGCGGCGAAGTTCCGGTTTTCGAACAAGGACAGACCGCGTTGGCAGGCCTCCCACGCATCCAGACCGTCGATCGGCTTGCGCATGGCCCGGCGCTGTTCGGCCAGATCGACCGCGGGTTCGATCGCGCGGGAAACGGCGAGGACGATTTCGTCCTGCACCGCGAAGACGTCGGTCATCGGGCGGTCGAAGCGCTCAGCCCAGAGATGCGTGTCCGACTCCGCCTCGATCAACTGGACATTCACGCGCAGCCGGTCGCCGGCGCGGCGGGCGCTGCCTTCCAACACATAGCGCGCGCCGAGTTCCAGACCCGCCGCGCGGCCATTCACGGACCGGTCCTTGAAGGTGAAGCTGGAATTTCGCGAAATCACGAGCATGGAGCGGGAGCGCGACAATTCGGTGATCAGGTCGTCCGCCATGCCATCGTTGATGAAGTCCTGAGAGGGATCGCCGCTGAGGTTCGCGAAGGGCAGCACCGCCAGCAAGGGTTTTCCTCCGCCTGTTCTGGCGCCCATCCCGGCGCCCGCTCCGCTACTCCCGTCATCCCCCTGGCCCTGGGCTTTGGGTGGCGGCACGGGGCCGGGGCCGGGCGGTTCCGGCGCGGGAGGCTCGTTTTTGGCTTCTGGCAGGAAGCGATATCCCTTACGCGTCAACGTCAGGATGACCGTCTGGGCCGCGCCGCTGTCGCCCAGAACGCGGCGTAAGGTCTTGATTCGACCGTCGATGGCGGAATCTGAGACGAATCGTCCACCCCAGACGGACTCGATCAGCTCGTCCTTGCCGACGACCCGGTCGCGATGACGAATCAAATACAACAAAAGATCGAAGACCTGCGGCTCCAGCGCCACCGGCGCGCCGCCGCGCGACAATTCCCGGCGGCCGGCGTCGAGCCGAAAATCGTTGAAACGCCATATCATTCCGGTTTCTCGCGGGCCCTGGACCAGGAGTGTCAACGATAAACCAGGGTTTCGCCAGGGTAAAGACAGGCGGCCTCCACGCGAACGGGGGCGGGGGCCCCGGGCCTTCCTTCGACGGAAAGCCCGCCCTCATGGATCGGCCGTCACCTCGACGAACCGGTCCAGCACGCGTTTCTCGCCCGCCTTGTCGAAGTCGATATCCAGCCGGTCCTCGTCGGTGTCTTTCACCGTGCCATAGCCGAATTTTTGGTGGAACACGCGGGCACCCACCTTCACTTCCGTTTTCCGCGCCGGACGCGCCGGTTGCTCCCACGCCTCGATCGTCCGCGCCGCGCGCGCCACCACCGGGAAAGCCCCTCCTGAAAACGTGCCCCCAGAGAACGCCGACGCCGCGGCGACCCGTGCCTCCCGCCGGTAATCGCCGGAGCCCTGCCGCTCCACATGCTCGTCCGGCAGTTCGTCGAGGAAGCGGCTTGGGATACTCGCCTGCCAGCCCGCGTACATCCGCCGGTTCGCCGCGTGAGAAACAATCGCGCGCTTGCGCGCCCGCGTCAGACCGACATAAGCCAGCCGCCGTTCTTCCTCCAACCCCTTGGCGCCCTGCTCGTCCATGGAACGCTGGTTCGGAAACACGCCTTCCTCCCAGCCCGGCAGAAACACCGTGTCGAACTCAAGACCTTTGGCGCCATGCAGCGTCATCAGGCTGACTTTCTCGGTGCCGGACGTGTCCTCGTTCTCCATCACCAGCGCGACATGGTCGAGGAACCCGTCCAAAGTCTCGAAATCCGCCATGGCGCGCACCAGTTCGCGCAAATTCTCCAGCCGGCCCGGCGCTTCCGGCGATTTGTCCTGTTTCCACATCTCGGTATAGCCGCTCTCGTCCAGCATCGTCGCGACCGTCGCGACATGGCCGTCCCGATCCAGCATCGCGTTCCAGTTCGAAAACCCCCGGAACAATTCCGCCAGCGCGGTCTTGGCCTTGCCCTTGATCCCACCGGTTTCCAGCAACCGGGCGGCGGCGCGGGACAGCGGAATCCCCTGTTCGCGCGCCAGTTCGTGCATCCCCCGCAGCGCCGTTTCGCCAACACCGCGGCGCGGCACGTTAACAATCCGCTCGAACGCCAGATCGTCGGCGGGCCGGGCCATCGCCCGCATGTAAGCGATGGCGTCGCGGATTTCCTGCCTTTCGTAAAAACGTAGGCCGCCGACGACGCGGTACGGCACGCCCAACAGGATCAACCGCTCCTCGAACGCCCGCGTCTGGAAACCGGCGCGCACCAGCACCGCGATTTCGCCCAACGCGTGATTTTCGCGCCGGAAACGCTCGATGCGCTCCCCGATCATTCGCGCTTCCTCGTCCGAATCCCACAGGCCGACGACCGCGACCTTCTCGCCGCCCTGCGCGTCCGGCCGCCCGGGCCGCAGGGTCTTGCCCAAACGCCCCTCATTATGCGCGATCAACGTGGACGCGGCGGCCAGGATGGTCGAGGTCGACCGATAATTCGATTCCAGGCGGACGATTTTCGCGCCCTCGAAATCCTTTTCGAAGCGCAGGATATTCTCGACTTCCGCCCCGCGCCACGAATAAATCGACTGGTCGTCGTCGCCGACGCAACAAATATTCCGATGCCCCTGGGCCAGCAGCCGCAGCCATAAATACTGCACCAAATTGGTGTCCTGATATTCGTCCACCAAAATGTAACGAAAGTTCCGGTGATACTGCGCCAGTACATCGGGTTGCGTTCGCAAAATTTCCGTTGTGTGAAGAATCAGATCGCCGAAATCCGCCGCGTTCAACGTCCGCAGCCGGTCCTGATAGGCCGCGTACAGCCGCCGCGCCAGCTCCGTCCCCTGATCCTCTCCCGCGTCCACCGCCACTCGAGGCGGCGTCAGCCCCTTGTCCTTCCACCGCTGAATCACCGACATGACCGAGGCCGGAGTCCACCGCTTCGTGTCGATCCGCGCCGCGTCCATCACCTGTTTCAACAGCCGTAACTGATCGTCCGTGTCGAGAATCGTGAAATTGCTCGACAACCCCACATGCTCCGCGTGCCGCCGCAACATCCGCGCGCACAACGCGTGAAACGTCCCCAGCCACAACCCCTCGGCGGGCTGACCCAGAATGGCCGCGACACGCTCCCGCATCTCGCGGGCCGCCTTGTTGGTGAAGGTGACCGCCAGAACCTGGTTGGGAAACGCCTTCCTGCTCAGCAAAATATGCGCGAACCGCGTGGTGAGAACCCGCGTTTTGCCAGTCCCGGCGCCGGCGAGGACGAGGAGCGGCCCGTCGATCGACTCGACGGCGGCGCGCTGTTCGGGATTGAGAGGCGTGAGATACTCGGTCATGGCGATGTCCGTGAGGCGATCCGGCGAGAAACGCGGAACCGGAGGAAAGATACGGCGGACTATGGGCCACGGGGCGAGTCGCGCCAACGTGCCTCGCCCGATTGCCCTGCGCCCGATGTCGAGGCCGCGGGTTTGCGCCCGGCGCCCGCGGCCTCTATCGCGAGGTCCGAAAACCGGAGAGCGGACCATGTCCAGCGAAACCATGTTGGTGTTCGATCGCGCGGCGGTGCGCGCGCATCGCGACCGGGCGGCGGCGACGGCCGCCACGGTGGACGACCTGCTGCGCGACGCGGCGGAACGTTTGCTGGACCGGCTGGACGACACGACCGCCTCGTTCGGCCTCGCGCTGGATGTCGGCGGCCGGGGCGTCGTCGCGCCAATGCTCCAGGCGCGGGGCATGCGCGTCGTGTCCTGCGACCTCTCGGCCAAAATGGCGCGCGTGAACGGCGGCACGCCCGTCGTCGCGGACGAGGAGTTTTGCCCCTTCGCGCCAGGCTCCTTCGATCTGATCGTGGCGTGTTTGTCCCTGCATTGGATTAACGATTTGCCCGGCGCCTTGCTCCAGTTCCGCCAGGCCTTGCGTCCGGACGGGCTGTTCCTGGCCTCCATGCCCGCGCTGGGCAGTCTGGCGGAGCTGCGCGCGGGGCTGACGGAGGCGGAACTGGCCCTGCGCGGCGGGATTTCCCCCAGAGTGTCGCCGTTCCCGGATGTCCCGGATTGCGCGGGGCTGCTGCGCCGGGCGGGCTTCGCGGCGCCGGTGGCGGATGTGGACGAGGTGGTGGTGCGCTACGCCGATCCGCTGCGCCTGCTGCGGGATCTGCGCGCCGCGGGCGAGTCCAACGCGGTGCGGGCGCGATCCCGGCTCGGGGTGCCGCGGGACCTGTTCCCGATGGCGCTGACGGCCATGCGGGAGGCGGATGGGCGGGTGCCGGCGCGGATCAGGCTGACGACGATGACAGGCTGGGCGCCCGGGAAACTGGGGTAAGGCGCCACGCCGCTCCCGTCTGGCCTTGCCAGCCCATGGACGCGTGTGTTTGCTGACCGCATCGTCCCGATGGGCAACCCTTTTCGCGGAGTCGCGATCTTTGGCCTATGCGCTGCAACAACTCATCAACGGCGTCACCCTGGGCA
>CANJJS010000171.1 GCA_947474705.1 Acetobacteraceae bacterium | reverse complement strand
TCCAAACGAAAACACCCCTCTGTCCCGGTGGGACAGAGGGGTGCGAAAGCGTCGTTCGCCCTGAGGGGGTTTGTATCAGGAGGTATGCACGTGCCCAAGCAGTTGATCGCGCGCGGTGTTCAGGAACGTGACCGAGGTTCCGTCTCCCAAATTCAAGGTCACGCTGCTGCCGCTGACCCCGGCATTGGCCAGCAACTGGGCGCGCTGCGCCTCGGTGATCCCATACCCTTCGATGAAGATCGAATCCTCGCTCGGGTTGAAGTCGGTGATGACGTTGGCGCCCTGACCCGTGGTTTGCTTGAAGAACACGAATGCGTCCTTGCCGGCACCACCCGTCAGAGTGCCCGATCCCGGCGCGCCACCAATGACCAGGAAGTCGGCGCCAGAACCACCGGTCAGGATGACACCCGCCGCGCCCGCGGCCGAAGTGTTGACCGACAGCCAGACCGGACCAGTGGACGCCGAGGCGTTCAGGGTCGAGTTGCCGTCGCCAGCGACCACGAAGACCGGGTTACCGTTGCTGCCGGCACCGCCGGACACGTTAATGTTCGACGAGGACCCGCCGAACACCGTTGTCCCGACACTTCCCGCGGCACCAGTATTGACGACCCCCTTGCCCCCCGAAGCCGCCCGGAAGACAAGCCCTCTCGATAGGTCGGCGGTAACACTGGTCTCGGCGCCGAATGTCGCGCTGATTGTATCGGCCGCCTTGGCATCCGCGCCGCCAAGCCAGGTCTCCGACACGCCCGCGCTGACATACCGGACCTTGCCGTCGGACCCGAAAATCGTTGTTTTCGCGGTGGCCGAGATATCGACCGTATCGTTATTGGCGCTCGCGCCGCCACCAATGGTGATGGCGTCGTTGCTCCGGGACAGCACGAACTGCGCGTTGCCGTTCAGCGTGATGGAGTTGTTACCGGCACCGGCCGCGATCGTGCCCGCACCCTCGGCGGCGATCGTATCGTTGCCCTCGCCGGTCGATAGGAAGATCGAACCCTTGCCGGTATGCGTCACCTTGTTATCGCCGCCCGCCGCGACCAGCGTCGCGTTGCCGGCCAAGGTGAACAAGCCGCCGAAGGTGTTGCTGATCAACCGGGCATCGGCGGAGGCCGAAACCGTCGCGCTGGCGCCGGAGTCATTGACGACGTAACCGAAGCCGGTGCCAATGGTCACATTGTTCGTCTTGCCGGACTGAACGTAAACTTCCGCCTGGGCCGGGGAGGCCACGACGGTCGTCCCGATCGTCGACGGCCCGGCGCCCCCCGCCACCGTGACACCCAAATTCTCGTTCGTCACCGAATTGGCGAGCGCATTCGCGATCGATTTCGCGACGCTGATTCCCGTGGTGTTCGTATCCTGAAACGTAAATGTGGCCGCGGTCGTTCCGTTGGCGCCGCCGGGTACAGTCACTAACGTGGTCATTGAACTCTCCATGTTAACACTTCAGCCACCTTCGGGATCGGCTTTGCCAATGCCGGACAATACCCCGACGTACTTTTTTTGGCAACTGAATTTTGTTGGGTTCGGCGTCTAAAAATCCGAAAAGTGTCTTTTTAGAACGCGCCCGCCAACTCAGGTCATTTCTCGTTCACGATGTAGAACCCCACGGGCCCCTGTGTCAATCGCGAGAACCGGTCCAAACACACATCTCACGCGGCAAATGGCGGTACAGGTCGCGGAAACCATATAGCACCCTCGAAAAAATACACACGCATGCCTGTCCTTTGGTCAGCCCCGCCTCGCGCGTCCGCTCAAACACCGCGAAACACCGGCCGCCGCTTTTCCATGAAGGCCGTGCGGCCTTCGACGTAATCCTCGCTCGCGAAGCACGCCCGCGCCATCTCATCGCAACACGCGAGATTCGCCTCATGACCGCGCGACAGCTCGCCTACCGTGCGTTTCAACGCCGCCATCGTCAATGGCGCGTTCTCGGCGATAAGCGCACAAAGGTTACGTACGTATTCCTCCAGCCCGCCCTCCGGCGCGATTCGATTCACAACACCCATCGCGGCCGCCTCCTGGGCCGAGAAATGGCGCGCGGTGAAGAAAATTTCCTTGGTGAAAGCCGGCCCCACCAACGCCATCAACTTCTTCACGCCCGCCGCGCCATAGCCGACGCCAAGACGCGCGGCGGGAATGCCGAACCGCGAGTCGGGAGATGCCACCCGAAGGTCGCATCCGGCGGCAATGGCGAGTCCGCCGCCGATGCACCAGCCCTGGATCATCGCGATCGCCGGTTTGGGGCAAAGGCCCAGGGCATCGATGGCGGCGTCGGAGAGGCGGTCGTAATGGAGGTTCCCGTCCTCGGTGGAGCGCGCTTTTTCGAACTGGGAGATATCGGCGCCGGAGACGAAGGATTTCCCGCCCATGCCTTTCAGCACGACGACCCGTACCGCCGGGTCCGCTTCGAATTTGGCCAGAATACCCGGCATCGCCTCCCACATGTCCAGCGACACGGCGTTGCGCTTTTCCGGCTTGTCGAAAATCATCCAGCCGATCGCGCCGTCGATTTCGGCGCGCATGTTGGGTGTGCCGGTTGGCACGGCGACGAGTCCGGCCATGGTCAGGCGCCGTCCGGGACCGGCACCCGCGCCGCGCGCGCCGGGTCGAGTCGCAGCCAGACCTTCGACGCCATCTCGTGGATCTCCAGCGGATCGGTCGTCACGCGAATCCGCGCGCCGGACCCGGCGGGGCGGACAACGTATTCCCAGTACTCGCCCAGGTAAGCGCGTTCGACGATTTCGCCCTGGACGGTCCAGCCACCCGCTTCAGCGGGGGCGGTTTTCAAAAGGCCGATGGTTTGCGGACGGATGGAAAAGCTGACTTTTTTCGGCAGATTCGCCGCGTCGCGCGCCAGTCCGGCCGGCAAATCGAAGCCGTCGAACACGATTCGTCCGCTTTCCACCGTGCCGTCCAGAAAATTGGTGCGGCCGATGAACCCCGCCACGAAGCGGGTCTTTGGCGCGTTATATAAGGACACCGGATCGTCCACCTGCTCGATCCGGCCCTGGTTCATCACCACGATTCGGTCGGAGGTCACCATGGCCTCGGACTGGTCGTGGGTGACGTAGACCGTGGTGATGTGGAACTGGTCGTGCAGGCGGCGGATTTCGGACCGCATTTCCTCGCGCAGATTGGCGTCGAGGTTGGATAGCGGTTCGTCCAGCAGCAGCACCTCCGGTTCGATCACGATGGCGCGGGCCAGCGCGACTCGCTGCTGCTGCCCGCCGGAAAGTTCGGAGGGGTAACGGTCCTTCAAATGCCGCATCTGCACGACGTCGAGGATACGCCCGACGCGCGTCTCGATCTCGGCCTTGCCGAGTTTCCGCAGTTCCAGGCCGAAGGCGACGTTCTGTCCCACGGTCATGTTCGGCCAGATCGCGTAGCTCTGGAAGATCATCGACATGCCGCGTTTTTCCGGCGCCACGACGTGGGAGACCGAGGACATCGCCTGGCCGTTCATCTCGATGGCCCCCGCGGTCGGCTTCATGAACCCCGCGATCATGCGCAGAGTCGTGGTTTTGCCGCAGCCGGAGGGGCCAAGGAGCGAGACGAACTCGCCTTGCTTCAGGGTCAGGTCGACATCGACGACGGCCGGGGTGGAGCCGAAGCTTTTACCGAGGCCGATTAAAGAAAGTTTGCTCATTGCCGTTCCCGCCTCAGCATGAAGTCGCGTCCCAGCAGCGCCGAGGCGATGCCGACGATGGCCAGTGTGGCGATCAGCAGCAAAAAGCCCAGGGCGGCGAGGTGTTCGAAATTGCCTTCCTCGCTCATGTCCATCAGCATCACCGACATGGTGCGGGTCTTGGGCCCGTAGAGGAACATGGCGGTGGAGAGTTCCCGCGTCGCGGGGATGAAGACCAGCAGCCAGGCGCCGACCAGGCTGCGCTTCATCAGCGGCGCCATGACCTTGCGAATCGCCAGCAGGCGGCCTCCGCCAAGGATGCGAACGGCTTCTTCCATCTCCGGGTTGATGGCCCGAATCGCGGCGTCGGCGTTGGCATAGCCGATCGGCAGGAAGCGCGTCGAAAACGCCAGGATCAGGATCGTGGCGGTGCCATACAGCGCGAGCGGCGGCGGGGCATAGGCGGAGTAGAAGGCGATGGCCAGCACGATCCCCGGCACCACGAAGGGCGCCATCGCCACGAAGCTGAGAATGCCCGCGTAAGGCAGCAGCTTACGGCTGACGATATAGGCGATCGCCAGCCCGAGCGTGATCGCGATGAACGCCGCCGCCGCGGCATAAGTGAAGCTGTTCATCACGGACTGCGCCGCCGTCTCGTGCTGGAACAGGACATAGTTGAAGTTTTTGAGCGTCAGGTTGTCCCAGTCGAAGCCGCGGCCCCAGGCTTTGGCCAAAGCGGCCTGCATCAGCACGATGTAGGGCAGCAGCACGGCCAGACAGAGGACAAACAATGAGTAACCCAGCATGACCCAACGCCAAGGGCCGAGATCCATGATCCGGCGCTCGCCGCCCTTCCCCGTCATCGCCACGAAGCCCCGGCGGCGGACCAGCCAGCGCTGCACACCGAACAGCGCGACCGTGATCAGCAGCAGCGGAACGGCATAGGCCGCGGCGACCTCGGCGCGGATCGGCTGGCTGAAGAATTGCAAAAGCTGGGTCGTGACGACGTTGAACCGCGCGGGAATGGCGATCAGCGCGGGCGAGCCGAACAGCGCGATCGCTTCCAGGAAGGTGATGATCGCGCCGCCAAGGATCGCCGGCATGACCAGCGGCAAGGTGACGCGGAAGGTGGTGCGGACGATGCCGGCGCCCAGAATGTTGGCGGCGTCCTCCATTTCCGAGGAAACGACGTCGAGCGCCGCCGAGGTGAAGATAAAGATGTACGGGAACGAATAGATCGCGATGATAAACGTCAGCCCCGAAAACGTATAAATATCCAGCGGCCCCTGCGCCGCGCCCGTGATCCCCACGTAAATCCGGTTCAACCAGCCGGAATTCGGGCCCGCCAGCAAAATCCAGCCGATCGCGCCAAGATAAGGCGGCGTGATGAACGCGCCGAGCACCAGCGTCCGCACCAACCCCTTGGCCGGCATGTTCGTGCGCGAAATCGCCCAGGCGATGGGAACGGCGAAGGCGAGGCAGAGAAAGGTGACACTGAAACCAAGCCGGATCGAGTTCCACATCGCCGTCAGATATCGCGGCCGGGAATACGCCGTGACGTAGTTCGACAAGGTGAAGGCGCCGGTCTCGGCATCCTCCAGGCTGGTATGCACCAGTTGATACAGCGGATTGACCACCAGGAAGATCAAAATCGCCGCCAAAACGACCCAAAGGATCAACAGCGGATCGAACGACCGGGAACGCAGACTCGCGCCGCTCATGCGATCCAGCCCCAATATGTAACGTGCTTGCCCATGGATCCTCCCCCGGCGCCGATTAAGCAGAGCCGGCGGCCGTTGAACAGGGGTTTGGCGCGGTGCCCTGGGCCGTTGGCCGGAGAAGTGGACGCCCCGGGACTTCGCCCCGGACCCCACGAGGGGCGTCGCCCCCTCGACCCCCACCAAAGCAGGGCCTTGGATGCCGTCTTGTTGGGGTGTTCGAAGAAGGGGGGCCTACGACGGCCGTCGAACCGCCTCGGATGGCCCCCCTTCTTCGAACACCCCAATTAATGGGTCCAGGGCCCCCGCCCTGATGGGTTCGAAGGGCGAAGCCCTCGCGGGGTTTGGGGCGGAGCCCCAAGGCGTCCACTTCTCCGCCCAATGAACCCGGGGCACCGCGCCACGCCGGTTGACGATCTCCGGTCCTGGCTGGACAACGGCGGGGTGGATCGCACGGAGTGACGCGCATGACCGGGGATATGCATTTTCTCACCATCGCGGAGGCGTCGGACGCGATCCGGCGCCGTGTCTTGTCGCCGGTGGAGTTGACGCGGGCGTTTCTGGATCGGATCGCGGCGATCGATCCGCAATTGAACGCTTATTTGCTGGTGACGGCGGATCGGGCACTGGACCAGGCGCGCGTGGCGGAGGCGGAGATCGCGGCGGGCAACTGGCGCGGGCCGATGCACGGGATTCCTTATGCGCTGAAAGACATTTACTGCACGAAGGGCATTCGCACGACCGGCCATTCGCGCACCCGCGAAACCTACGTGCCCGATTTCGACGCGACGACCGTGGCGAAGCTGGAAGCGGCGGGCGCGGTGCTGCTTGGCAAACTCTCGACGCACGAGTTCGCCCATGGCGGCCCGTCCTTCGATCTGCCCTGGCCGCCCGCGCGCAACCCCTGGAACCGCGACCATTTCACCGGCGGATCGTCGAGCGGCTCCGGCGCGGCGGTCGCGGCCGGTTTGGCGATGGCGGCGCTGGGATCGGACACCGGCGGCTCCATCCGCAACCCGGCGGCGCTGTGCGGACTGATTGGCCTAAAACCGACCTACGGCCTGATCTCGCGCGCCGGGGTCTATACAAATTCCTTCAGCTACGACACGGCGGGCCCGATGACCTGGTCGGCCGAGGATTGCGCGATCCTGCTGGGCGCCATCGCCGGCCACGACCCGAAGGACCCCGCCAGCGCGAATCGGGCGGTCCCGGATTACCGCGCGGGCCTCGGCGGCGGGCTGAAGGGCGCGCGGATCGGGGTTTTGCGTCATATGTACGAGGAAGACGTGACCTCGCCCGCCGTCGCCAAAGCGGCGATGGAAGAGGCTTTGTCGGTCTTCCGCTCTTTGGGCGCGACGGTGTCCGAAGCCCGCATTCGCCCGGCGCAAGAATACTACGACGTGAAGATCGTCGGCGCCGAAAGCGAACTCTACGCGGTGCACGAGCCCGTGCTGCGCACAAGGCTGGCCGATTTCGGCGAGGATTTTCTCGGCCGGTCGCTGGGCGCGCTGCTGTTCTCCGGCGCCGATTACGTGCAGGCATCGCGGGAACGGCGGGCGATGATCGC
>CANJJS010000170.1 GCA_947474705.1 Acetobacteraceae bacterium | reverse complement strand
TCTGGAACGATGCCGATAAATCCTCTGGACTGGACCGCCGGTCCATTTTTGACGCTTTACCTGGGCGTGGCCGCTCTGGCCTGGTTCCTCACGATCTGGTTGCGGCGCAACGCCGGTCACGCCCGGCCCGGCGATTATCCGGGCACCCCGACAGCGGTGGAACTCGCGTTCCTGACCAACGGCCGGAACCGCGCCGCCGAAACCGTCCTGGTCGGGTTTCTCGCGTCCGGCGCGGCCGCCGCGGGGCCCGGCGGCGGCACGCTCGCGGTCGCGGACGCCGAGGGGACGCTGCCGGCCGCCCTGAAACCCTTCCGCGCCGCCGTCGCCCCCACCACCACCCGCGCCACATTTCTCAAAGCCCTCCGGCCTGGGCTTCAGGCCGTGCGCGACAAACTGATCCGCGACGGACTGGTCCCGAACGCCGCCGAACGCGCCGCGCTGACCCGCGCGACCCTGCTGACGATGGCGATCCCGATCGTGCTCGGCGTGCTGAAAATCGCGGTCGCGATCCCGCGCGGCCGTCCCGTCGGGATTCTCGCGGTCCTGACCGTCGCGACCCTGATCCTGGCCATATCCTATGCCTTCTTCCCACCCCCGCGCACCCGCGCCGGCACCGCCGTGCTGACGGCCTGCCGCCAACGCTTCGCCCGCGCCGCCCGCGCCCCCGGCGGCGACGAAATGGCGCTGGCCTTCGCGTTGTCGGGCGCCGCCGTTCTCGCCGGAACGCCCCATGCGCGGGTGCTGGCCAACGGGTCCTCCAGCGGCGGGTCCGGATGCAGCGGCGGCGGTGGCGACAACGGCGGAGGCGACAGCGGCGGCGGGAGCGGCTGCGGCGGGTGCGGCGGCGGCAGCGACTGACAGCCCCTTCCCTCAAGCGCGGTTTCGGGAGAGTATTCTTCCACGTCCCGCCCAAACCCCGCGAGAGGTTTCGATGACCGCCCAGTACCACGGCGCCGCCTGGCAAAACGACATGGCCGCCGCGATCGGCCAGACCCCGCTGATCCGCCTCCGCCGTGCCTCCGAGGCCACCGGCTGCACCATTCTGGGCAAGGCCGAGTTCATGAACCCCGGCGGCTCCGTGAAAGACCGCGCGGGCCTCTACATCATCGCCGACGCGGAGCAGCGCGGGGTGCTGAAACCCGGCGGCACGATCGTGGAGGGCACCGCGGGGAACACCGGCATCGGCCTCACGCTGGTCGGCAACGCCCGCGGCTACCGCTGCGTCATCGTCATGCCGGAAACCCAGAGCCAGGAAAAAATCGACTTTCTGCGAATGATCGGCGCCGATCTGCGGCTCGTGCCCGCCAAACCCTATGCCGACCCCGGCAATTACGTGCATGTCTCCCGCCGCCTCGCCGAGGAAACCGGCGCCGTCTGGGCCAACCAGTTCGACAACCTCGCCAATCGCGAGGGCCATCGCGTCTCCACCGGCCCGGAAATCTTGGACCAGACCGGCGGGAACATCGACGCCTTCACTTGCGCCTGCGGCACTGGCGGAACGCTGGCGGGCATCGCGATGGCGCTAAAAGAGAAAAAACCCGGCGTGAAGATCGTGCTCGCCGACCCCGAGGGCAGCGCGTTGTATGGCTGGGTCAAGAACAACGACCTGATCGTGACGGGCTCCTCGATCACCGAGGGCATCGGGCAGGGCAGGGTGCCCGGCAACCTCGACGGCGCCCCGATCGACGACGCCGTGCGCATCCCGGACCCCGAGGCGCTGGAACAGATTTACGACGTCCTGATCCACGAGGGTCTGTCGGTCGGGACGTCCTCCGGCATCAACATCGCCGCCGCGATCCGGGTGGCGAAGCAGATGGGACCGGGCCACACGATCGCGACGATCCTGTGCGACGGTGGCGCGCGTTACGCCTCCAAATTGTTCAACCCGCCATTCCTGCGGGAAAAGGGCCTGCCGGTCCCGCCCTGGATGGCGTGACACGAGGGCTGAGCCGGCGGGATGGCGCAGGCCAAGGCGGGTCGCGTCACGCCGCCCGCGCCACCAGGCCCAGCGCCTCGCGCGCGGCCCACCGTCCGATCATGAGGGTGGCGACCACGGTCAAACCCGTCGCCAGGCCGATCCAGATACCGATCCCGCCCAAACCCAGGGGAAAGGCCAACATTGCGCCCAGTGGCAGCCCGATGGCCCAGTAGCCGGTCAGGGCGAACAACATCGGCACCCGCGCGTCGCGCAACCCCCGCAAATTGCCCGCCCCCACCGCCTGGGCGCCATCCGAAATCTGGAACAAAGCGGCGAGCATCAGAAACCCCAGCGCGTCCTCGACCACCGCCGCGTTGCCCGGCGCCTCCGTGTCGATAAACGCCGAAATCAGCAGCCGTGGCGCCAAAACCATCAGCGCCGACATCGTGGCCATGAAGCCCATCGCCACCCCCAGCGCCGTCCATCCGGCACGCCGCACCGCCGCCCCATCCCGCCGCCCTTGGGCCAGACCGACCCGGACCGCCGCCGCCTGCGCGATCCCCAGCGGCACCATGAATGTCAGCGATGCCAGTTGGATGGCGATCGAGTGGGCCGCCAACGGCGCCGCCCCGATCAGGCCCATCAGAAACACCGCCACGTTGAACATCGTGATTTCGAAGCTGAGCGTCGCCGCCATCGGCAGGCCAAGGCGCCAGAACACCCCCAGCCGCCGCCAGTCCGGCCGGAACACCCCGGCGAACAGCCGGTAACGCCGGAAGGGACGCAAACCCAGCGTCACGACGCCCAGCGCCAGGAACATCAGACCGTTCGACAGCGATGTCGCGAGCCCCGAGCCCGCGATCCCCATCGACGGAAACCCCCAGTGACCCAACATCAGGCACCAATTGGCCGCCGCGTTGATCGCGACCGCGCCCACCCCGATCGCCAGCGACCAGCCGGGACGCTCCAGCGCGCCGATGAAGGACCGGAGCACCATGAACCCCCAGGCGGGCAGCAGCGCCCATTGCATCGCCCGGACATAGGTGCCCGCCTGACTCGCGAGCTCCGGCTCCTGGCCCATGGCCAACAGCAGCGCCTCGCTCCACCACAGCGCGAACCACAAAGGCAGCGCCATGAACAACGCCGACCACAACGCGGCGCGAACGGTGGCGCGGATCGGCGGGGCGGCGCCGGGATGGCGGCCCAGATCGTGTGCCAGCAGGGGGATGGCGGCGTTCAGCAGGCCGAGGCCGAAGACAAACGCCATGAAATAAAGGTTCGCCCCCAGCGCGCCCGCCGCCAGCGTGGAGGCGCTGAGCCAGCCCATCATCATGACATCGGTCGTGCCCATCGCGATCTGGGTCAGATTGCCCAGCGCGAGCGGCCAGCCAAGCGTGAAGATCGCGCGAAATTCTCCAGACCAGGACGGCGCCGCCGGTACGGGTGTCGCGCGCGTGGCGGGGGACGATCCGGTCATTGGGCGGGGTCAATAGGCGCGGTGGCCCGGAAAGTCACGCCACCGCGGGCCGCATCGCCCGTTCTGGCGCGAAGACCCCGCTTGGCGGGCGGGCCCGTGCCCGGCTAGACTGTAAGACCGAATCCCCTTTCGCGTGGGACTCCGGCTTGAAGGACATGGACCGATGAAACTGCAGGCGGATCGCGCCACGCTGATGAAGGCCCTGGCGCATGTCCAGAGCGTGGTGGAACGGCGCAATACGATCCCCATTCTCGCCAACGTCATGATCGCCGTCCGCGACGGCAAACTGGCGCTGACGGCGACGGACATGGAAATCGCGATCGTCGAGGACGTGACGGCCAGCGCCTCCCGCAACGGCGCCTGCACGGCGCCCGCGGCGACGCTGTACGAAATCGTCCGCCGCCTGCCCGACGGCGCCGAGGTCGAACTGGATCACCCCGGCGGCGACGCGCAACTGGCGCTTCGCGCGGGGCGCTACGCCACCAGCCTGGTCGTGCTGCCGGTCGAGGATTTCCCGTCGATGACGGCCGGCGCCCTGCCGCACAAATTCAGCGTGCCCGCGCAAATGCTGCGGTCCCTGATCGACCGCACCCGCTTCGCGATCAGCACGGAAGAAACCCGCTACTACCTGAACGGCATCTATCTACATGCCGCCGACTCCGACGGCACGAAGGTGCTGCGGGCGGTCGCGACGGATGGGCATCGTCTGGCGCGGGTCGAAGAACCGTTGCCCGAGGGCGCGGCGGCCATGCCCGGCGTCATCATCCCCCGTAAAACCGTGAACGAACTGCGGAAACTGCTCGACGAGGTGACCGGCAACGTCGAAATCGCCCTGTCCGACACACGCATCCAGTTCAAGGCCGACCAGGTCCTGCTGACCAGCAAGCTGATCGACGGCACCTTCCCGGAATACGAGCGCGTGATCCCCCGCGGCAACGACAAGGTGCTGCGGGTCGGCAAGAAAGACTTCGCCAACGCCGTCGCCCGCGTCGCCGCCATCTCCGCCGAGCGGTCGCGGCCCGTCAAAATGGCGCTGTCCAAGGACCTTCTCACGCTCTCCGCCTCCAGCCCCGAACAAGGCACCGCCAGCGAGGAACTGGACGGCGACCGCGTGTCCTACGACTCCGGCCCCCTGGAGATCGGCTTCCAGGCCCGCTACCTGAACGACATCACCGACCAGATCGGCGAGCAGGTGGAATTCCGCTTCTCCGACGGCGCCGCGCCCACCGTGGTGCAGGACGCCGCCGACGCCAGCGGGCTCTACGTGCTGATGCCGATGCGGGTGTAACCAAGGGGCCGTCTGCCCCCCTTCTCGTCATCCCCCGGCCCGTTCGGGGGACCGGGCGCGGCACGAACCCGACTTTCTGGCCCGATCGAACCAGATCCCAACAAAGAGGATACCGAATCCCCGATCGTTCCGCGTCCGCGCGACAGCGTTCGAACAGGAGGCACCGGCCCATGACCCCGCGAGTCAGCGGCATTCTCGAAACCTCCCTCTACGTCGACGATCTCCCCGGCGCCGTCGCCTTCTATCGCGACCTCTTCGGCTTCGAGCTGTTCTTCCAGGAAGCCCGCATGTGCGCTCTGGGCGTGCCCGGAAGCCAGGTTCTGCTGCTGTTCCAGCGCGGCGCGACGTCCGAGCCAGCCCCCGGACCCGGCGGCGGCGTCATCCCGCCGCACCACGGCACCGGCCAGTTGCATTTGTGCTTCGCCATCCCGTTCCGCGAACTGGCGGCCTGGGAAGCGCATCTCGCCGCGCGAGGCATCCAGGTGGAAAGCCGCCTCGTCTGGCCCGGCGGCGGCACCAGCCTCTATTTCCGCGATCCAGAGGGCCATTCGCTGGAAGTCGCGACCCCGGGATTGTGGCCGAACGCGTAAGCCGCCGCTGACACGCGCGACATCGACGCATCTTTCGCGGCCAGGTTAATCGCGATACCCACACCCATCCGCCACCCCCGGGATTCCTCCCCATGCCACTCCCAAAAACCCCCTCCCTCCGCCTCGACTCCCGCCGTGCCCTCGTCACCGGCGCCGGCCGCGGCATCGGCCTCGCCGCCGCCGCCGCCCTGGCGCAATCGGGCGCCCATGTGGTCCTGGCCGCCCGCACCGCGACGGAAATCGCCGCCGCGGCGGACGAAATCCGCGCCGAAGGCGGCAGCGCCGAGCCCCTGGTCCTGGATGTCACCGACACCGCCGCCGTGAAAGCCGCCATCGCCCAACAGGCGCCGTTCGATATCCTGGTGAACAACGCCGGCACGAACCGCCCCCGGACCTTCCTGGACGTGACCGAGGACGACTACGACGCCATTGCCACCCTGAACCAGCGCGCCGCGTTCTTCGTGGCGCAGGCAGTGGCGAAAGGAATGGCGGGCGCGGGCCTGAAAGGGTCCATCATCCACGTCTCCTCCCAGATGGGTCATGTCGGGGGACAGCGCCGGACCGTCTACTGCATGACCAAGCATGGCATCGAGGGCCTGACCAAGGCCATGGCCATCGACCTCGCCCCCATGGGCATCCGCGTCAACTCGATCGGCCCGACCTTCATCGACACGCCGTTGACTCGCCCCTTCTGGAACGACAAAGCCTTCCATGACGAGGTCGTCGGCCGGATCAAGCTGGGCAGGCTCGGCACGGTCGAGGATCTGATGGGCGCCGTCGTGTTCCTCGCCTCCGACGCGGCGGCGCTGATCACGGGGACGTCTTTGGTTGTCGATGGCGGTTGGACGGCGGAGTAAACGGACATGATACGAGTTCTGAAACACGGCGCGACGGAAGCGGAAAAGACCGAGGCCGATCGCAAGACCCGCCAGACGGTGGAAGCGATTCTGGAAGATATTTCCGAGCGCGGCGACGTCGCGGTGCGTGAATTATCGGCGAAATTCGACAAATGGGAACCGGAGTCGTTCCGCCTGACGCAGGCCCAGATCGACGCCCTGATCGCCTCGCTGCCGGACCAGGTCATCACCGACATTAAATTCGCGCAGGCGCAGATTCGAACATTCGCGGAGGCACAGAAAGCCGCGCTGAAAGACATCGAAATCGAAACCTTGCCGGGCATTCGTCTCGGTCACAAGAACATCCCCGTCGCCAGCGTCGGCTGTTACGTTCCCGGCGGCCGTTATCCGATGGTCGCCTCCGCCCATATGTCCGTCCTGACCGCCAAGGTCGCCGGCGTGAAACGCGTCGCCGCCTGCACCCCGCCGCTGAACGGCGTGCCGCCCGCCGCGACCGTCGCCGCGATGCACCTCGCCGGCGCCGACGAGATTTATTTACTTGGCGGTATCCAGGCCGTGGCGATGATGGCGCTTGGCACCGGTTCGGTGCCGCCGGTCGACATGCTGGTCGGTCCCGGCAACGCCTTCGTCGCGGAGGCGAAACGGCAATTGTTCGGCCGCGTCGGCATCGATCTGCTCGCCGGCCCGACCGAAACCCTCATCGTCGCCGACGACACCGCCGACGCCGAGATCTGCGCCACCGATCTGCTGGGCCAGGCCGAGCACGGCCCGACCTCGCCCGCCATCCTCCTGACCAC
>CANJJS010000169.1 GCA_947474705.1 Acetobacteraceae bacterium | reverse complement strand
TAACCGGACTCCGTGACGGAACGGACGGTGTCGAGTGTCTCGTTAACGGCTGACATCGGACGGTTCCAATACGGCGGAATGTGGCACGCGAAAAACCGCGGGGATGGCGGCTTCGCGCATGTCGGCCAGGCTGATGCCGGAGAGCGCGCTCTGGATCGCGTCGTTGACGGGATCCCAGCGTCCCCGCACAGGGCAGAGCGACCGAGACTCGCATTCGGTGACGGAGCCATCGACGCAGGCGGCCAGAGCGATCGGACCGTCCATGGCGGCGATGACCTCACCCACCGGAATGTCTTCCAGCACCCGGGCCAGGCGATACCCGCCCCGCGCGCCGCGTTGCGACGTGACCAAACCGGCCGACGATAACGATTTCAACACTTTGGCGACCGTGGGTTCGGGGATACCGATCGACGCGGCGATGCCCGGAGAGGTCTGCACCTCCAGCCCCGTGTCGAGGCGCACGAGCACCACGACCGCGTAGTCCGTCAGCTTCGAGAGCCGCAACATCGTCGTAGGTCCCTTGCTCGTCATAACCGGACCATCGCAGTCCTGATTGGGCGAAATGGCCCATCCGACCCCCTCCGTCAAGGGGCTTTCGTCCGCCGGAGATCGGGCGGAGGACGAAAGCCTTGCCGCGCGCCGGCCAGGTCAGTCCGACGAGCGGCTCGGACCGACCAATGTCGCGCCCCCGTCCACGCCGAGGATCTGTCCGGTGATGAAGCGCGCCTGCTCGGACAGCAGAAAACGCACGGCCATGCCGATATCCCAGCCGTTGCCTTCGCGGCCCATGACGGAGGCGCGGCGGCGGGTGTCGCGGGCCTGCTCGGTCAGGCCTTTGGCGTAGACCATCGGTGTGTAGACCGGGCCCGGAAAGACGCAGTTCGACCGGATGCCGTCGGGGCCGTGATCGACCGCCACCGCCTGCGTCAGCGCGATCACCGCGCCTTTGGACACGCTGTAGGCGGTCAGTCCGCGGGGACGCAGCGCGGAGATGGAGGAGATGTTCACGATCGACCCGCCGCCGGCGGTGCGGATCATCGCGGGGATCGCGTGCTTACATGTAAGAAACATCGAATCGACGTTGACTTTCATGATGTTGGCCCAACGTTCCTCGGTCTCCTCGACCACCGTCGCGCGCCCGCCGATGCCGACATTGTTGTCGAGGCAATCCAAACGCCCCCAGCGGGACACCGCGTCGGCGACCATCGCCTCGCACTGTGCGGAGATCGTGACGTCGTAGGACACGGCGGCGGCGGTGCCGCCTTCCCCGGCGATCATCGCGACGGTGCGTTCGGCCAAGGCCAGATCGCGGTCCACGACCAGCACTTTCGCCCCGGCGCGTGCCAGCAGGATACAGGCGGCGCGGCCGTTGCCGATGCCGTCGCCCGCGGCACCGCCGCCGGTGACGATGGCCACTTTGTCCTTCAGACCCCATTCCTCGTTCGGTGCCATCGCGTGCTCTCCCGCTGTGTCGCGTTTCATCCGCGGGCCTTGTGCACGAACGCGGCGATTTCGTCGATTTTCGGCGTCAGGTCTTCGGCGGGCAACGAATCCAGGGAGAAGACGACGCGCTCGACGCCCAGATCCTCGTAGCGTTTCATCAGATCGAGGTCGCGGCGGCCGTGCCAGACGGTGATTTTCAGCGGCGGGCGGCCGGCTTCCTCCGTCATGCGGCGGAAGTCCGGGATCATGTCGGCGATCTGGCGATAGGCGCCGCGGCGGGCGGCCTGGGGCAACCAGCCCTCGGCGTAACGAATGGCGCGGCGGGCGGACCATGGGAAGGCGCCGCCGACATAGACCGGCGGGTGAGGCGATTGCACCGGTTTCGGCCAGGCCATCATCGGCCCGAATTTCACGATGTCGCCGTGGTATTCGGCCTTGGTCTGGGTCCAGATGGCTTTCATCGCCTCGACATTTTCGCGGGCGCGTTTGTGGCGCGTCGAAAAATCGGTGCCGTGGTTTTCCATTTCGTCCTGGTTCCAGCCGTTGCCAATTCCGAACAGGAACCGGCCCTGGGAGACCTGGTCGATCGAGGCCACGAGTTTGGCGAGTTGGATCGGATCGCGCTGCGCCACCAGGCACACGCCGGTGCCGATTTTCAGCGTGGGCGCGGCCATCGCCGCCGCGGTCAGCGCCACGAACGGGTCCATGGCGTCGTAGTATTTCTTCGGCAAATCCCCGCCCGCCGGGAATGGGGTTTTTCGGGACAACGGGATGTGGGAATGCTCGGGCGCCCAGATGGAGTCGAAGCCGCGTTGTTCCAGCGCGGCGGCCAGGTCGCCCGGGGGTATCGCGTAATCGGTGAAAAACATCGAAGCGCCGAATTGCATGGCGGTTTCCTCGGTTGCCTCTCGGGATCATGCGTCTGGGGTCCGCCCAGGTCCAGGCGGCGCGGGCGCCGCGATGTTGTCCTGGCCGCCGTCCCAGTGGAGACCGGGCGCGGATTGTCTTAAAAAACATTCGATTGCGATGGCTCTGGGTCACTGCCAAGATACAACCAGACGTTGAACCACATGGCAGGGCGAACACGCCTGTCCCGCGAGGAGTTCGATCATGGCGCTGTCGCCGATTGCTCTGTCCACCATCGCCGCGGGTACGGGCGGCTTCGTCGTCAATGGACAGTCCGCGGGCGACCAGTCGGGTTTCGCCGTGTCCCTGGCGGGCGATCTGAACGGCGACGGTTTCGTGGATTTCAGCGTCGGGGCGCCCCATGCCGCCGTGGGGGGCACGAGCAATGCCGGCAAAACCTATGTCGTGTTTGGCAAGTCCTCGAGTTTCGGGTCCGCCGTCAATCTCAGCGCCGTCGCGGCGGGCGCGGGCGGTTTCGTGCTCAACGGCCAGGATTCGGGCGATTTTTCCGGCGGCGCGGTGTCGCCGGCGGGGGATGTGAATGGCGACGGGTTCGGCGATTTCATTGTCGGCGCGGGTTTCGCCTCTCCAGCGGGCGGATCGGGCGCCGGCAAGGCCTATGTCGTGTTCGGGAAATCCACCGCGTTCGCCGGAAACATCGATCTCAGCGCTGTCGCCAATGGCACGGGCGGGTTCGCGCTGAACGGGCAGGCCGCGTCCGATTATGCCGGGTATTCGGTGGCCTCGGCGGGCGATTTGGATGGCGATGGGTTCGACGATCTGATCGTTGGGGCCCAGGGGGCCGATCCGGCGGGCGGGGCGAGCGCGGGTAAGACGTATGTGGTGTTCGGCAAATCCTCGAGCTTTGGCGCCGCCGTCAATCTCAGCGCCGTCGCCCTGGGCACCGGCGGGTTCGTGCTGAATGGGCAGAACGCCAGCGATTTTTCCGGGTTTTCCGTCGCTTCGGGCGGGGATGTGAATGGCGACGGGTTCGCCGATCTGATCGTGGGGGCCGCCAACGCGGATCCGGCCGCCGGGACCGATGCCGGCAAGAGCTATGTGGTGTTTGGCAAGTCCACGGGGTTTGGCGCCAGCGTCAATCTCAGCGCCATCGCGAACGGCACCGGCGGGTTCGCGATCAATGGGCAGTCCGGGGGCGATTATTCCGGGCGCTCCGTGTCGTCCGCCGGGGATGTGAATGGCGACGGGTTCGCGGATCTGATTGTCGGGGCGGATTTCGCCATTCCCGCGGCCGGGGCCAGCGCCGGCAAAAGCTATGTGGTGTTTGGCAAATCCACGAGTTTTGGGACGGGTGTCGCGCTCAGCGCTGTCGCTTTGGGCACTGGCGGGTTTGTTGTCAACGGCCAAAGCGCCAGCGACCGGTCCGGGTGGTCGGTGGCGCGGGCGGGGGATGTGAACGGCGACGGGTACGACGACCTGCTTATCGGCGCCTTCAACGCCTCCCCCACCGGGGCGGTCGTGGCCGGTAAGACTTACGTGGTGTTTGGCAAATCCGCGAGTTTTGGCTCCAGCGTTAACCTGAGCGCGATCGAGGCAGGCACGGGCGGGTTCGCGATCGAAGGGCAATCGGCGAGCGATTTTTCCGGACATTCGGTGTCGTCGGCGGGGGATGTGAATGGCGACGGGTTCGCCGATCTTTTGGTCGGCGCCTATGGCGCGGATCCCGCGAGCCTGAATTACGCGGGCAAGAGCTATGTGATTTTCGGCAAGGATTTTACCGGCACCGTGACGCGGGCCGGGACCTCGGGCGCGGACAATTTTACCGGCACCGCGTCCGCCGACGACATGGTTGGCGGGTTGGGCGACGACGCGCTGAGCGGCAAGGGCGGCGCCGACGCGCTGATCGGCGGGGCCGGCAACGACACGCTGTCCGTGTCCGACCTGACGTTCCTGCGCGTCGATGGCGGAACCGGCACGGACACGCTGGCGTTGGACGGGTCGGGGATGTCGTTGAACCTGACGGCGATCCTCGATCCGAAGCTTCAGAATATCGAGGCGATCGATCTGACGGGGACCGGTAACAACACGCTGACGTTGACGAAGCTGGAACTGCTCAATCTCTCGCCCGTGTCGAATACGTTGAAGGTCACGGGCGACACGGGCGACCTGCTGAATTTCGACAGCGTGAACTGGACCAAGGGCGCGACGGTTTCGGGCTTCACGCCGTACACCAACGGCCAGGCGACGTTGCAGGTGAGCACGGCGTTAACGGTTTCTTGTTTCGCCATGGGCACGAAAATCCTCACGGTCCAGGGGCAAATCGCGGTCGAGGCTTTGGCGCTGGGCGACGAGCTGCCGGTCGTGGACGGGCCGAACCGGCGGATACGCTGGATCGGGCACCGGACCGTGCGGCCGGGGGCGCATCCGCGTCCCGAGGAGATGCGCCCGGTGCGGGTGCGCGCGGGGGCGTTTGGGCCGGGGGCGCCGGAGACAGATCTGCGGTTGAGCCCGGATCACGCGGTGTTCGTGGATGGCGTGCTTATTCCGGTTCGTTATTTGGCCGATGGCATGGCGGTGGTCCAGGAACGCGCGGACATCGTCACTTATTACCACGTCGAACTGGAAGACGAAACGGGCGCGCCGGTGCATGAAGCGATCTGGGCCCAGGGGCTGACGGTGGAGAGCTATTTGGAGACGGGGCAGCGGGAGGCTTTCGCCAATCATGGCACCACCCGCCTGTTTCCCGCCTTCGCATTGCCACCGAACGCCGTGGCGCTGGCGTGGGAAGCGCGGGGGCGGGCGCCGCTGACCGTGCGCGGCCCGGCGGTCGAGGCGGTCCGGGCGCGGATCGCGGCCTCGCCCGGGGTGGACGCGCGCGCCGCCTGACCGGTTGGCCTTTTCGCGCCGGCCTGGCCGGTTTGTCCCGCGGCCGAGGCGTCCGCTTTGTCCCGCGGCCGAGGCGTCCGCGCACCGGCTTCCGGCGCGGATCGAAGCGTCCGGGCGCCCGTACTTCCTGGGCGCCGTTCTCTGGCCTCGCCGTCGGGGTGTGTTCGGGGCGCGCCTCTTTTGGTGTGTCAAAAAACCGTCGAGGTTGTCATAAAAATCCGCTTTGGTTAAGGTTTTAGAAATTTTTCCAACACATTGCTTCGCGGGGGCGGAGCCAGACCCTGGGGGCGCGTTTCATGGCCGTGGCACCGATCGAACTCTCCACCATCGCGGCCGGCACCGGCGGGTTCGTGCTGAACGGGCAGTCGGCGAGCGACCTTTCCGGCACTTCCGTGTCCTCGGCGGGCGACGTGAACGGCGATGGGTTCGCCGATCTTATCGTCGGGGCCCGTTACGCCGATCCGGCCGGCGGGATCACTGCCGGCAAGAGCTACGTGGTGTTTGGGAAATCGTTGGGGTTTGGCGCCAGTGTCGATCTGTCCGCCATCGCGGCTGGTACCGGCGGCTTCGTGCTGAACGGACAGTCGGTGGACGACCGTTCCGGCTTCTCCGTGTCCGCGACGGGCGACGTGAACGGCGATGGGTTCGCCGATCTTATCGTCGGGGCCAAGTACGCCGATCCGGCGGGCGGGAACAATGCCGGCAAGAGCTATGTGGTGTTCGGGAAATCGTTGGGGTTTGGCCCCAGTGTCGATCTGTCCGCCATCGCGGCCGGTACCGGCGGCTTCGCGCTGAACGGACAGTCGGCGGGCGACGAGTTCGGCTTCTCCGTGTCCTCGGCGGGCGACGTGAACGGCGATGGGTTCGCCGATCTCATCGTCGGGGCATTTGCCGCCACTTCGGCGGGCCGGGCCGTTGCCGGCAAGAGCTACGTGGTGTTCGGCAGGTCGTCCGGGTTCGTCGCCAGTGTCGATGTGTCCGCCATCGCGGCTGGTACCGGCGGCTTCGTGCTGAACGGACAGTCGGCGTTAGACTTTTCCGGCTTTTCCGTGTCCTCGGCGGGCGACGTGAACGGCGATGGGTTCGCCGATCTCATCGTCGGGGCCAGGAACGCCGATCCGGCGGGCGAGAGCGCCGCGGGCAAGAGTTACGTGGTGTTCGGCAAGGCGTCGGGGTTCGACGCCAGTGTCGATCTGTCCGCCATCGCGGCTGGTACCGGCGGCTTCGTGCTGAACGGACAGTCGGCGAACGACTTTTCCGGCTTCTCCGTGTCCTTGGCGGGCGACGTGAACGGCGATGGGGTCGCCGATCTCATCGTTGGGGCCAGGGGCGCCGATCCGGCGGGCGGGATCGATGCCGGCAAGAGCTATGTGGTGTTCGGGAAATCGTCGGGGTTTGGCGTCAGTGTCGATCTGTCCGCCATCGCGGCCGGTAACGGCGGCTTCGTGCTGAACGGACAGGCGGCGAGCGACCAGTCAGGCTGGTCCGTGTCCTCGGCGGGCGACGTGAACGGCGATGGGTTCGCCGATCTCATCGTCGGGGCCCAGTACGCCGATCCGGCGGGCGGGAGCAATGCCGGCAAGAGTTATGTGGTGTGTCAATCAGCGTTGAATAGTTTCCAGGTCACAGCGCCCAAAAGTTTCCAGTTGGTCAGCCCGATTTCGTTTGTTTTTTGCGCTGCTTGAAGCGGAAGGAATCGTTCCCGGTTTCCAGGATGTCGCAGTGGTGGGTAATGCGGTC
>CANJJS010000168.1 GCA_947474705.1 Acetobacteraceae bacterium | reverse complement strand
GGCTCCGGCACGATCGCGTCGATCGAAAACACGAAATCGGGATCGGGCCCGCCATACGGCGTCGCGTTGATATGCAGATGGGTGGAGGCCGGGTCGGACGTCGCCGGGTCGAACAGCACCGCGAAATCGATGGTGCCGCCGGGTTTCAGGATCTCGCCCACATTCAGGCCCAACAGGCTGAACAAAGCCGCGTTCGGACCGTCGAAGGCGAAACTGTCGATTTGCAGCGCGGCCTCGCCGTCCGGCAGCGTCAGTTCCATCGTGAGCACCGCGAGTTGCCCAGGCGCGCCGGCCACCATCGAAATATGGCCCGAATTCGCCGCCGTGGCGGTCGAGATGGAGAAGGTGGCGAGCGGCGTGTTGGCCAGGATCCCGCCCGTGCAATCCGCGCCGGGCGGGCACGGAATGGGATTCGAGGCGCCCGGCGGCGAATAGGTCCCTGGCGGATCGGCGATCTCGCCCGTCGCCCCCACGCCCGGAACATAGAACCCCGCATGCGCCTGTGTCGGCGCCGTTTGTCCGGGCAGCGGCACGAAATATCCCGGCGCCGCCTGCCGGGCGGCGGAGGCCCCGGCGGCGGGCACATAGGACCCTGGCGGCGCGGGGATTGCCGCCGATGCCCCGGCGGTGGCGACGAAACGCCCAGGTGGGGCGAGCGTCGAGGCCGATTGTCCAATGGACGCCACGAACGAGCCAGGTTGCGCCTGCGTCGCGAAAGTCGCGCCCGCCGTTGGCACGAAGGTCCCTGGCTGCGCGAAGGTAACCGCCGTCTGCCCGAAGGCCGCGACGAACGAGCCCGGCTGCGCCTGGGTCGCCGCCGTCGCGCCCGATGTGGACACGAAACTTCCGGGCGGGGCGAGCGCCGCGGCGGATTGACCGATGGACGCCACGAAAGATCCAGGCTGCGCCTGCGTCGCCGCCGTCGCGCCCGCGGTGGCGACGAAGCTCCCCAACGGGGCGGGCACCGCCGCCGCTTGACCGATGGATGCCACGAACGAACCTGGCTGCGCCTGCGTCGCCGCCGAAGCCCCGGCGCCCGCCACATAAGTTCCGGGTTGCGCCAGCGTTACCGCCGTCTGCCCGATGCCGGCCACGAACGAACCCGGCTGCGCGAGCGTCGCCGTTGTCGCGCCCGAATTCGGCACGTAGGTCCCGGGCTGCGCCAGGGTCGCCACCGATTGGCCGAAGGCCGCGACGAACGACCCAGGCTGCGCCTGTGTCGCCGCCGAGGCTCCGGCGGTGGCGACGAAATGTCCCGGCGGGGCGAGTGTCGCCGCGGATTGGCCGATCGACGCCACGAATGAGCCCGGTTGCGACTGCGTCGCCGCCGTCGCGCCGGTCGTCGCGACGAATGTGCCCAGTGGCGCGGACGTGGCGGACACCGCGCCCGTCGTGGCGACGAACGTCCCCAACGGCGCTGCCGTTTGCGCCGAAGACCCCGTCGCCGCCACGAAAAACCCTGGGCTCGCCGCCGTCCCAACCGTCATCCCGAACTGATTGGTATAGGTCCCGGCCGATGCCGCGGTCTGAGTCGTCGCACCGGCCACCGCCACGAAGAACCCCGGCGCCGCCAATGTCGCGGCCGAAGCGCCCGTCGTGGACACAAAACTTCCCGCGGCCGCGGGTGTCGAAGCCGTCGCGCCGGTGATGCCGACAAACCGCCCCGCGGGCGCGGGCGTCTCGGACACCTGGCCGGGCGTCGAGACGAAATGCCCGACACTGGCGGGCGTTGGCGCCACGGCGCCGGTCGTCGCGACGAAAAACCCGGCGGGCGCGTTGGTGGCGGCGGTCGCCGCGGCGATACCCACATACCTCCCGGCCGGCGCGGGCGTGGGCGCCGACTGGCCCGAGGCGGCGACGAAGAATCCGGGCGCGGCCGGTGTTTGCGAGGTCGCGCCGGCGACATCCACGTAAAACCCAGCCGACGCCAGCGTGCACGGCGCATCGCCCGTGGCGGAATAAGACCCAGGCGAACAGGATTGCGCGTAGGCGGGCAGCGCGGGCGCGGCGAGCGCGAAAGCCGCGGAAAGACCGGTCGCGAACCGATAAGACATGTAGCCCCCCTGCTCACCCTCTCAATGCTCGCGAGCGTAACGGGTTTTTAAACACCATGCAATTCATGCGCGGGGCGCGCCGGCGGCACACGCGCGGCGGAGCGCGAGCCTGGCCGCCGTCATGGGCGCGCGCGCCCACTGCGTCAGATCAATGCGCGCGGGCCGAATCGCGCTCAAATGGCACGCGATCCTCGCATCAGGACAAATCCCATGCCCGTACACAGCAGCCGATGCTTCGTCGTCGCCGATGGCGGCCACGCCCGTTTTCTCCGTCCCGCGGCGGACCATGGGCTGCATACATTCGAAACGCTCGAGTCGTCCGCGGTGCACAAGCAGACCAGCGATCTCGTCTCCGACCGCATGGGACGGTCGTTCGAGAGCGGTTCGCCCACCCGCCACGGCTATACCCCGCGCACCGATCCGCACGAACTCGCGAAGGAAAAATTCGCCCATGGGGTGGGCCACCGGATCAACGCGCTCTCGGCCGAGGGCGCGTTCGACGACCTGGTCGTGGTCGCGCCGCCGCATGCGATGAACGAGATCCTGGACGCGTTGGACACCGTCACGGCCGGGAAGATCGTCGGACGACTGGCGAAGGACCTGACGAAAGTGCCGGAACACGACCTGTCGCCGCATCTGACGGAATGGGTCCGCCCGGTGCACCGCGCGGGCCCGCCCCGGCCCTGATCAGGCGAAGGCGGCCTCCATGTCCCGGCGGTAACGGTAGGCCGCGTCGGCCTCGTCCATCCGCACATCGGCCCATGTCACCGGCATGCCCGCCGGGACGTCGCGAATCAGCGGCACGCGGTTGGCGAGTCCGATCGGCAGGCCGCCGCGTCGAAGGCTGTCGGCGGCGGGCATGAGCCTGCCCCAGACGCAGGCGCCGCCCTCGCCGTCCAGGATTTCGCCGGCTTTCAGGTCGCGTTTGGCGGTGGAGACGACGTCGCCGCGGAAGCCGGTGGCCGCGCCCGTGGCTTCGTTGCGCAGCGCCGCCGAGAGGATGGAGACGTTCAGCTCCAGGCCGATGAGGTGGAACGGCCGATACAGCACCGAAATCTTGCCGGAGGGATCGGTGACAACGCCGTATTCCTTGAAACAGCGGGCGGCGTAGTCGTTCGGGGCCTCGAACGCGACGTAAACACCCCAGCGGAGGTCGTTCTTCACCTCGCCGCCGTCGCGGTGGACGGACGAGATGACTTCCACCTGGCCCGCGTGGTGGAGCGCGCCCAGATTGCCGGGCCGGAGGATGTCGGCGAGTTCGTGGGTGCCGCAAGGCGGAAAAGCGAGCCCGTCCGGCGCGGGCGTCAGGCCCGTGGCATTGGCGACGGCGGCCATTTCGATGCCGGATTTCGTGCCATCGAGGAAAGAATTGAACATTTGCGGGTTCATACCGCCGATGCGCGCCTCTTCCGGCGTCAACCCGTAAAACCCCCAGACCGTGTCGGGCGTCGAGGCGTGGTATTCCGGCATGTATTTTGTGCCCTTCCCCGCCGCGATCACGTTAAACCCGCAGGCGCGCGCCCAGTCGACGAGTTCGTAAATAAGGGCGGGCTGGTCGCCGTAGGCCAGCGAGTAAACCGTGCCGGCCTGCTCCGCTTCCTTCGCCAGCAACGGGCCCGCGAGCACGTCGGCTTCCACATTCACCATGACGATGTGCTTGCCGTTTCTTATGGCCTGGCGGGCGTGACCGATCCCCGCGGGAGCATGGCCCGTGGCTTCCACGACGACTTCCACATCGGCGCTGGCGATCATGCCCATGGCGTCGTCGGTGAAGCGCGTGGCGGCGATCCTTTCCTCCGTCCAGCCGACGTTTCGACACGCGGCTTTGGCGCGGTCGAGGGAGAGATCGGCGATCGCGGCGACCTCCAGGCCTTGCGTCGTCGGCACCTGGCTCAGGAACATGGAGCCGAATTTGCCGGCGCCGATCAGGCCGACGCGGACGGGCCGGCCGGCGGCGAGGCGTTTTTGAAGGAGGCGGTGCAGGTTCATCGGGCCGGCTTTCGGGTTGGGGTGTGCTGGCCTGGGTTTAGCCTGGGGTGGGGGATTTGTCGCGGGGGCGGGCGAGCCGTGGAGCTTTTCGTCGCGCGGCGTTTTCGCGCGGCGCCTTCCCCGCGCCGCCGCCCTCTCTCCTCTTTCGTCATGGTTCGGCTTGACCGGACCATCGGTCGCGGCACGCCATCGCGGTTCAGGCCGCCCGGCGGCGGGCTCGCACCACCGCCGTGCCGGTGGAGGGGAAGAAAGCGCCTCGCACGGAGAAGCGCGGAGGACGAGCGAGGGGCACGGGCGTTCTTCGCGGTTTGACGGTGTGCCCTTTGGGGCTGGCCGAAAACCTCGCCTCGCCCGGCAACCTGGAGTATCGTTCGCCCATGGACCGCGACACCGCCATCCGCCTGCTGAGAGCGCACGAGGCCGAATTGCGCGGTCTTGGCGTTCGGCATTTGTATCTGTTCGGCTCCGTGGCCCGGAACGAGGCCCGGCCGGACTCCGATGTCGATCTGTTCTTCGATCGTGAGTGGGGCGCGCTGAGCCTGTTCGATATCATGGAGATACAGGACGTCACGGCCCGGATCCTCGGATGCGAGACCGATACGATGACGCGCGACAGCCTGCATCCCGTGCTTAAGGACCGTATCGAAAACGCCGCGTTGATGGTGTTCTGATGCGCGCGCCGTCCCCGGAGCCACGGCTGAAAGATATCGTCGACGCCATCGGGTATATTCGCGCCGACCTGGAGAATATTTCGCTGGACGCCTTCGCGGCCGACAGGCGTAAACGCTGGCTGGTGGAACGCGGCCTGGAAATTATCTCCGAGGCGAGCCGTCACTTGCCTGACGGCATGAAGGCGCGGCATCCGGCGATTCCCTGGCGGAAGGTCGCGGGTATCGGCAACGTGCTTCGTCACGAATACGCACGGGTCGCGGCGGATGCCCTTTGGACGATCGCGCGCGACGACCTCGACGCGTTGGACCGCGCCTGCCGGGCCGAGTTGGCCGTTTCGCCGCCCGGCGGATGACCGCCACGGGTTTGTTGGCGTGGCCACCGAAAGCCGGACATCGATCCGATCGCCGACAGGCTGAAACGGTTAAGGGAGATGTCGAAGCACGTACTCGCCCAATGCGGTCGCCGCGCCACCTGTCTTCATGCCATAATGCCGTCGTGCCGCATCCCAGGAGCGCGAAATAAACACCGCATCCAAGCCTGTCCGAACCATCAAGATCATCGGCGCCAGCGGACAAATCTCTCTGGGCAAACATTACGCCGGCCGCCAGGTGCTGGTCGAGGAACAGGAACCCGGCGTCTGGCCGATCCGCACGGCCACGGTCATTCCGGACAACGAGCGCTGGCTCCACGAACCCAGGGCCCGCGCCGATCTCGACGCCGCGCTCGTTTGGGCCGCGACCCATCCGCCCGATGACTCCAGCGCCGATCGTATTCTGGCGGATATGAATGACCGCGACTGACCAGCGGGCGCGCGTCCGCCTGGACCTCAACAATCCGATCTTTCAAGAAAACCTTCTCACCTTGCGAAAACCCGAGCGCCACTCAGTCCTGGAGGCACTGAACAAGCTACGCCAAACGACCTGGGCCCAGGCATTTCGAAATAACGGCATGAAATGCGAGAAAATCGTCAGCGCCACGCCCCCGCAGGGGGCAACGGCGCTGTATTCCCTCCGCATCTCTCAGGCACGGCGAGCCACGGCATACCGGGACGGCGACTTCATCCGCTTCCTGACGATCGCGCCGGACCACGATTCGACCTACGGGAAACGATAGGCGCGGCAATCCGGCCCCACCGCCCCCGCCTCACCCCGCCAGCCGCCGCGCGATCTCGGCCCGCGCCGCGTCGCGCTTGCCTTCCACGTTCCGCACCCATTTGTCCGGCCACACGGACGCGGTGACGGACAGACACGACTCGTAAGCTGCCACCGCCGCCTCCCACCGCGCCGTCCCGCTTTCGCGTTCCCCCAGAGCCCGCAGCCCATCGCCGAGGTTCATCTGCGTCCTGGCCCAGTCGAGCGGCACGCGATCCAGCGTCATTTCCTCCAGGGACGCACGGTAGGCCGCCACCGCCTCCTCCAGCCGCGCCGTCCCGCTTTCGCGCGAACCCAGGGTCTGGAGCGCGTTGCCGAGGTTCATCTGCGTCCTGGCCCAGTCGAGCGGCACGCGGTCCCGCGTCATTTCCTCCAGGGACGCGCGGTAGGCCGTCACCGCCTCCTCCAGCCGCGCCGTCCCGCTTTCGCGCGAACCCAGGACCCGGAGCGCGATGCCGAGGTTCATCTGCGTCCTGGCCCAGTCGAGCGGCACGCGGTCCCGCGTCCATTCCTCCAGGGACGCGCGGTAGGCCGCCACCGCCTGCTCCAGCCGCGCCGTCCCGCTTTCGCGCGAGCCCAAGGTCCAGAGCGCGATGCCGAGGTTCATCTGCGTCCCGGCCCAGTCGAGCGGCACGCGGTCCCGCGTCCATTCCTCCAGGGACGCGCGGAAGGCCGTCACCGCCTCCTCCAGCCGCGCCGTCCCGCTTTCGCGCGAACCCAGGACCCGGAGCGCGGCGCCGAGGTTCATCTGCGTCCTGGCCCAGTCGAGCGGCACGCGGTCCCGCGTCCATTCCTCCAGGGACGCGCGGTAGGCCGTCACCGCCTCCTCCAGCCGCGCCGTCCCGCTTTCGCGCGAGCCCAGGGTCTGGAGCGCGGTGCCGAGGTTCATCTGCGTCCTGGCCCAGTCGAGCGGCACGCGGTCCCGCGTCATTTCCTCCAGGGACGCGCGGAAGGCCGTCACCGCCTCCTCCAGCCGCGCCGTCCCGCTTTCGCGCGAGCCCAGGGTCGCGAGCGCGTTGCCGAGGTTCATCTGCGTCAAGGCCCAATCGAGCGGCACGCGGTCCCGCGTCCTTTCC
>CANJJS010000167.1 GCA_947474705.1 Acetobacteraceae bacterium | reverse complement strand
CTGAAACCCGGCGGCACCATCGATTTCGCGGTGCTGTTCGACCCGGCGACGTCCGACCCGGCCTCCACCCATCTGCATATCAACGCGACGCCGTATGGCGGGCCCGATCCCGATTTCGTGTTTTCGATCGACGCGATCGTGCCGGAGCCCTCCTCCTTCGCCGCGCTGCTGGCCGGACTGGCCGGGCTGCCGATTGTCCGGCGCTTTCGCCGGTCACGCGGCCGGGCGCGCCTCGCGGCATAGCGCGCGATAGGTGGTTTCCAGCCCGGACGCGAACCCGGCCGGATCGCACAGCGGCGAGGCGCGCATGGCGTCGCGGAGGGACTCTCGCGCGGGTGGCGCGGCGGCGAGCCGGGCGGCGATCGCTACATAATCGTCCGCGTCCCGCGCCGACCAGGCGGCGCGGCCGATGCGCGACAGGATCGCGTGCGACTGGCGCGACACGGCGCGTGTGCCGGGCAGGGTGACCACGGGGACACCCATCCACAGTGCCTCGCAGGTGGTCAGGGCGCCGGTGAAGGGCATTGGGTCCAGCGCGACGGCGACGCGGGCGTAGGCGGCGAGCAGGGCTTCGTGCGGTTCGTGGTCTTCCAGAAGGATGCGCTCTGACGCGATGCCCAGGCGCGCGAAGGTGTTTCGGAGGCGCGCGGACAAGACGGGATCGGTGAGGCCGCGCCATTTCAGCAGGAGGCGGCTGTCCGGGATGGCGTCCAGGACGCGGGACCACAGCGCCAGCGTGGAGTCATTCAGTTTCATGCTGTTGTTGAAACAGCCGAACAGCGGCGGGCCGCCTGGCGGAACGCCCGGGTTGGGCGCGTAGGGAGGCGGGGTGTAGCAAAAGCGGCCCATGGGCAGGCGGATGGCGCGCTCGGAGAACCAGGCCTCGCCGCCGGGCGAAACATGTTCGTCGTCCAGCAGCACCGCGTCCATCGCGGGGAGGCCGGTGGTGGCGAAATAGCCCAGCCAGGACACCTGCACGGGCGCGGGCCGCCGGGCGAAGACGCCGAGCCGGTTGCCGCCGGTGTGGCCCGACAGGTCGACCAGGATGTCGATCTGGTCGGCGGCGATCAGGCGTGCGGCGGCCTCGTCGCCGATCCCGGCGATCGGGCGCCAGACATCGACGGCCGCCGCGATGTCCTGCGTCAGGTCGTCGGAGACGGTTTGATTCGCATAAATGAACACCGCGACGTCGGGGCGGTTGTGCCGGGCGATCGCGCCGGCGCCAAGAAATCCGACCGGGTGCCGCCAGAGGTCGGCGGAGACATAGCCGATCCGCAACGGGCGGGACCCGTCCCAGCCGCCAGGCGGGCGCGGCACGGCGGGGACCATGCACTGGCGCGCACCCCAGCTCTCCGCTTCCGCCCGCATCGCGGCGTCGCCGGCCTCGGGCACATATTGCAGCGCCATCAGCAGGTTCGACCCGCACATCGCCTGGCCCGGCGCCAAGGCCATCGCCCGGCGATGCGCGGCCAGGGCGTCTTCGTGCATGCCAAGGGCCTGGAGCGCGTTGCCAAGGTCCGTTTGGATGTTGGCGGAACCGGACGAGCCCATGGCGGCGCGGCGCAACGCCAGCACCGCGGTCGAGGGCCGTCCGAGCGTCATATAGGCGCGGGCCAGGCCCAGTAGTGTATCGGGATGCTCCGGGCGCAGGCGCAGACAGGCCTGGAACGCGGCGATCGCGGCGTCTGGCGCGGGCAGCGCGTTCAGTGCGTGGCCGAGATTGGCGTGCGCTTCGGCGAGATCGGGCCTGAGTTCGATGGCGCTGCGCGCGGTGGCGGCGGATTCGTCCGCCCGTCCCGCGCGCAGCAGTGCCAGCGCCAGATTGCAATGGGCGCCGCCGTCGGTGGGGGTCAGGGCGGCGATGCGCGCGAAGATTCCCACCGCCTCGGCCGTTTCCTCCAGCGCCGCCAGACCTTGGGCCAGGCTGTTCAGGACGCCGGTGTCGCTGGGGTCGAGCGTAAGCAGCGCCCGCGCGGTGGCGACGGCGCGGGCGGGGTCGGTGGCGACGGCGAGCGCGGCCAGCAGGCGGGCGGCCTCGGCATCGCTTTGGTTCTGGATCAGGGCTTCGTCGAGCAGAACGAGTGCGCCCGCGGTGTCTCCGGCCGCGGCGCGCCGGTGGGCGGAGGTTTTGAGGGAAAGATTGACATCGGGCGTGGCGGTCATGGGAGACTACGATAATTGGGGAGGGGTTATGCCGGTAGTGGACATCGCGCGCGGCCTGGCCGCTTCGGGCCGAGGGGGGGAGGCGGCGCGTTTGCTGGGCCGGGCGCTCGACGCCGAACCGGGCCATGCCCGCGCGGCGGGGTTGCTGGCGGAACTGGCGTTGGAGCGCGGCGGGTTGGACGAGGCCGTGGGGCTGGCGGAACGGGCTTTGGCCGCGGCACCGGACGATGCGCTGCTGCTGCCGTTATACCGGGCGATTGGCCTGACCCTGTTTCATCAGTGGTTCTGGGAGGACGCGCTGCCCTGGCTGGAACGCGCGGTGGCGCTCGAACCCTGGGATATGGCGCTGGCGGAATGTTTGGATCATGCCCGCCCCCGGGATTATCTGGCGCCGGAGGTGCTCGATCCCCTTCTGGGGCGGGTGTTGCGGCGGTATTCGCCGCGCGAGGGCCGTGCCTACATCTATGTCATCGACATTGTCGGGACCTGCAATTTGCGGTGTCCGACCTGTCCGGTTGGGAACTCGCCTTTGGGGGCGAGGCCCAGGGGCATGATGACATTGGATGTATTTCGAAAAGTGGTGGAGAAGATTGGGAACGAATCGCCATCGCCGCGGCCGCATGTGAATCTGTTTAACTGGGGCGAGCCTTTGTTGCATCCTCAGTTGCCGGCGTTTCTGCGTGTGTTGCGCGACGCGGGGATGGCAAGTCATTTATCGAGCAATCTGAATATCCGGCGCGGACTGGAGGCGATGGTCCGGGCGAATCCGGATTCGCTGAAAATCTCGTTGTCGGGCTTCACCGCGGAGACGTACGGCCGGTCGCATGTGGGTGGCGATCTGGACCGGGTGCGGGCGAACATGATCGCGCTGCGGGAGGCGATGGACCGTCACGGCGCGACGACGCGCGTGTGGGTATCGCATCATCTTTACCGGCACAACGCGCATGAGGCGGAGGCGGTGCGGGCGTTCTGTGCCTCCTTGCGGTTCGAATATCAGCCGATTCAGGCGTTTTACATGCCGTTGGAACGGGTGGCGGATTTTCTGGATGGGAAGCCAAACCCGGGAGATTCTGGGATCGTGGCCTCGCTGTTGAACGATCCGGTGGAGACGAACCGGCTTATCGCGGCGCGTCGTGGCGGCGGGTTCGACTGCGAGTTGCGGTTCAATCAAACCGTGATCAACCACGATGGCACGGTTGCCTTGTGCTGCTCCGTTTACGACCAGCCGAACATGCTCGGGCTTTCGTTCCTGGAAACATCCCACGCGGAGATTGAGGCGGCGAAGTACGGGCACAAGTTTTGCGGCACCTGCATGGGGAAGAATTTGCACTACACCCGGCCGGAGTTGCGGCCAGCGTAGACGATTGCTCCGGGGGCGCATTCGTGGTGCGATACGCCACGGAAAAAAGCGGGAGGAACGCATGACGAACGCCACGGAGAGTTTGGAACTCACGCGTGTCGGAGCGGGAACGCCGATGGGCGCCCTGATGCGCCATTACTGGCTGCCCGCGTTGAAATCGTCGGAGGTCGTGGCGGGTGGCGATCCCGTTCGGCTGATGTTGCTGGGCGAGAAGCTAATCGCGTTTCGGGATGCCGCGGGGAAGGTGGGCGTGATGGATCACCGTTGCCCGCACCGCTGCGCGTCGTTGTTTTACGGCCGGAACGAGGGCGACGGGATCGCCTGCGTTTATCATGGCTGGAAATTCGCCGTGGATGGATCCTGTGTTTCGCAGCCGAATTTGCCGCCGGGTCAGGACTTCAAAGATAAAGTGCACGCCAAGGTTTATAAGGCTCAGGAACGGGCGGGGCTGATCTGGGTTTACATGGGGGAGGGGGCGGAGGCGCCGCCGATGCCCATGATCGAGGCGTCGTTGTTGGACGAGGCTGAGGTGACAATTATGTTCTGCCAGCGGCAGTGCAATTGGTTGCAGGCCCTGGAAGGGGATATCGATACCTCGCATTTCTCCTGGTTGCATGTCGGCAGCGTCAAACCGGAACAGGTGCAGGACGACAACTGGGTGAAATACCAGGTGTTGCATCGGGCGCCCGAATATCACGTGACCGATACGGACTGGGGCACGATGTACTGTGCCATGCGGCCCGCCGAGGACGGCCAGACCTATTGGCGGTTCGCCCATTTCGGCTTTCCGTTCTGGACCTGGGTGCCGCAGGGGCCGCTGGTGGATCGGGTGCAGGCCCGCGCCTGGGTGCCCATGGACGACACCCACACGATGTTTGTTTCGCTGGTCTGGAAGAAGGCGTCGCAGACAAAGCCTCTGGCGAACGGCAAACCCATTCCGGGCGCCGCGCCGGCAATCGAATACCGGCCGAACACGACGGGGTGGTATGGCCGTTTCGTGCCGGTGCAACAGGACGAAAACGATTATCTGATAGATCGCGATGCGCAACGGAACGACGAGATTTACACGGGGATCACCCATATCCACATGCAGGATCAGGCGATCACCGAGAGCATGGGCGGTATCGTCGATCACGCCTTCGAACATCTGGCGCCCAGCGATCAGATGATCACACGAACAAGGCGGCGTCTGCTGCTGGCCGCGCGTGCGTTGCGCGATCAAGGCGCGATCCCGCCGGCGGTGGCCAACCCTGAGGTCTATCAGGGAATTCGGAGCGGGGAGCGTATTCTGCCGGAGACGGACTGGCGCGCCGCTTACGACGACGGGATGAAGGCGGCCTTGCGGCCGGTCGCCTTCGCCAAAGCGGCGGAGTGAAATCGATGCGATTGAACATCGGGGTTTTCGACCACATGGACCGCGGCGACGTGCCGCTCGACCGGTTCTTCGACGAGCGTATGTCGTTGATCGAGGCTTACGATCGCGCGGGTTTTTACGGCTACCACGTCGCCGAGCACCACGCGACGCCTTTGGGTGTCGCGCCCTCGCCGGGGATCTGGTTGTCGGCGATCGCGCAAAGGACGAAACAATTGCGCTTCGGCGCGCTGGTGTATTTGCTGCCGTTGTATCATCCGATCAAGCTTCTGGAAGAAATCTGCATGCTCGATCAGATGAGCCACGGACGGCTCATGCTGGGCGTGGGCCGCGGTATTTCGCCGATCGAGTTGCGTTATTACGGGCTCGATCCGGCGGAGACGCCCACGATGTATGCCGAGGCTTTGGAGGTCCTGCTGCGCGGCATGACTTCCGACCGTCTGACCTTCGAGGGCAAACACTACCAGTATCGCGATGTCCCGATGGAAATGACGCCGTATCAGCGGCCGTATCCGCCGCTGTGGTACGGGCTCGGCCGCGCCGAGCACATTCCCTGGTGCGTCCAGCATAAAGTCAACATCGTCGGCAATCTCGGCGGCGCGGGCATGCGAGTCATCACCGATCGTTACCGGGAGGACTGGAAAGCCGCCGGCAACGATCCCGCCGCCATGCCGATGATGGGCGTGGGCCGCCATGTCGTCGTCGCCGAGACCGACAAGGAGGCGCTGGAGGTCGCCCGTACGGGGTATGGCAAGTGGCGGGAGAGTTTTCTGAAGCTGTGGATCATGCACAACCAAATGCCCTCGGCTCATGCCGTCTTTCCCGAAACCTACGAGGAAGCCGAGGCGCAGGGCCGCGCGGTCGCCGGCACGCCGGAAAAAGTCCGGAACTTCCTGCAAACCACGATCGACGCCGGAGGATTGAATTACGTGCTGTGCCGCTTTGCCTTCGGTGGCATGGCGCGTGACGCCAGTCTGAATTCCATCGATCTGTTCACCCGCCACGTGATGGCGGACCTTCAACCCGCCAAAGGACTCGCCTGACCATGACCGCCGAATACGAACTTTTCGCCCTCCGCTATGCCACCCGTCCGGCGATGCGGCATGAGCATTTCATTGGCGGCGATCCGCACGACGGTCCGATGCCGATGGATTATTTTGTCTGGGTGGCGAAAAACGCTGATCGGGCCGTGGTGATCGACATCGGCTTCACCGAGGAAAGTGGCGGCAAGCGCGGCCGCAAGCTGGAACGCTGCCCGATCGATTCGCTCGCGTTGCTGGGGGTCGATCCCGCCGGAGTGGAGGACGTCATTCTGACCCATATGCACTACGACCACGTTGGCAATTTTCATAAATTTCCCAAGGCGAGGTTTCATCTACAGGAACCGGAGATGCACTATGCCGTCGGCCGTCATATGCGGCATAAGCAGTTGTCGAAGAGCTTCGAGCCCGACGATGTCTGCGGCATCGTGCGTTTGAATTTCGACGGGCGCGTCCAATATTATAACGGACCGGGCGAGGTCGCGCCGGGCATCGGGCTCGTCCCCACCGGTGGCCATTCCGTGGGCCTGCAATTCGTCACCGTGAACACCGCGCGCGGCAAGGTCGTGCTTGCCTCGGATGTCACGCATTTCTATGAGAATTTTGAGACCTACCGGCCCTTCACGACCGCGTTTCATATCGGTGAAATGCTCGATGCCTTCGATACGTTGCGCGCGCATGCCCCGACCCACGCCCATATCGTTCCGGGACACGATCCCGAGGTGATGCGGCGTTACCCCGCGCCATCGCCCGCGCTGCAAGGCATCGCCTGCCGCCTCGACGTGGCGCCTTCGTCGTAGAGGCACTGGGGCTTTGCCTCCGCCCACAGGGCACCAAATCGATCGCGGTCCAGGGGACGTTCCCCTGGTGGGGTTCGAAGGGGCAAAGCCCCTCGCGGGGTCCGAGGTCTTCAACCGGGCACATGGTTTACAATTCAGACCGGGCACATGGTTTACACTTTTCACGTTTTGTTTGGGTCTGATCTGGCGTCGGGCGGTTTCTTTGTTCGGTCGAAGCGGCGTTTCTCCGTCCCGGCCTGATCGATCCTCGGACGGTGTGGGCCACCACGGTCAAGGATGGCCTCGTT
>CANJJS010000166.1 GCA_947474705.1 Acetobacteraceae bacterium | reverse complement strand
CGCTGCCGTGTGATCTGTCCGCGTGATTTCGATCGCCGCAACCATTCACCCCTCCCATGCCGCGATATCGCGGCATGAGGCATCGAATCGAAGAACAGGGGCGATTCCTAGCCCCCTACGAGTCAAGGGATGTGTCAGGTGGTATCAGTCGCCAATCAAGGAACGAAACCATGCCAATCGGCGCGAAATTCTTGCAATTGGGCGATATCCTGATCACGGCGGCGGACAACACCGTTTCGCATTGCGGAATTGTCGCGGGCACGACCACGATCAACGCGGCTTCGGGCAAAATCGATCGCGCCGACATGGTTTGTCACGCCACCTCCAAAGGCATCAAAACCGACGCCGCCGCGGAGTGGGCGAACCGTCCAGGCGGCGTCGGCGTCTTCCGTATGCGCGGATTGAACCACATCTCCTCCGGCGGCAAACCCGCCACGAAGAGAATCGCCGAAGCCGCCACCTTTCTCGCCTCCCATTGCCACTACTCCCCGGGACGGGCGGTGTTCAAAAGCTGGCTGACTTCGTCCGAATACGGATCGGGCGCGCAAGGACGGCTGAAAAAATATCTGGCCAAAATCGCCTCCGGCCAGCCGCTCGACATCGCCGTTTATTGCTCGGAATTTGTCGTCCTCAGCTACCAGTTCGCGGCCAACGGAGATTCCCACGCCGCGTATTTCATCGATCTCGACGCCAAACACACTCTGCCGAAAGACCTCCGCACCTGGCTCCTGCAACGCGCCAGAGGCGGAAGCTGGCAGGTCCTTGGCAACCTGGTACCCTGACGGAGGGTTACAGCAGCAGGCCCCGTCCGGACAGACTCACGCAAGACTCTCCGGCGACGATGAAGTGATCGTGCAGCGCGATACCCAGAGGCTGCAACGCGCGCCGGATGTCCTTCGTGGTCGCGATATCGTCGCGCGACGCCGTGTCGGCGCCGCTCGGATGATTATGGGCCAGCACCACCGTCGAGGCATGCAGCTCCAGCGCCCGCCGCGCGACCTCCCTTGGGTAGACCGGGGCGTGGTTGACGGTGCCGGTGCCCATGACCTCGTCGGCGATCAGCCGGGCGCGGGCATCCAGGAACAGAACATGAAAGCGCTCGGTCTTTTCGTGGCGCAGGGACGCCAGCAGATAGTCGGTGAGCGCGGTGCCGTTCCCAAACACCGGCCGCGCCGCCAGCTCCCCCCGCAACAGCCGCAACCCCGCCGCCTGGGCCAGTTTCAGCGCGGCGATGCCGGCCTCGCCCAGACCCTCGACCGCGCGCAACGCCTGGGGCGAGGCGGACACGGCGGCGCCGAACCCGCCGAACCGGTCCAGCAAGGCGCGCGCGATCGGCTTGGTGTCGCGCCGCGGCAGCGCCAGGAACAACAACATCTCCAGCATTTCGTGATCGGCCAGGGACTCGGGACCGGCGGCGAGCAACCGCGCCCGCATGCGCTGGCGGTGCCCCTCCGCGCCAATGGCGGCGGTCGGGCCGATGTCCGCGAACAAATCGCCCAGTCCGGACACCGCGTCCGAAACCCCCGGTTGCTTTCTCCGACCGCCCATACCGCCTCGCGTCCCTTGTCCGGACCGGCAAGGTGACGCGCGAAGGTGAAGAATCAGCTAACGTCGTAGGGCGGTTTGTGCAGATTGGCCGGGGACAGGGTGAAAATCTCGCAGCCTGTTTCGGTGACGCCGATCATGTGTTCGAACTGCGCGGACAAAGACCGGTCGCGGGTGACCGCTGTCCAGCCGTCGTCGAGGATCTTCACCTCGGGACGGCCGGCGTTCACCATGGGCTCGATGGTGAAGAACATGCCGGGCTTCAGCGTATGGCCCTCGCCCGGACGGCCGAAATGCAGGACATTCGGAGGTTCGTGGAAATTGCGCCCGATGCCGTGGCCGCAGAAATCGCGGACCACGCTGTAGCGATGGCTCTCGACGAAGGTCTGAATCGCGTGGCCGACATCGCCCAGGGTGACGCCCGGTTTGACGGCGGCGATGCCGCGCATCAGGGCCTCGTGCGTCACATCCATCAGGTTGCGCGCCTTGGTGGAGGGCGCACCGGCGGCGTACATGCGCGACGTATCGCCGTGCCAGCCGTCAAGGATGACGGTGACGTCGATGTTGACCACGTCGCCCGAGACCAGCCGGCGCTCGCCAGGGATGCCGTGGCAGACGACGTGATTGATCGAGGTGCAGATCGATTTCGGAAAGCCCCGGTAGTTCAACGGCGCCGGGATCGCCCCGTGCCCGACGATGAACTCGTGGCACAGACGGTCGAGCGCCGCCGTTGTCACGCCGGGACGCACATGCGGCTGGATCATGTCCAACGCCTCCGCCGCCAACCGCCCGGCCGCGCGCATGCCCGCGAAATCCTCCGGCGCATGGATCGTAATTCGTCTGGAGTCGCCCCCGCCGTCCATGGTCCTCGCTCTCCCGCCAGTGCCGCCCGATAATGGCAGGCCGCAAGATGGCCACCCTGAGCCGCCCATGCAAGGCCGGATCGGCGGACGGGGGAGCACCGGGGCTCCGCCCCGGACCCCGCGAGGGGCTTTGCCCCTTCGAACCCCATCAGGGCGGGGGCCCTGGACCCGTTTAATTGGGGCGTTTCACAGGCAGGGGGGGCCTACCGAGGCGGTTCAACGGCCACCGTAGGCCCCCCCTGCCTGAAACGCCCCAAAAAGATGGCATCCAAGGCCCTGCCTTGGCGGGGGTCGAGGGGGCAGCGCCCCTCGTGGGGTCCGGGGCAAAGCCCCGGCGTTTCCACGTCCCCGCCCGCCCGGCCTAGTCACCCTTCGCCGCCTGGCTCAGTTCCAGCGCCCGCGCGTAGACGACTTTCCGCGGCAGGCCCGTCGCGGCGGCGACCAGGGCCGCCGCCTCTCGCACGCTATGGTCCGCCAGCGCGGCCCGCAGCGCGCCGTCGAGGTCCTCGGCGTCGTTGTCCTCCGGCGGGCCGGCCAGCACGGTGATCTCGCCACGGGCGGGATGCGTGGCATAGTGCGCCGCGAGGTCCTGGAGGCCGCCGCGCCGGACTTCCTCGAAATGCTTGGTCAGTTCCCGCGCCACGGCGGCGGGCCGGTCGCCGAAGGCCGCGGCCATGTCGGCCAGGGTTTCGGCCAGCCGGTGCGGGGCCTCGTGCCAGATCAGGGTGGTCCGCAGGCCCGCGCGTTCGGCGGCGCGCAATGTGCCGAAGGCGGCGCGGCGGGCGGCGGAGCGGGGCGGCGGAAAGCCCAGAAACAGGAAGGGCAAAGGGGGAAGGCCCGACAGGATCAGCGCCGTCACCGCCGCGTTCGGACCGGGGATGGCGGTGACCGGCAGACCTTCGGCGATCGCCGCCCGCACCAGGCGGTAACCGGGATCGGAGACCAGCGGCGTGCCCGCGTCGGAGATCAGCGCCACGGTCTTGCCCATGCGCAGCAATCCCAGAACGGGCGCGATCCGGGCGTCCTCGTTATGGTCGTGCAGCGGCTCGGTGCGGACGGAGATCCCCAGCGCGGACAGGAGATGGGCGGAATGGCGCGTGTCCTCGCACAGCACGACATCCGCTTGTCCTAAAACCGCGCGTGCCCGCGCCGAAACATCTCCGAGGTTGCCGATTGGGGTGGAAACAAGCACAAGACCGGCTGGCGAGACACGCGGCTCGCCCGGAAGTGGCACGGCCACGCGTTCATTGGGAGACGTCGAGCATGCGTCGTCGGACATTCGGACTCCTTTTCGGCACTCCGGGGCTGATCGCTCTGGGGCTCGGCACGCTGGGCCTGGCGGGATGCCAGTCGGCCCAGACTGGCGCACCGGCGGCGCTGAACCAAGGGCCCGGCCCGCGAACCGGCGGCGATCTGGGCCGCGTCGCGATCCTGCTGCCGCTGAGCGGGAAGCTGGCCGAGATCGGCAAGCCGATGCTGCGCGCGGCGCAACTGGCCCTGTCGGTGGAGGGTTCGCCGGGATTGCTGGTCAAGGACACCGGCGGCACGCCGGACGGCGCGGCGCGCGCGGCGCAAGAGGCCATCGAGGCCGGCGCGCGGATGATCCTGGGGCCGGTGACCTCGCCGGAAACGGCGATGGTGGCGCCCATCGCCAAACGGGCGGGCGTGCCGGTGCTGGCCTTCACCAACGACCAGGCGCAGTCGCAGCCGGGTGTGTGGACGCTGGGGATCAGTCCGGGCCAACAGGTCCGGCGGCTGTGGGCGGCGATGAAGGCGGAGAACGCCGGTCCGATCGTCGCGATTCTGCCGGACAACGATTTCGGCAAGGCGATGGGCGACGAACTGACGCGCCTGGCCGCCGCCGAGGGGCGCGCGGCGCCTTTCGTCCGGATGCATGGGCCGGGCAAGGACGCGATCGTTTCGGCGGTGGGCGAACTCGCGGGCATGGTGGTGGCGGACCAGCCGCCGCCGTTCGGGGCGATTTTGATTGGCGCGGTGGGCAACGATCTGAGAGTCCTGGAAAAAGCGCTGAAAGACGCGAAGATCGACCGGAACAAGATCAAACTTCTGGGCCCGGCGCTGTGGATCGACCCGGCCAGCGGCTCGGCCGCGGTGGCGGGCGCCTTGTTCGCGATGCCCGATCCGGATCTGCGCCGCGACATGGTGAAGGCATTCGAGACGAAATATAAGGAAACGCCGCCGCCGCGGGTGGATCTGGCTTACGACGCGGGCTCGATCGCGCGGGTTTTGGCGTCGCAGGGGCAGTTGTCGGTGGCGGGGTTGACCCAGCCCGGCGGCTTTGCCGGCGTCGATGGCTGGTTCGCGCTTTCGGGCGATGGGCAGGTGCGGCGCGGCCTCGCGGTGTTCCGGGTCGACCGGACCCGTTCCACGAAAATCGCCGCCGCGCCGTCCGCCGGGAGCTGATTTTCAGGCATCCGGACGGCGGCCGGCCGCGCCCGCCGTTTCGCTGTCCGCCCGCCGGTCAGAACGCGTTTGTGCATTTGGCGACGTATCGGTAAAACGCCGCCATGACTCCGCGACTCCTGGCCGTTCTCACCGCCATTCCGCTCGCCCTTGGCGCCGCCGGCGGTGCCGCCTGGTGGCTGCGCGCCGTGCCGCCCGATCCCGCGCCCATGGAGGCCGAGGCCGACGCCCTGCCCACCCCCCCCTTCCCGCCCCGCATCGCCGAGGGCGATCAATACGACAAATGCCTGACCATGCTGATCGAGGATCCCGAGGGCGCCGAAGCCCTCGCCGCCACCTGGAAGGCGGCCGGTGGCGGCGATACCGCGATCCATTGTCAGGCCCTGGCCGCGATCGCGGCGGGGGAGCCGGAGACCGGCGCCGACATGCTGGAAAAGCTGGCCCGCGGCGGCAAGGCGGAAGGCCTGATGCGCGTGGTGTTGTTGAGTCAGGCGGCCGAGGCGCGGCTGATGGCGGAACAGGCCGAGGAGGCGTTGAAGGACACGACGGAGGCGCTGGCGATCTCGCCCGAGGATCCCGATTTGCTGGTCGAGCGCGCCAGCGCCAACGACATGCTGGGACGGTCGACCCCGGCGATGGACGATCTGAACCAGGCGCTGCGGCTGGACCCGCGGCGGACCGACGCGCTGGTGCTGCGCGCCTCCGTCTGGCGCCGCCTGGACATGCTGGCGGAAGCGCGGTCCGACATCGACAAGGCGGTCGCGCTCGACCCCGACGATCCCGAAATCCTGGTCGAGCGCGGTATTCTCCGCCAGCGGCTTGGCGATAACGCCGGTGCCCGCAAGGACTGGATGCGGGTCCAGGAACTCGACCCGAACAGCGAGGCGGCGGAGCTGGCGGCGCAGAACCTGACGCTGCTCGATGCCGGACCGGAGAAGAAATGAGTTCGCCACGGGTCAAGGCCGGGTTCTGGGTGAGCATGGCGCTGCGGCTGGGGGACAAGGACGGCCGTCCCGGCATGGTGCTGCGCAAGGGCGATCCGGACGCGGGCGGGGTGCTGGTCGTGTTGCTGGGGCGCGAGGGCGTGTCGGTGCTGTCGCAGGCGCGCGGCGCGGGCGGCGAGGTCGCCTGGCTCCGCGGCACCGGCGAAGGGCCGGTGGATCAGGCGGCCGCCGATGCCTATATCGCCCGTCAGGTCAAATTCGACCCGGACCTGTGGGTGCTGGAATTCCCCGCCCCCGATCTGTTGCCGCCCTTCGAGGGGAAGATTTTGTGACAGACACATTTCCCTTGGCACTGGTCCCGTGTTTCGGTCAGTCTCCGGGCCGCGCGTAACAAGAGGAGACAAGACATGGCGAAGATGGAGGGCGGTTGCGCCTGCGGCAAAGTGCGGTTTCACGCGGAGGCGGAGCCGATTTTCTCGGGCTTGTGCCATTGCAAAGCCTGCCAGAAAATCACCGGCACCGCGTTTTCCGTGGTGGTCGCGATCCCCACGCCCGTGCTGACGGTGACGGGCGAGACCAAGACTTATAGTTCCACCGGCGACAGCGGCCAGGGCGTGCATTCGACCTTTTGTCCGAATTGCGGGTCTCCGGTCGTCGATACCGCGGATGTCATGCAGGGCGTGACGATGATCCGCGCGGGCACGCTGGACGATTCGAGCTGGCTGACGCCCGCGATGGAAATCTACACCGATTCCAAAATGCACTGGGTCTCTCTCGCCAACATGGCGCAAAGCTTCCCCAAAATGCCTGGGCCGGGCTGAACCCACGGCACGGCGAGATCCGGCCGCGGGGTTCGCCCGCGGCCGAAACGGCTAAAATTCAGGCACTTCAGAATTTGCTTGTCAATTAATCATATTGGCTTCATGCTGCATCGCATCAAAGGTCTTTGCGCCTCTCCGCGAGAAGGAACAGTGGCATGTGCGATCATCTCCCGACGCCTCTTTCGGACCGCGATCATTGGGAAGCCATGGCGGTTTGCGAGGCGTTGACGATCCAGGGGCAACGGTTGGTGGCCCAGGAGATTGGGGCGGAGGTGGCTTGCCTGTGGCATCGGGCGATGGGGTGGATCCGGGGCCTTGCGTGGAGCGGGATAGGCCGCAACGCCGCGCCGCCGGTCTGACGTCCGGGACTCTTCGTGTTCCGGGCGATGGCCGGGCCAACGGCATCCGGCGGCGATCGCGCATAAGATCGAGCGCCGGACACGCGGCGCGGCGGCCCCTGAAAATATCTTCCTGATTACCCCTCTTCCTCAGCCGCCCAATATCCGGCACAAACCATGAACGAATGGCGATTTGACGGAGAATCAGGATGGCCCGCAACACGGTCCAATTCCAAAAGGGGCTCAGTGAGCCCGCTTTCGAGTGCCATTACGGCACT
>CANJJS010000165.1 GCA_947474705.1 Acetobacteraceae bacterium | reverse complement strand
GAAACCGTCTCTATCGGCGAACTCTGTGGCGGTAGCAAACGCGCGACCACGTTGTCCTTAAACTGCTGTCCATATCGAGCCATGTCTGTCTTCCATCGCCCCCTGAGGTTCGAATCCTATCCGGGCGGCAACTTCTTTGACACAGGGGGGATTGAGTACGGGGCCAAACCAGCCTCCGTTCAGGGCGGCCTGACCGCCGCGGCTTCGATGGATCGCAGCAAATGGTCCCATGTCTCGAACACGACGTAAGCGGTGACGGTGCGCAGGTGCTCGAAGAACCGGTATGCCGCCCCTCGAGCGATAACGGCCTGGCGCCAGGCGGGCACGGCCAGCCTGGCCACGGTATGGAACCCGAAGGCCAGCAGATTGAGCGTGACCAGAACGGACGCGAGGGTTTCCTTGCCGTGCCCGAAATTGTGCTCGAGATTGTAAACGCTGGTCTTGAGCACGTTGAACGTTTCGTTCTCGATCTTCCACCGGGAACGCCCACAGGCCGCCAGTTCCGCGACGGTGGCGGCGGTGACCGGCAGATCTGTCACGAATGTGTTATAATAAGTCCGCTTCCCCTTGGCGTTCAGGATTTCGACCGAAAACCAGTTGACCTCCAGCGCGTCCTCCGTGGCACGCAACGGCACGGCGGACAGCCAGCGCCACACCGTCGTGGTCCGTTTGCCGCGTTTGACCGTGGACTGGCGGTGCGCCTCGAGTTTGGCGCCGTGGATGTATTCCGCGATGGTCCGGTGCGACGATGGTTTGCAGGTGAAGATGAAGTTGCCACCCGCCTGTTGGACGGCGGCGGCGATCGGTTGGCAGGCAAACAGGTCGTCGCCCAGGAAGACCGGACGGAGGTGTTTGACCGCCGGACCGTGGCGGGCGAGCCATCGTTTGACGGCGTTACGCTCGCAATCCTGTTTCGTGGCCCCATCCTGGGGGGCGACGAATTCCGGCGGCAGCGGCAGCACCTGCTGGTGGCCCGGTGCCACGATGCTGGCGCCGAGGAAAGTATGGAAATATTCCGTGCCGCCGTCGGACCGCTTCCGCGTCGAGCAGCGCGCGCAATGGATTTTCCGCGAGCAAAAACACTCGGTTCCATCCACTGCGATCAACGTCCGCCCGCCCAACCGCCGGAACGGGTCGAGCACGCCTTCTGTCGCGATCGTTTTGAAGAACAGCGGATCGAACGCGGAGGGTGGGGCGCCGTCCAGCATCTTGCGGATATAGGCATCGGTTGGGATGGCCGTCATGCCAAACAGGGTCTGGCAGTTCGACCGGCCATGCCCCTCCGCCAACGCGCGTTGATGGCCGAGGAAGGAGGGGCTTCCCATGAAAAACACCGAGAACGCCGACAGGCCGATGTCAGCCATGGTGTATTGGCCGTCCACATGCCGCCCTTTGCGCTGGTCCGGAAACCCGGCGCAGACATCTTTTAGCTCGGCGATCAGGGACTCCAGGGCGGTCACGCAGCCATCGAGTCAGAGATCGCACCGCGCCGCCAGGCGAAATCGTCATGACAACAGGCCGGAACAGCGCAATTCCGCGCACTGTTGCATATGCGACTCACCTGGCATTGGGCGACCTACCCGCAGATGCGACTCAGTCGCATTTAGAACCGCTGCAGGCGACATGGGGAGCTTGACTCATGTCCAGACTCGCGGCCAACTGGCCATCGGCATGCACCTACCTGGGTAGCTACAATTCGGTGGAAATTTAATGAAAATTATTAAACCTGGGTGCCTGAGCCTTTTGACGAGGCCATATGAGTTTCGGCGGCAATTTGGTCTGGGCATTGCGGTGATTGCGTTTCTGCCGGTCGGCGACGAGCCGTCATTGCTGCCTGAAACCGCGATGTGGCCATTCCTCGCGGAAGAATTGCCACCCGATCATGCCCTCGACGCCGCAATTCCGAAAGTTCAGGCTGAATTTCTTGCCATGGCTCATGCCTTCGCTCCAGACGGGATGCCCTCAGCGCAAGTCACGACGGGCATCAGGCTTGGCGAGACAGTAAAGACGTTAGACGTTTTTCCGGATCGTCGGCGCGACAGAAATGGCGCGCTGGTAGAGGATCCGACCCCTTTCACCGCGATGAAACTCGATTGGAGCCGCGCCTACGGCGGTCCCGATATCGCGGGCAATCCCTTAGGGCTTGGTTCCGTTCCGCTGCCTGGGGCGGCAGAAGCAGTTTTTCCGGTTCCCAATATCCTGAATATAAAATTGGGACGAGCAGCTTTGACCACGCCGGTCGGCTACGGTCCCGTGGATCAGACGTGGCCATTGCGGGCCAAGATGGCGGGCACTTATGGTGATCTCTGGTTGAAGGAGGACTTCCCAGGCTTCCCACGCGATATCGATTGGCGATACTTCAATCTCGCCTCGTCCGACCAATGGTTGAAGGATGGGCTGAACGGCGATGAGGAATATGCTTTTAAGAATTTACACCCAATGCGGCCGCTGTTGCGTGGTCGTTTGCCCGGCCTCGCGCCTCGGGTGTTTTTGGTAAGGAAAACCATCGCGGCTTCTTTCGAGGAAATCGTGCTGTCTTTAACCACTGTCTGGTTTTTTCCGCATCGGGAACGAATTTTGTTGATCTGGCATGGCACAGGCACGATCGCCGAAGAAGACGGCTCCGACGTCGCCCGCGTTGTGTTGGGTGCCGACCGGATGAACGCGCTTCGTCCGGCCGCCGATTTCCATGCCGTCATGGTTCAGCGCGCCGATACCGCGAATGGCGCGTTGTACGCATTGCGCGACGAACAACTGGTCCCAGCCGAATGGATACGTCGGGACCCCGCGCTGGCCCTGCCCGATCTGGAGACCTCGCCTTTGGGCCAAATTCTGAACCGCCAGCGGCGGAAAGCCGAGCGGGAGAGGCAGAAAATCATATCTGACCTGGAGGTTCAGGGGCTCGATCCCGCTCGATACGTGCCACCGCTGCCGCCACCGCCCAAAATGCCCACGCTGGAGGAACTGCCCGAATTCGTCGCCGCGCTGCAAAAGGAAGCCGAGGCGGAAAAGGCCAAGGCTGAGGCCGTGATCGCGGAACAGAAAGCGGAAGCGACCCGACAACTCGTGGCCGCAGGCCTTACAGAAAAGGAGGTCCAAAAGAAGCTCGGCGCCAAAGCCGGCGGCCCGCCCGCCTTCAGCGCGGCGGCGACTTTGGCGGACATGGCGCGACAGGTGACCGCAATGCGAGTGTTGGGACAGTTGACCTTCGAACTGGAGGAAAAACTCACTTCACCCGTGCTCGCCGCGCAGTTTGCACATGCGGAAGCCGCGATACGCGACGGTTATCGGATGGGAGCCCATCATCAAGGACCGGCTAACGCAGCCACCCCGGAACAGTCCGCGAAAATCAGGGCATCTCTCGCGGGCGACAGCGCCGCCGCCAGGGCCTTGTACGATCTGCACGGCGCAGATCTTTCCGGGATGGATCTTTCCGGAGTGGATTTGTCCGGCGTTTGCCTCGACGGCGCCATCTTGACAGGGATAAGGTTCGCGGGGGCGAAACTCGTCAATGCCGTTCTGGCCCATGCGGATATGACGGGGTGTATTCTGGATGGCGCGGATCTGTCCGGCGCGTCGCTCGGGAAGGCACGGCTGGCCGGCGCCAGCCTGCGCGGTGCCAATATGAAGAAGGCGGTTCTCGCGGGCGCCGATTTGACCGATGCGTGTCTGTCGGGGGCGGACCTGGAAGACGCCGATCTGATGGAAACGATTGTCGTCAACGCAGATTTCAGCAATGTCCATGCACCGGGTATTCTCATGCTGAAACTATCATTGGCCGGTTTCTTCGCGCCGGGCACAAATTTCGACAAGGCAAAATTCATTGAATGCGACCTGTCGAAAGCCTATTTCGCGGGCGCCTCATTGCACCGCGCCGCTTTCGTGGAAACCTGCCTCGACGGCGCGGACCTGGAAGGGGCACGTCTCGAAAAAGCAGTGTTTGTCAAACAAAGCAAACTGGATGGCGCAAGGCTGCGGGGCGCCGATCTGACCGGAGTTAATTTGCGCGAAATCAGCATGATCCGAGCCGATCTGGATGGCGCGATCGCCACCGGGGCGGACTTTTCGGGCGCCGACATGCGCGGAGTGTATATGCCGCGGGTGATGGCCGACAATGCCCGTTTCGTGGCCACCAACCTTAACGGCGCCAATCTTCATGGCGGCAGCTATGCGCGGGCGGATTTTTCACGAGCGGACCTCAGGGGCGCCGATCTGAGCGGCATTTCGGTCTACGAAGCTAACCTCCCTCGCGTGAAACTCGATCCGAACACGCGGCGTGCCGGCATGTTCCGTACCCGGATGCGCTACCTCCCACTCTACGAAGCGCCGGAAGGCAACCCGTCATGAATGCGGCCGAACTTTCGAAAATCATCGACGATGGCGATCAGATTGGCGAGATCTCTCTCGCGGGCGCCGACCTGCGGGGGGCTGCCTGTCTGGGGGCGGTATTCCATAAAGTCGATTTTCAAAGAGCGGACCTGCGGGGGATGGTTCTGACAAAGGCGATGCTATCGGAATGCGATCTGACCGGGGCGCGTCTGAACGGCGCGATGCTCGATGGCGCGTCGTTTGTGAACAGCAAACTGGTCGGGGCCGATTTGACGGACGCGAAAGCGGAAAAAGCCAGCTTCATCAAATCCGCGATCAATGGCGCCTTGTTCGCACGCGCCGGACTCGCGGGGGCGACTTTCGTCGAATGCGATTTGTCCACCGCGGTGTTCGCGTCGGTGCGGTTCGACAAGACCGTGATCGTAAAATGCACGACCGAAGGGATCGATCTGTCCGATACAGCCTGGCACCGGGCCACGCTGATGAATGCCGATCTCCGGACGGCGGCGATGGAAGGCGCGACGTTCTTCCGCAGCACCATGCTGGAGGCGAATTTCTCCAGGCGGTCGCTGCGAGGCGTTAATTTCTCCACATGCATGTTGAACAAAGCGGACCTGACGGGCTGCGATCTGACAGGCGCCAATCTGTCCCAGTGCATGTTGATGGGCGCGAATCTGGCGGGTGCAAGGTTGACCGGCGCGAATCTGCGCATGGCGATGTTCATTGGCGCCGACCTGACCGAGGCTGATCTGTCTGGCGCCGATTTGTCCAACGGAAACATCATGGACGCGGCGGCGGCCGGTACCAGATTCGCCAATGCCAACCTTTATCAATGTATCGCCACTGGTCTGAACGCACCGGAATCGCGCTTCGACGGCGCCAACCTGACCTATGCCGATTTCAGTCATGCTGTCCTGGATCGCGCCAGTTTGCGCGGCCTGACGATGGAACGCACCAACCTTCACGCGATATCCACGCTGGACGCCGATTTTCCGTCCCGCGCTGGCGCCTTGCCGGAAAACAAAGACCGAACCACGGCGGAAAATTGGCTAAGAGTATAGCTGAGATACCGCCATTTTGGCGGATGAACCAGGAGTTGCAGCGTTGAATGCCATGACAGACCTCTCGGCACGGGGCTTAGGAGAGCTCGCGCTATCGCCCGCTGCTGCGCCCACAGAAACCGCTACCGTCCGGACGCGCACGGGACGCGACGCCACGGTCATGTGCGGCGAGGATGAAGTCGCGGCCCAGGTGGCATTTGGCTGTTTGGTGCGGCCGGAGGCAGAGGATAAGGTGCTGATCGCGCGCGACGCGGGCCAGGCCTGGATTTTATCCGTGTTGCATCGTGCGTCCGATGCGCCGACGTGCCTTTATGCGGATGGCGATGTCGCCCTGGTCTCGGCCCGTGGCCGCGTGTCGCTGCTGGCGGGTGGCGATGTCGATATCGCGGCCGGCCGGCGCGCCAAGGTGACCGGTCAGGAAATCGCGCTACATGGCGGCGTGGCGCACTTCGTGCTGGACGAACTGACCCAGATCGGACGCCGGGCCAATCTTTACATCGCGAAAATTCGCAGTGTCGGCGATATGGTGGAGACCTTCGCGGCGCATGTGCTGACCCGAGCGAACCGCGCCACACGCTTCATCGAGGCCAGCGATCAACTGCGCGCCGGCGACATCGATCACCGCGCGGAGTCGACGATGCGTATGCACGCCAAAACCGCCTTCATTGACGCCGATACCGTGGTTCGGATCGACGCCGACCAAATTCACATGGGTTAGGAGACAGCGATGTTCGCGAACACACAGATGGGTGGCTCGGATCTTGGGTTTCCCGATGTCTGCCTGACGCCACTGGGCCCGGTGCCGGTTCCGGTGCCGTATCCCAATATCGCGGCGGGGCCGACGGCGGTCCCCAGCCAGGCAACGGTCTTCATCCAGGCCGCGCCCGCCCACAACATGGCGACGGTGACGCCGATGACCAACGGCGATAACGCCGGAGTGGGGGAAGGCGTCGCGTCCGGCGTGGTCATGGGCCCATCGCGGCATCTGACAGGGGCATTCTCGGTGTTGTTCGTCGGCGCGCCGGCGACGCGTTTGACGTCCATAACCTTGCAAAATTCCACCAATGCGCCGGGCGCGCGGCTGGTGCCGAGTCAGCCGACAGTGTTGCTGTTGGCGCCGTAAGCGATCGGGCTGCTTCGGTATCGCGGGGCGAACCGCGATACGATGTCCGGACGGGAGATGCCGGGAAGCCATCGGCGGGTTGGCCCCGCACGCGCAACAAACATCGAACCCGTTCCCGAGCACGGGGCATGCGCGCTATCGCGTTCTTGTAAGCCGCGCCTCAGCGGGTAATGGCCGGGGATTTGGTTTCGAACGCCGTTATCGCCATCTCCGCCATCCAGTGCAGTAACGTAATAATAAACCTAAATCCGGCTGTTGATCTTACGCTCCAGGTAGAATCGTCAGCACGATACTGGAATTAGTAAGGTGGACCCCATCGGTTGGACAGGAATCAGGGTGACTTAAGAGAGAGTCCCACCGTGTTTCCAGTCCCCCTCCCGATCCGGGGGGCGTGTCTGAGGGTCAGTATAGACCCTATTCTATACTTGTCAATACATTATTACTTCCTTTTCCTGACGATGTGCCTGTGGGCATGTGGGCAACGCCGGAGCGTCGCGCGGCGATGCGGAGGGGTTGTCCACATGCCCACAGGCAACGCCTTCGAAAACTTCGCGCGGCGTCCGGTATTCGAAAGACTGATGCGGGCGCACGTCGTTGTAAAACGTCAGCCAAACGCCCAGGCTCCGGCGCGCTTCGGCCACGGAATCATATGCCCTGAGATACACCTCTTCATATTTCAGGCTCCGCCACAGCCGTTCGATGTAGCGCGACAATCTGGATGGTGATCAGCGACAAACAGGATGACGTTTGG
>CANJJS010000164.1 GCA_947474705.1 Acetobacteraceae bacterium | reverse complement strand
CGACCGCATTACCCACCACTGCGACATCCTGGAAACCGGGAACGATTCCTTCCGCTTCAAGCAGCGCAAAAAACAAACGAAATCGGGCTGACCAACTGGAAACTTTTGGGCGCTGTGACCTGGAAACTATTCAACGCTGATTGACAGGCGAGGGCATCCAGCCCGAGCCGCGACACATACCAGGTCTCGATCAACCCCGTGGCGGCCTGCGCCAGCATCAACAAGACATTGGGCCACGCCATCGACAACAGCGTGGGCACGATGCGGCCCTGAAGCAGGCGGATCGTACGCGGGTTCATCGCCGCGGTGGCGCTCATATCGAGGACTCCAGTGGGGTACGGCGAATTTCGTAGCCGGGACCGGCAACCGGATTTCCGTTACGGGGATCGACGAGGACCGGATCGACCGCCGCCCCGGTCGCGATATCGACGATTTCGACCGTCTGACGATCCGGCGGGAAATGACGGTTGCCGAAGGCCATCAGCGTCAGCAGCACCGGCCGGAAATCGCGGCCGCGCTCCGTAAGGACATATTCGTCGCGCGGGGGATGTTCGGAATACCGTTGCCGGACCAGAAGTCCTCCCTGGACCAGGGCGCCCAGACGCTTGGTCAGCATCGCCGGCGCAATGCCCAGACTCTCCTGAAAACCATCGAAACGGGTCACACCGCGAAACGCGTCGCGGAGAATCAGGATCGACCACCACTCGCCCACATGTTCCAGACCGCGCGCGATCGGACATTGCATCTGCCGAAAACTTTTGTGACGCACCGGAGCCTCGGGAGTTACTATCGTCACGATAGTTAGACCGGACAGGCGCGGCGTCAAGTGGCTATCGTGACGATAGCTGGAGAAGAGACGGAATCATGTGCGACGCATTCAAGGCGATCGACGACATGGAGGGGACGGCATTGGCGCCCTCCTCCCCGGCGCCACGGGCGAAGCTGGGCCACAAAGCATCCCCGCACCGCGTCGCGCCCAAACACCGGAGCCGGCCTTCAAGCTGGCGACCGGGATCGATTGACTCGCGCCCGGCCCGAGCGTTCCGATCGCCGCGCCGAGCCCAGACCCAATGGAGGAAAAACTCGGCCTGTATTCGCACGAATTCTCGAAAACGATGTTCTCCTGGGCTTTCGCCCGCGGGGTAAGCCCGAACCATCCCATCGCGGCCAGCATAAGCAATTGCTTCGTCCGGACAAAATATCAGCGCCAATCCATGTTCTAAGTATTTCTCAATACACAGATATGCGTTCCGAGATCATGCCATACATGGACACGCGAAAAATCCGAAAGCCCCGCGTTTCAAACGCACGCCGCCATCGCCCGCGCGCGAAAATCAGGCCTTCCCTGGCCCATGCAACCGCGACAGCGCCGCGAACGGCCCGGAATCGTCCTCCCCAGAAATGTCCGGCATCTCCGCGCCCTCGATCCTCGGATACGGATCGAGCGCCAGCGCGAGTTGCTCCGCCGCCGCCTCCCCCAGATCGATGTTATCGCCTTTATAAAAAATCTCGTCCTCCGTGTCCGGATCGACATCGTCGCTTTCGGCGCCTTCCGGTACGAAAAACACCACGAACCCATCGTCCACCGGCGTTTCGAAATCCTCCGCGGACACCACGCATTCCCGGGTCACCCGCGCCGTCAGCACGCCCTCGGCCCGGATACGGCCCGGATCGGTCTTCGCCGGAGTCAAATCGAACACACAGGACAACGCGTGCACGGCGGGAATACCCATCCGTACCGCCAGCGCCGCGCATTCTTCCGCCGTCGCGACCACGCCAACCTTCGCACCCGCCGGCCCGATTTTCGACAACGCCACCAGACGGCTCAGTTCCTCGCTCATCGGCTCGCCTCCTTGCCCGCCAAAAACACGGCTTCGCCCCGTTGAAATGGCTCCAACGGTTGACCCGCGAGGCACGCCGTCTGCGCCACCACCAGCCGGCCCAGCGCCGCGACCGCCTCGTCCGCCACCGGCTCGCCGCGCCAGACATTGCGGCGCAACGCCGCCTCCAGCGCTTCCATGTCGCCGCGATCCAAAGCCTCCGTATACACGACGGAGCGCCCGTGAAACGCCTCCCACATCACCCGCACCTTGCGGCCCACCGACAGATCGCCCACGCTCAATTCCCGCAAATTGATGTCCATATCGGCGAACATGGCATCGAACAAAGCCTGCGCCAGCGCCGGACCAGGCTCCGGTTCGCGCGTCAGGCGGCGGATGACCAAAAAGACATGCAGCCCGATCATGTCGAACCGCCCATCCAACGTGTCGGGCACCGACAACTCGAGATACAGGAACGGCTCACGCGCGGCGGCGACGGCCTGGCCGTAAAGTTCGAACCCCGCGCGTTCCAGCCGGCCGCGCCGGAAAAGCCCCTTCAATCCCACGAAACCACCTTTCGCAATGCAATCGGAAAGGTCTCGGCCACCCATGGGCGGTTGTCCAGAGCCTGTCCCGATCGAAGGCGCGCGACCATCCCGCGTCCACGGCGTCACCCCAGGAACATCCCAGGACACACGCGCCTCATGACACCCTTTTGGAGGCCCCGGGTTCAAACAATAATCGTCGCGATTCCGCGAATCCATCGACGCCTGGGCTCCATTGGAGAGACCCGCGGGCAAGCGCCTCGTCAATCCAAGACCTTGGCGGACGAGGTCGCGCCTGAATAAAAACCGGATGACGCCCCGAAATGGCGAAGGCCCCAACCCCCGAGGGTCTGAACCTCCGCCGTTCCGCGCGTCAGGTCACCGCGATCGCGGACGTCGCCAATGCCCCCGTCGTAACCCCACCCGTCCCCAGCGCCAACAGCCAGAGATAATATGTCCCAGGCGTCGCCGGTGCATCGAACCACTGCCCCCACCCGTTCGCCTGCCCGTTGGGGCCCGCCGCGATCAACCCAGACGTCGGGACAACGCTGTTGTCGAGCGACCACGCGAAAGCCGCGCCAGTCACCGCCGCCGGCGCGGCCACCGCGGTGAGCTGCACACCGCCATTGGGCGAGACACCCGTCCCATGGACCTGGCTCGCCGCCGCCACCCATCCCCCCTGGGTTACCGTCGCACCCCAGGTCGTGCCCGTCGCCGTGGCGGACCATGCGCCCGGACTCGCCGCGGCGTTGGTGGCCTGCACCTGAACATCGATCGCGACGGCACCGGACAGGCCGGTCAAAATATGCGGGCTGGCGACCCCGCTCGCCACCGTCCAGTTGGCGGCGCCCGCGAGGCTGTAACGGAGATTGTAACCCGTGGCCGCGTCATGACCCGTATCGGACGCTGGCGCCGTCCAGCTCACGGCCAGTTTCCCGGTGGTGCCATCGCCCGGCGGCGAAACACGCGCGATCTCCGGCGCGTTCGGCGCGAAAGGCCCCGCCGGCGCGGTGGCCAGACTCGCCGGTGCGGACCAGCCACTCCCACCATTCGGATTCGACGCGAACACCTCGACATCGAACGCCGTTCCCGGGGGCAAACCCGTCAGCGTCCAGGGACTCGCGACATTCGGCACAATGGTCCAGGTCGCGGTGCCGGCGGGGCTGTAACGCAGGGAAAACCCGGTGGCGAGCCCGTGCGAAGCATCGATCGGCGGGATCGTCCAACTAACATTCACCTCACCCGCCGAACCCTGAAGCAGAACCGGCGCGTCCGGCGTGTTCGGAATAAAGGGGGTCCCGATGACAGCGGGGACAATCGTATCGCCGGCACGATTGCGGCCTTGACGCGCCCAGGCGGCACGGGGCGCGGGTGAATTTGGGTGCCCTAAGGCATGAATCGTGGCCATACGGGACAATGCGGGTTTCGATGAACGATTTTTCGGCATGAAAATGCGGCTCCTGTGGATGCCGCATGGATATGGTGGGCGCGCCGCCGTTATCCATATGTTAGACACACTTTCATACCCGCCGTCGCCAATCAGGCGCGCTCGGCGAACTCGACGTCTTCGAAAAAGGCGGCGACAGGGACCGGCCCTCCAAGATTCGACGGGTCGAGCGCATCTGGATAGCGGACGCGTTCGCCAATGGTTTGAACGCCGGGATCGGGAACGTGAAGCGCGAAACCCCATCCACGCGGCCGGGACCGTAACGCCGCGTAATTGTTCCGGCCAATCCGGTTATGGTTCGCCCCCCCTCCGGTCATGGCGCGGGCCGAATGCGATCGAATTCGGACCGACCCTCACGCCTTCCACCCTCTGGCCACCCTCTGGCCACCCTCTGGCCACCCACCGACAATCCGCCGGGAAAATCCCGCCCTTTGTCCTGCCCCTCCCCCCTGCTATAGAACCCCGTACCCGCTCCAGACCCCCCAGCCCCTGGGGGCCAGGTCCGGCGGGCTCTTTAAGGATTCCAAGATGGCACGCCGCCGCCAGCTCTACGAGGGCAAAGCGAAAATCCTGTTCGAGGGACCGGAACCCGGCACCCTGGTGCAGTATTTCAAGGACGACGCGACCGCCGGCAACGGCGCCAAGAAAGGCGTCATCACCGGCAAGGGCGTGCTGAACAACCGTATCAGCGAATACCTGATGATGCGCCTGGCCGAGATCGGCATCCCCACGCACTTCGTCCGCCGCCTGAACATGCGCGAACAACTGATCCGCGAGGTGGAGATCATCCCGCTGGAAGTCGTCATCCGCAACGTCGCCGCCGGCAGTATCGCCACCCGCCTGGGCATTGAGGAAGGCACCCGCCTCCCCCGCTCGATCCTCGAATACTACCTGAAAAACGACGCCCTCAACGACCCCATGGTCTCCGAGGAACACATCACCGCATTCGGCTGGGCCGGCACCGCCGACCTCGACGACATGGTCGCCCTCAGCCTGCGGATCAACGATTTTCTCTGCGGCCTGTTTCTCGGCGTCGGCATCACATTGGTCGATTTCAAACTGGAATTCGGCCGCCTGTGGGAAAACGACGAGATGCGGATCATCCTGGCCGACGAAATCAGCCCGGACAATTGCCGTCTGTGGGACTCCCGCACCAACGAGAAAATGGACAAAGACCGCTTCCGCCGCGACCTGGGCAAGGTCGAGGAAGCCTACCAGGAAGTCGCCAAACGCCTCGGCATTCTGCCAGAAGCCGGTGTGCGCGACCTGAAAGGCCCGGAGGCCGTGCAGTGAAAGCCATCGTCACGGTGATGCTGAAAGACGGCGTCCTCGACCCCCAGGGCAAAGCCATCGGCCAGGCGCTCGGCACCCTGGGCTTCACCGGTGTTGGCGACGTCCGCGCCGGAAAGGTGATCGTGCTAGAGCTGGCCGAAACCGACCCGTCGCAGGCGAAAGCGGCCGCCGAGGACATGGCACGAAAATTGCTGGCCAACACGGTGATCGAAAGCTTTAACGTCACGGTTCAACCGGAATGACGACGCGAATTCTGGCCTTGACGCTCGCCGGCATCGCGTCTCTTCCGGGCATGGCGGCGGGCGCGCATCTCAGCGGGATGGACCTCGTCGCCGCCTGTGCCAGCGACGAGCCTGTCGCACAGGCGACATGCCGGGGTTATGTGATGGCGGTGGCGGATGTGTTGCGACAGCCGCGCTTCCGGGAAGGACCCGACGCCCGCTCCTGCCTGCCCGATCGCATCACGATCGAAGATATTCGCGATCGCACGGTGGCGTTCGCGAAAGCGCGCCGTTCGGCAACGCCATCCATCGGCGTCCAGGCGATCGCCGACGCACTGCGAAGCGATTTCCAATGCGATCTCCGGCTGGCGACACCATGAAGACCGGAATCGTCATCTTCCCCGGCATCAACCGGGAACGCGACATGGCGATCGCGCTGAAGAATTCCTCGGGCCAGGACCCACGGATGATCTGGCACAAAGAAACAGATCTGTCCGGACTCGATCTGGTGGTCCTCCCCGGCGGCTTCAGCTTCGGCGACTACCTGCGCTGCGGCGCGATGGCCGCTCGCTCCCCGGTCATGGCCGCCATCCACGCGCACGCGGCGCGGGGCGGTTACATTCTGGGCGTCTGCAACGGGTTTCAGATTCTCACGGAAGCCGGACTGCTGCCGGGCGCGCTGCTGCGCAACGCCTCGCTGCGCTTCCTGTCGATGGACTGCCATCTCCGGGTCGAACGCAACGACACCGTCTTCACCAACCGCTACCAGGCGGGATCCACCTTCCGCGCGGTCATGGCGCACGGCGACGGGAATTATTTCGCCGAGCCGGAGACGCTTGACCGGCTGGAAAAGGACGGCCTCGTGGCCTTCCGCTACGCGGCCCCGTCCGGGGACATCTCACCAGAGGCAAATCTGAATGGCAGCGCGCGCTCCATCGCCGGCATCTACAGTCCCAACCGCCGGGTGCTTGGCCTGATGCCCCACCCCGAGGACCTGGTCGATCCCATGATGGGCGGCGCCGATGGAAAACCGCTGTTCGACGCGATCGCGGCCGCGTCATGACGAAAGAGGTCAACGAACAACTCGCCCGCGAGTTCGGCCTCAGCGCCGAGGAATATTCTCGTGTTTTGACCATCATGGGGCGAACCCCGAGTTTCACCGAACTCGGCGTGTTCAGCGTGATGTGGTCGGAGCATTGCAGCTACAAATCCTCCCGCGTCTGGCTGAAGCAACTGCCGACGAAGCAGCCCTGGGTTATTCACGGACCCGGCGAGAACGCGGGCGTGGTCGATATCGGCGACGGGCTGGCGGCGATCTTCAAGATGGAGAGCCACAATCATCCAAGTTTCATCGAGCCTTACCAGGGCGCGGCGACGGGTGTGGGCGGCATCCTACGAGATGTCTTCACCATGGGCGCGCGGCCCATCGCCAATCTGAACGCGCTGCGGTTCGGCAATCCGAACAATCCCGTGACGAAGCGCGTGGTCGATGGCGTGGTGCGCGGCATCGGCGGCTACGGCAATTGCGTCGGCGTGCCGACGGTCGGCGGGGAAATCAATTTCCATCCGGCCTACGATGGCAATCCGCTGGTCAACGCGATGACCGTGGGCATCGCCCGCAAGGACAAGATTTTTCTGAGCGCCGCCGCCGGTGTCGGCAACCCCGTTGTCTATGTCGGTTCGAAGACGGGGCGCGACGGCATCCACGGGGCGACCATGGCCTCGGCCGAATTCGCGGCGGACTCGGAGGAGAAACGGCCAACCGTGCAGGTGGGCGACCCCTTCACCGAAAAACTGCTGATCGAGGCTTGCCTGGAACTGATGGCCACCGACGCGATCGTCGCCATCCAGGACATGGGCGCCGCTGGGCTGACCAGTTCCTCCGTCGAAATGGCGGGTAAGGGCGGGGTCGGCATTTCGCTGAACCTGGACAACTGTCCGGCGCGCGAAACGGAAATGAGCGCCTACGAATTCATGCTGTCGGAAAGCCAGGAACGCATGCTGATGGT
>CANJJS010000163.1 GCA_947474705.1 Acetobacteraceae bacterium | reverse complement strand
TCACCACTTATGCCGTGTTCGAAACATGGGACCATTTGCCGCGATCCATCGAGGCCGCGGCGCTCCAGCCGCTCTGAACGGCGGCGCATTCAGGCCCGCGCTCAATTCACTCAGGAGAAAAGGACATCGAGCGAAAAAGTATCGAAATCGGGTCATTTGGAATCTCTGACGTTTCGAAAACCCGCCGCCTGGCACCGTGTTCGCGATGGCCTAAACAGTCGATGGCTGCAACAGCCGGATCGAGACCCGTCGCCACACCGTCGTTCACGATGTCAGTTCGATGACTTTGGACCGCCGCTATCCCGGGGAACCGAAATTTACCGGCCTGGCGATCGTCAGGAGTACGAGGGGCAAAAGTGTCAGCACGCAGGTGCAGCATAGGCGGACATCAGACGGAAGAATGGGGAAAACCAGCGGCTGTTTCGATACCACAGATCAGAACGATATGGTCACTTACGAAATCGGCGAGGTGGATCCCATCGGTTGGACAGGCGTCGGGGTGACTTAAGAGAGAGTCCCACCGCGTTTCCAGTGCCCCTCCCGATCTAACAGGGTGGGCCAAAAACAGAAAGACGGAAGTCTGCGGACTGAATACACGGTTGTGCATATCGTCGTGCACCGGCCCGGCGCCCGACAACTTCCGCTTGCCTTACAGGTAAGCGAGCGGTTCAGACCTGTTCTTTTTTCGGCCTACTTTTCCCCCTCTTCCAGTACCTTAACCATGTCCTCCAATCCCCAGAGTTTCGTTGTAACGCCAGGACCCGGTCCGTCGCGCGGGCTTGCCGCCGGTCGAACGGATCGATATCGTGAACGGCACGCGGTTTTCGAGGAGACGTCGCATCACACCGCGATCGGACTGGACTATCCGCCGCCGGTCGCGCGCCGGTTGCGCCACGGCCGCGATCTCGGCGAGCCGTTCGACTTCATCACGCTTTTCGAATATGCGCCCCAGCATGCCCCAATGTTCGACCAGATGTTGGAACGGCTGCGCGCGACGCATGAGTGGACCTTCATCGACCGCGAAGTCGATATCCGGCTTGAGCGAATTCATGATGAAATCGAAAATAATTAAGGAGAATATCGAATGGCACGACTTGAAGACATACCGGAACCCACACGAACCGCCGTCGCGAACCTGGCCTGTCCAGAGTTCGAAACGGCCCCTTTCGTCGCGGGACCAAAGCTGTCCGAACGCCGCGTGGCGATCGTCAGCAGCGCCGCCCTGATCCATCGCGGCGATAAACCGTTTTCCTTTGGCTCCGGCGAATACCGCGCCGTGTCCGGGACCTGGGACAACGCCGATATCCTCATGAGCCATGTGTCGATCAACTACGATCGCGCCGGGTTTCAACGGGACATCAACGTGGTGTTTCCGATCGACAGGTTGCGCGACCTCGCCGCCGAGGGCGCGATCGGTTCGGTCGCGGCGACGCATTTCACCGTCATGGGCTCGACCGATCCCGCGGCGATGGTGGAAGCGGCCGATGGCATGGCCGCCGCGATGAAGGCCGACAACGTCAATGCCGTCGTTCTGTCCCCTGTTTGACCGCTGTGCACCCGCGCCGTGAGCGCGATGGCACATATGCTGGAAGAACGGGGCCTGCCCACGACGGTTCTCGCTCTGGTACTGCCGCAGGTCGAGAAAACCCGCCCGCCGCGAGCTGTGATGACGCCATTCATGCTGGGACGCCCTCTGGGCGAACCCAATGACCAGGCGTTTCAACGCCGCGTGCTCATGCAGGCCCTTAACCTGTTGGAGCGCACGGACGGGCCGGAGATCCTGGAACATTTCCCTGACGATCACCCGAGCTGGTTCGACCGGCCGGATTGGGTCCCGGCTGTCTCTCCGCCCGCGCCAGGCGTTTACCAGGGCGCCGCCGCCTGGGAAGCCGCTTTCCGGGACGAACTCGCCGCCGTTCTGCCGGTCTGGGAACGGTTCAAGGCGCGGTTCGGCCGCACGACGGTTGGCCTGTCCGGCCAGCGGCCCGAAGACTGGCCTGCTTTCGCGACATCGTTCCTGAACGGTGCTCTGCCGGCCGTGCCGCATCTCGATACGCCCGCTCTCGCGTTACGGTTTCTGGCGGACGATCTGAAAGCGCTTTACGGCGAAGCGGTGCAGGCCGATGGCGAACCGCCCTCGGCGCGTCAGATCGACTGGTGGTTCTGGCGGCGAACCGTGGCGGGTCAGTTGCTGATCGCGTTGCGCGCCGCGGCGATGGAAAGTGAGAACAACGCGCTGAAAACCGTCGGCGGGCGGTTTTTCGTGCCGGTCCCATTTTTACCGGGCTGAAGGTTCTCTGACGGACGGCAAGGCGCCGTACCCGGACATTTTGTTCAGGTCCGGCGCCTCGGCCATTTCCGTGCTACCTGACCGCCATGGAAACCAAACCGCCAATCCCGCTTGCCGTCCTCGTCGGCATCCAGACGCCCGACGTCGACGACGTCGCGCACGAAGCCAGCCTTGAGGAGTTGGGGCGCCTGGTAAAGACGCTCGGCTATGAGGTTGCCGGCACGGTGTCGCAAAAGCGCGAGGGCACCGGCGCGGGGTCGCTGCTGGGCAGTGGCAAGCTCGCGGAGCTGGCGGCGCTGACCGGTGGCACCGGCGTGATCGGGTCAATGGCACCAGCCCCGAAGTCCAAGGCACGGCAACGGTTTGAAAGCGAAGCCGCGACGCCCGACCCGGCCGAGGCCAATTCCACTGACCCGGATTTGGGCGCCACCCGCAGGCCTGGGTTTGTCATCGTCGATCATGAGCTCTCGCCAAGCCAGATCCGCAACCTCGAACGGGCCACCGGCGCCCAGGTGCTGGACCGTACGGGGGTCATCGTCGAGATCTTCCACCGCCACGCCAATACCCGCGAGGCAAAGTTACAGGTGGAGATGGCGCGCCTGAAATACGTGGCACCCCGCATGCGGGAGTCCTCGGCGGGCGGTGGGCGGCAGCAAGGCCCGGGTGCCGGCGAAAGCACCCTGGACCTCGATCGCCGCAAGATCCGCGACCGGCTCTCCGAGTTGAAAGACCAGTTGGAAGCGGTGCAGCGTGACAGCGACCAGCGCCGCTCCGCCCGCCGCGACCAGCCGCGGGTGGCGCTGGTCGGTTACACCAATGCGGGCAAATCCTCGTTGATGCGGGCCCTCACCGGCAGCCAGGTGCTGGTGGAGGACAAGCTGTTCGCCACGCTCGACACCACCGTGCGTACCCTGCAGCCGGAGACCCGGCCCCGCGTGCTCGTCTCCGACACGGTTGGCTTCATCAAGCAATTGCCGCACGACCTGGTCGCATCGTTCCGTTCCACTTTAGCGGAGGCGCTGGAGGCCTCGCTTCTGCTGTACGTGGTCGACGCATCGGACCCGACCTATGAGGCGCAATTGGAGGTAAGCCGAGGCGTGCTGCGTGAGATCGGTGCCGATGCGGTGCCGTCGCGTCTGGTGCTGAACAAGCTTGACCGGGTGGATGCCGCCGGGCGCGCGGCCCTGATGGAGAAGCATCCGGACGCGATCATGCTCTCGGCCCATGCGCCCGAAGATGTGAGCGCGTTGCGGGACTTCGTCGTCGCGTTCTTCGAGGCCGGGATGGTGGAGGATGTGCTGGTGTTGCCCTACACGAAACAAGGGCTGATCGGCGAGGTGTATGAAAGCGCGCGGGTCTTGTCCGAGGAGTACGACGAGGCGGGCCGAGTGCTGAAGGTGCGCGGCCTGCCTGGCGCCATCGCGCGGCTGCGGCGGCGCCTTGCCGCGCACTGAATATTCGATTTCGGGCGGCATGCGCGCCCAGACGGCTGTGCGGCCGCGTTTTCAGACCGGAACGGGTCGATGCCAATACGATGGTTCGTACCGTTCGCACCTGGCGAGCAAGGCCAAATTGTCCCTCCAACCGCGTGGCGCGGTAGACAAGACAGTCCTGGTCTGCTGAGCTTTGTTCATGAGCCAGACACCCCAGCGCCGCCCCTATGTCCGTCGTACCGCCTCCTTCGCCAGTGGCAGCGACTCACCGCTCCAGGTGCTGGAAGAGTGCCTGGCCGAGATCGACCGGCGCGAGGCGGCGGTCGGCGCCTTCACGGCGATCGACCCCGCGGCGGCCCGCCTGGCGGCCAGCGCCGCGGCGGAACGCTGGCGGGCTGGCAAGCCGCTTTCGGCGATCGACGGCATGCCCGTTGGCGTGAAAGACATGATCGACACCGCCGATATGGTCACCGGCATGGGTTCGCCGCTGTTCGACGGCTACCGCCCGCGGTTCGACGCCGCCAGCGTGCAGGGACTGCGCGAGGCCGGTGCGGTCGTTCTGGGCAAGACAGTCACGACGGAATTCGCCTCCTCTCAACCGCGGGGGACACGCAATCCCTGGGACCTCACGCGCACGCCCGGCGGCAGCAGCAGCGGATCAGCCGCGGCGGTGGGCTGCGGCATGCTGTGCGGCGGTCTCGGCACACAGGTGGTCGGGTCCATTCTGCGGCCCTCGGGCTTTTGTGGCGCGTATGGGTTCAAGCCCTCGGTGGGCGGGATCAACCGCGGCGGCAGCCTGGATTATCTCAGCCAGAGCGTCACCGGCACGATCGCCGCCACTCTCGCCGACGTCTGGGCCATGGCCCGCGCGGTCGCGGAGCGGGTGGGCGGTGACCCTGGCTACCCCGGCCTGACCGGGCCGCTGACCTTGCCGCCGTCGCGGAAACCGGCGCGGCTCGCGCTGCTACGCACCGCCGGATGGCCAATCCTGGCCGCGACCGCGCGCGCCTCGCTCGAGGCGGCGCTGGAGCGGCTGCATGCCGCCGGCGTAACCGTGCTGACGCCTGAGGAGTGCCCCGAACTGGCGGCGGTGGAAGCCGCGACGGCGGAGGCGCTCCAGATCACCAACGGCATAAATGCCTGGGAGTGGCGCTGGCCACTGGGCAGCTTCGTGGCGCGTGACGCCTCAATGTTAAGCCCGAGCGCGCTGGAGCGGCACGCACGGCAGCACGCGATGACACAGCCGGAGTATGCGACACTGCTTGCCCGGCGGGAGATGGCGCGGACGGCTTACGCGGCTCTGGCCGGCCAGGCCGACGCGGTGATCGGCGTGACAGCGCCTGGGGCGGCGCCGGTCGGCCTGGAGACCACGGGCAACCCGATCTTCGTCGTGCCAGGCTCCATGCTGGGGGCCCCGGGCATAAGCCTGCCGGTGTTGGAGGATGGCGGCCTGCCGTTGGGGCTACAGGTACTGGGCTTCCCGCAAGGCGATGCGGACCTGTTCGCCGTGGCGGGCTGGATCGAGGACGCGCTACGCGGGTAACCGGAGAATGTGATAGGCTGTCGGCTTTCAGGGAGTTCGAACGATGGCCGACGCGAAGCTGGGTCCGAAAATGCAGGAATGGCAGGTTGAGCACAGCAACCTCTACCTCAAAAGCGGCGGGGAAGAGGGACACGTCATGCAGCGGACGCCGCCCGGGGGTTATCCGGAAATGGACGTCTGGTCGCTGATGCTGACCACGACCGGGCGGAAGTCCGGCGAGAAGTTCGTTTTTCCGCTCTATTACGGAACAACCGGCGACAGCTATATCGTCGTCGCATCCAAGGGTGGCGCGCCAGACCACCCCGGCTGGTACGAAAATCTCGTCGCCAATCCCGATGTCGAGGTTCAGGTTGGAACGAAAAAGCTCAAGGCGAAGGCTCGCACTGTCACGGGCGAGGAACGCGCGAAGCTTTGGCCGGTAGCCCTGAAATTCTGGCCCCCGTATGCCGAATACGCGAAGAAAACCGAGCGCGAGATTCCCGTGGTCGTGCTCGATCCCGTCGGATAGGACTGGAATTGCTCCGGGCGCGGAGCATTCGATCGCTCCGCGCCGGTTCCATTCACTCATCGGCGCTTCGCGCGGATACTGACGCGGATCGGCGCCTTCGCCCTAACTGCTTTGTTGCCGGACTTCATCGAGCGCTGGAGCATGACCGGCGCCAACCGAAATTGACGTCGAGCCTCGCAGTGACGATGGTGGAATACGCCGCGCGAGCCATTCCGAACGTCGCACGAACCAGGATGAACCAGCCATGGCAACAGACACACTCCGCATCGGTATCATCGGCGCCGGCGCCAATACGCGGTCGAGGCACATTCCAGGCCTACGCACGCAGAACAGCGTCGAGATCGTCGGCGTCGCCAACCGTAGTCTGGCGTCGAGCCAAAAGGCGGCGAAGGAACTGGACATCCCGAAGGCTTACGGCGACTGGACCGAGATCATCGCCGACAAAAGCATCGATGCCGTGTGCATCGGCACCTGGCCGTACACCCATGCCGAGATGACGATCGCCGCGCTCGATGCCGGCAAGCACGTGCTGTGCGAGGCGCGAATGGCGATGAATTCGCGAGAAGCGCATGCGATGCTGGCGGCATCGCGCCGCAATCCATCGCGGATCGCACAGATCGTGCCTGCGCCGATGACGCTGCCGGTGGACCGAACCATCGCCGACACGATCGCCAGTGGAGCGATCGGGAACGTGATCGCGACCAACCTCTGCGTCTCGGCCGGGGACTATCCCAATCCCGACCTGCCGCTGCACTGGCGGCAGAACCGCGATTTTTCAGGCAACAACATTATGGCGCTCGGCATTTGGTACGAGCAGATGGCGCGCTGGGTCGGGCACGCCGCCAGCGCCTTCGCCGTCGGTCAGGTGGTGGTGAAACACCGCAAGGATGAGTCGGGCGCGCGCGTGCCGATCGTCATCCCCGATCATGTCGATGTGACCGGTCAGTTGCAGCAGGGCGGTCAGTATCGCCTGTTGCTATCGTCGGTCCTCGGACACACGCCGAACAAGGCTGAAGCCTGGATTTTCGGCGACCAGGGCGCATTGGCCTTCATCACGCCGAACAACGGCGAGCCCTACCTGCAACTCGGCAAGAAAGGCGGTGCTCTGGACGCGCTCGCGATCGATTCCACAAAAACCGGCGGCTGGCGGGTGGAGGAAGAGTTCGTCAACGCAGTGCGCGGCCGCGAGACGGTGACGCACACCGATTTCGTGACGGCGGTCAAATACATGGAATGGACAGACGCGGTGACACTGTCGATGCGCGAGCGGCGCGAGGTGCAGTTGCCGTTGCTTTGAGACATCGAGGAAGGTTTGGATTTCGCGGGAGGCAATTGTAATCGGGTGCCCGCGGCGGCGGCGTTCGCGGCCCGCGACGATCTCGATGCTTCCGTCCGGCACTGTCCTTAACTCCGGCCTTAAGGCGCTCCTTAGGGAGGAAGTGTCGGCACCGCGGGGCCGAGGAACAAGGCGGGGATGGCCAGACGCTCGCGGACGGGCGTTTTTCGGACACCATCCGGACACGACGGCGAACGCCCCGGAGCGCGAGCTTCGGGGCAGTGGTAAGGCTTTGAATTATTGAGGAATTTTGGTTGCGGGGACAGGATTTGAACCTGTGACCTTCAGGTTATG
>CANJJS010000162.1 GCA_947474705.1 Acetobacteraceae bacterium | reverse complement strand
GACGCGATCCACCACCGTCTGTTCAGCGCCCCCGGGGTTTTCCGGGTTGCGCCCGATGTTCGCGGAAATGCTGGGCGGTCTGCTGGGACCGCCCGCACTGGGCCAAGGATAACGGCTATAGCGGCCCCAACAGATCCAGTTCCATCGCCTTGATCTGCAACGCGAGGTACTTCGAGTTGATCCGGCACTGGCCGATCCCGCCAGCGATGAACCACACACCTTGCTGAGGCGTGCGCTTGTACATGTTGTTCAAATCGCCGTTCGGCCCGATGCCCCAGACCTCGCCAATTTTCGCGGCCATGGCATCGCCCAGCGACCGGCGCACCAACTCTTTCTGTGGGTAATATCCGGTCGCCAATACGATGACATCGGCTGGGACCGTCTTGCCGTCTTTCAACAACGCGCCATCGCCGACGAAACGCTCGATCGTTTCGTACTGCAATAACCCGATTTCGCCCTTGATCATCAGAGCCGAACTGCCAGCGTCCAGATTATAGCCACCGCCACGGCGGAAATACTTCATCTGGTGACCGGCTTCGTCGTCGCCCATGTCATGCTTGAACCCGATGGCTTTGAGGCCCTGGATGAGATCCTTATCGAGTTCCAGCATCCGTTGCGCCACTGCCTTGTAGCCTTTCACCGTCAGCGGTGGCGTGGCGGACGCGATGATCAGATCGGTATCGTCGTGCAACCCGCCCTCGTCGTAGATCGCCTCGTTCAGGCGCGCGCTCGGGTTGATGGTGACCACCGTCGTGGAGCCGCGCTGGATCAGTGTTGTATTCACGCCATGACTGTGCAGATCCATCGCGATATCGTTGGCGCTGCTGCCGGTCCCGACAATCAACGCGTTCTTTCCCTTCCAACCGGCGCCGCTGTCGAAACCTTCGGAGTGAAACACGGTTCCCTTGAAATCGCCCAGGCCGGGAAGGTCTGGAATCAACGGATAGGAACTGACCCCGTTCGCGAAGACAAGGTGTTTGGGACGGATGACCCGTTCGGTGCCGTCCCCGCGCCGCACCGTCGCGGTCCAAACCTTCGCGGTCTCGTCCCACTCGCCTTTCACGAACTCCGTGTCGGTCCAGCAATTGATCTCCAGCGCGTTGGCGTAGAACTCGAACCAGTCCCCCAGCATGTCCTTGGGGATGTAGACGGGCCAGGTCGACGGGTAATCCATGTACGGCAGATGATTTAGCTGGATGGAGTTATGGAGTGCCAGCGAATGGTAGCGCTTGCGCCATGAATCGCCGATCCGCGGCCATTTTTCCACCACCAGCGTATCCACGCCCAGTTGGTTCAGGCGTGCCGCGATCGATAGGCCGGACTGCGCCCCACCGATCACGAGCACCACCGGGTCCCGACCCTCGTATGCCCTGGCTTTGCGGCGAATATCGACCCAGTTGTCGCCGCCGAAATTACGGGAATACGCGGACCCGGTGGGACGGTTCGCGCCAATCTTTTCCTCGCATCCATCGATGGACTGCAAGGTTGTCGATATCTGCCAGGCCTTCAATGTCCCGCCGGCATCGGGAGACAGGCGAAAGATACCCGCGCCGCGGCCAACCGCGGTGGAAAATTCAAAAATCGCCTCGATGCTATCGATGCCGACCCGCTTCACATGGCGCGGGGCGCGGCGCCCGTCCGGCAAATGGAAGTTCCGTGCCCCGACCCGCGACTGTTCGGCGGCAAGCCTGGTGGCGATGTCGTGGGAACCGGCGACCGCCGTGTAGTACCAGGTAAATGCGAGAATATCGCGCCAGTGCGACTCCTCGTGGAACAGGCCGGCGAGGCGTCCAACATCTCGTAAGCCGAGAGCCGTTTCGTAATCCGCGAGCCAGCGGGCGGCCGCGCCCTTGGCGTGTTCGCCGCGTTGGAAGGCCTGCAGGTCTTTATCGACGAGATCCATGTGATGCGTTTCCAGATAGCTTTGTCCATGACGAAATGAATGGCCATCGATATGGTCTCGCATCGCGTTCGCGACACGAGCCACTCGATCTCACCCATTTGGACCGGTGACGGTAATGCCTCGATGGGGCGTTGACCACCCCGCGGGTGCGCGGCCTCGCCGCATCCTCATGCGCGGTGTGGAAACCGTGCCGTTCCCGCGGCTCCCAGGGAGCTTTGTCAGGTTCGTGACATTGTAAATCCGCCCCGATTTGGGACTGGCTTCCGCGCCGAGCCAGGGCCATGGGCGGGATTTCGCTGTTGCTTCGACAACGAGCTCACCCGCGGAACCGTCTGGACAAGGCGCGCGGGGAGGCCATCGTTGTCATGTTGAAAGGCATGCCCCACACGCGCCATGTCCCAATTCTCGACATCGGTGTTTTTATTCCATACCCTCCGGCCATTCCTGGCAGAGCCTCCCTGAAATGAACGCAACTTTGCATTCGAGACCAGCCCTCTGGCTGCGTATCGCGCGATATCCTCTCACGCGTCTGATCCTGCTGGGCGGCGCCCTGGTCTACATGATGGGCATAAGCGAGATGTTCATGGGAGAGTTTTCGAAGACGCCACTTCTGTCCATCGCGTCGGCGGCGGCTATGGCGGCTCTTGCTCTGGCGGTGTATTTTGGGTTCGCGTTGGTCATCGAACGTCGTCCGGTCAGCGAGCTTGGACTTCCAGGCATGGGCCGGGAGTTAGGGATCGGCCTCTCGGTCGGCGCCTTACTTTACACGCTCTGCGTATTGATTCTGATCTTGCCTGGAATTTATCGTATCGACGGGCTGAATCCTTGGTACTTCGTGCTTCCCGCGCTTGCCATGGCGTTGAACTCGGGAATCTTCGAAGAACTGGTGTTTCGCGGCGTGCTGTTCCGGTCCATGGAGGACTTGTTCGGCAGTTGGATATCATTGGCGATCTCGTCCGTCGTGTTCGGCCTCGTGCATTTGTTGAACCCCGCGGCCACGCTCATCGCCGCGATCTCCATCAGCATCGAGGCCGGACTCCTGCTTGCCGCCGCCTATATGCTCACCCGCCGCCTGTGGGTCAGCATCGGCTTTCATATGTCATGGAATTACACGCAGTCGGCGATATTTTCCGGCATTGTTTCCGGCGGTGTGGCCGACCCAGGCCTGATAAGATCCAACATCAAGGGACCGGCCGTGCTGACCGGGGGAGCCTTTGGTCTGGAGTCCTCGGCGATCGCGTTTCTGCTCTGCACGGCGACTGGTATCGCGCTCCTGATCATGGCTGTCCGTCGCGGCAAGATCGTGCCGCCATTTTGGAAACGTGACCTCAAAAACTGACGGCCAGGTTCGCCGAAGACCTACACGACGATGTGGCCGATCGAGTGGAGCGGATATCTCTCGCCAGATCAGTTCCGTCAGCAGCGGGTTCCGTCGGTCGCGGCAGGAGCATGGGGTTCGATCCGGCATTCCAGAAACCATGGGCGGGAACCATGTTCTTCAACGTCCCCGTCCCTTGCGGTGCAAGCGCCGCGCGCGCCGCAAACGAGGCTTCCCAACGGAAAGCACGCGGAGCGGCCATCTTCCTACCCCCGTGCCTGAAATGGCACGCCCAACATCGCGGGCCTGTGCAGCCGGATCCGGCGTGCGTCCCGGGAAATCAGGACCAGCACGGCGACCGTGCCGATGTATGGCAGCGCCGAGAGCAACGCTATTGGCACGGCGACGCCGAGTGCCTGAACGTAAAGCGAGAGATACATCAGCGCGCCGAAGAACCACGCGCCGATCGCCAGCCAGAACGGGCGCCAGGCGGCGAATGTCACCAGGGCCACCACGACCCAGCCTCGTCCGGCGGTCATGTCCTGCGCCCAGAGCGGTGTGTAGGCGAGCGACATATAGGCCCCGGCCAGTCCCGCCATGGCGCCATGGCGCCGCCGAACGCCACGGCCGCGTAACGGATCGCCACGACCCGGTAGCCGAGCGCATGGGCGGCGTCGTGGGAGTCTCCGACCGCGCGCAGGACCAGGCCCAGGTGGGTGGCGCGAATCGCCCAGGCCACGGCGGCGAGCATCGCGAGGGCCAGGTAGACCAGGGCGTCGTGGCCGAACAGCACCGGACCCAGGACGGGAATATCGGAAAGTCCGGGGACGTGGAGCTTTGGCAGCGCCGGTGCCGGGATTCCCACGAACCCGGCGCCGGCGAGGGCGCTGAAACCGCGGCCGAAGATGGTCAATGCAAGGCCTGTGGCGGTTTGGTTGGCGCGGAATGTCAGCGATACGACCCCGAACAGAAGCGACAGCGCGACACCGGCGCCAAGCCCCGCGGCGACACCCAGGAAGGGCATGCCGGTTCGGTGCGCTGTCGCGAAGGCGGCGATGGCGCCGGCGAGCATCATGCCCTCGACGCCAAGGTTGAGGACGCCGGTTTTTTCCACGATCAGTTCGCCGATGGCCGCGAGCAGCAGTGGCGTGGAGGCCACGGCGTCGGAGACGAGGAAGGGGACGAGGATCTCGTTCATGACGCGGCCCTCGCGGCCCACCGGATGCGGTTCAGCAGCAGCAGGTCGCAGCCCAGAAGGTTGAACAGCAGGATGCCCTGGAAGATGCCTGTGATGGCGTTTGACAGGCCAAGGTTGATTTGCGCGGCGTCGCCGCCAAGGAAGCTCAGGGCCAGGAGCAGGCCGGCGGGGACAGCGCCCAGTGGGTTGAGACGGCCGAGAAAGGCGACGATGATGGCGGTGAAGCCGTAGCCGGGAGAGAGTGTGGTTGTGAGTTGGCCCAGGGTGCCGGTGGCTTCGAGGAGGCCGGCGAGACCGGCGGTCCCGCCGCTGATCAGCATGGCGATCCAGATCAGCCGGTTTTCGCCGAAGCCGGCGAAGCGGGCGGCGCGGGGCGCCTGTCCCAGGACGCGGAACTGAAACCCCAGTAACGATTTTTCCAGCACGAACCAGGTGGCGAGCGCCAGTAGTGGCGCGAGGACGATGCCCAGATGGACGTTGGTGTCGGCGATCAGGCGTGGGGCGAGGGCGTTGTCGGAGAACAAGGCGGTTTGGGGGAAGCCGAAGCCCATGGGGTCGCGCCAGGGGCCTGTGACGAGGTATATCAGCAGATATTGCGAGATATAGGCAATCATCAGGCTGGTCAGAATTTCGTTGGCGTTGAAGCCGATGCGGAGCCAGGCGGCCAGTCCGCCGCAGGCGCCGCCGCCGATCGCTCCGGCCGCGGCCATGGCGGGAAACAGGAGCCAGGCGGGCGCCTCGGGAAAGGCCAGCGCGACGCCGCCGCCACAGATGGCGCCCATGATAAACTGGCCGTCCGCGCCGATATTCCAGATATTCGCGCGGTAGGCCAAAGACAGGCGGGTGCCCATCATGATCAGCGGCACCGCTTTCACCGGCAGTGCCTCGAACCCGTCCTGTTGCAGAAGGGGCGCGATCAGAAACGTATAGACGGTCAGCAAGGGCGGCCTTCCCATCAGGGCGAAAATCAGGCCCGCCGTGACGCCGGTCAGCGCCAGGGCCAGCAAGGGCGAGGCGTAGCGCCAGACTTTCGACTCGTGTCCCCGCGGTTCGATTTTAAACATGGGCTGGTTGCTCCCGCGGCGCGCCGCCCATCAGGCGTCCGATCGATTCCACCGTGGCCTCGCGCAATGGCACGGGTTCGGAGACGCGGCCGCCCGCCATCACCGCGATGCGGTCCGCCAGCGCGAATATTTCGTCGAGGTCCTGAGAGACGATCAGCACGGCGGCGCCTTCCACGGCGAGAGCGGCGATCGCCTCGTGGATCGCCTGTGCCGCGCCCGCGTCGACGCCCCAGGTGGGTTGGCTTATGGCCAGAACTTTCGGATGTTGCGAGATCTCGCGGCCGACCAGAAATTTTTGTAAGTTGCCACCGGATAACGAGCGCGCCTCGGCCTTCGGCCCCGTGGCCCGAACATCGAACCGGCGGATGATGTCCGCGGCGAAGACGTCGGTGCGTTTCGGGTTGACGATGCCGCAGCGGGTCAGGGCGCGCCGGACGAAGCCCGACAGGAAGCCGTTTTCCGACAGGGTCATCGCGGTTACCGCGCCGTGGCCGTTGCGTTCTTCCGGCACAAAGCAGCCGCCGATCGCGCGGCGCGCGCGCGGGCCCATTTGCCCGGCGGGCACGCCGTCGATGACGATGTTTTCGGGGGCTCCGGCCAGGATTTCGCCGGAGATCGCGTCCATCAGTTCGGTCTGCCCGTTGCCGGCGATACCGGCGACGCCAAGGATTTCGCCGCTTTCAATGGTCAGGGAGATGTCTTTCAGGCCGGTTCCGAAATGATGAGGCGAAGGGACCGTCAGGTTTTTCACGATCAGCCGCGGCGTTGTCCCGGTCTCTCGGATCGCGCGTACCGGCGGTGCTTTCAGGTCCGCGGCGATCATGATTTCCGCCAGTTCCCGGACGGATTTCTCCGCCGGCGCGCAGGTGGCGACGTTACAGCCCAGTCGCATGATCGTGGCGGCGGAACAGAGCGCGCGGACTTCTTCCAGCTTATGGCTGCTGTAAAGAATCGAACATCCTTCGGCGGCGAGGCGGCGCAACGTTTCGAAAAGGCGGGTGGCCTCGCCGGGCGTCAGGACCGACGTCGGCTCGTCCATGATGAGAAGTTTGGGGTTTTGGAGCAGGCAGCGAACGATTTCGATGCGTTGGCGTTCGCCGACGGACAGGTCGTGGACGACGCGATCGGGATCGAGCGGAAGGCCGTATTCGGCGGATATTCTGGTAATGCGTTCCTTCAGATTCGCGCGCTCGGACGCCGCAAGGCCAAGGGCGATGTTTTCGGCGACGGTGAGGGCTTCAAAGAGAGAAAAATGCTGGAACACCATGCCGATGCCGAGCCGTTGGGCATGGCCGGGATTTTGGATGCGAACCGGCTTTCCGTCCCAGAGAATTTCGCCGGCATCGGGTTTGACGACACCGTAGATCGTTTTGACGAGCGTGCTTTTTCCGGCGCCGTTTTCGCCCAGTAGCGCGTGGATTTGGTTGCGTTCGACGGTGAGGGAGACGCGGTCGTTCGCGAGGCAGCCTGGATAGTGTTTGGTCATGCCGGTCATGGCCAGCAGCGGCGTGGGATCGGTCATGCGGGGTCCGGCGGTTTTGCTCCGGCGGCGTCGCGCCACCGGAGGTTTTGGGGGATCAGGTCAGTTTACCTTCCAGTCCCTGAACCAGCCACTGCATGCTGTTCAGCGCGCCGTCGTCCATGGTGGTTCCGGCCGCGACCTTCACGGCGCCGGACTGGTCTCTCAACGGGCCCAAGAAGACCTTGTTTTTGCCGGAGGTAATATCGGCGACGGTGGATTTCGCCAAAGCCTCGACATCCGGGAGCATATTCGCGAAGGGCGACATTTTCAACATGCCGCTGTCGAATCCGCCCCAGGTGTCGATGCTTTTCCATTCCTGATTACCCCTCTTCCTCAGCCGCCCAATATCCGGCACAAACCATGAACGAATGGCGATTTGACGGAGAATCAGGATGGCCCGCAACACGGTCCAATTCCAAAAGGGGCTCAGTGAGCCCGCTTTCGAGTGCCATTACGGCACT
>CANJJS010000161.1 GCA_947474705.1 Acetobacteraceae bacterium | reverse complement strand
TGGGGCTGACGCCGGACGGCGGCGGGTCGTGACGGACGCGATCGCGGCTCTCGCACCGGCGCCAGGCGTGACCGCGGCGATTTGTGCCTCGCTCGGGGTTTCGCGGACGACGGTCGCCCGAAAACGCACCGGGATGAGCGCACCGCCTGTCATCGCACGCCCCAGGCCGCGGCCGCCCCGCGCGTTGAACGATCCGCAACGCCAGCAGGTGCTGGATGTTTTGCGCGCGCCGCGGTTCGCCGATGCCGAAACCGCGACGTTGTTCAAGCCGCTGTTCGACGATGCGATCGAGAAACACAACGTGCCGCCCGGCCAGCTCACACTCCATGCCGACCGCGGCGGGCCGATGAAAGCGAAAGCCACCGCGTTCCTGCTGGCGGACCTCGGCGTGACACGGTCGCACAACAGGCCGCACACGTCCAACGACAATCCTTTCTCGGAAAGCGCCTTCAAGACGCTGAAATATCAGCCGCGCTTTCCCAAACGCTTCGGCTGCATCGAGGACGCCAGAAGTTTCCGCCGGGACTTCTTCGATTGGTACAACCAGGACCATCACCACGCCGGGATCGGCCTGATGACCCCGGACCAGGTACACTACGGCCAGATCGATGCCGTTCACGCGGCCCGTCAGGCCACGCTCGACCGGGCGTTCCGGGAAAACCCGGAACGCTTCGTCAAAAAACCGCCAGTACCGCCCGCCAAACCAACGGCAACATGGATCAATCCGCCCATGCCGAAAAAAACGGCCTGAATGGCCAGGTCCGGTTCGGATAAACTGTCATGACGTCTCGTGCCCACCCGCCGGCAACGTTTCAGGCGATCGAAGCCTTCGCCGCCCATTGCTCGATGCATTCGGGCCGCTTCCGCTGGATACCGTCACGTTCTTCGAGCGGGCACACCCGCGAGGCCGTCGTCACATTCGTCCGGCCAGACCCGACTCGACCGCCGGTCAGTTTCCTTGTCCCAAAGCAATGCCGGCCGAGGGTCAGGACACGAGCTTAAATTACGAACCCGGGTGTATCAAAGTCGTTGACACGTGCCGGACGGCGAAACAGTTGAACGGAAAGAACGAGCCGCGGAGTTTCGCCGCGCAGGCCTGCATCGTGCTCGCGCGGTCGCACGCGCGCGCGCCAGGGACAGACCGGACGATCCTGGACCGGATGGCGCCGATGACGGCGGCTTCGCGCAACCGCAGGCGGAGTTCGGAACGGCATATACGCGGCAGGTGGAGGAGGATGTGAACGCCTATCGTTCCGCCCACCCCGACGCCTGGGCCGCCGAGCACGCGGCGGCCGCCTGATCCGGATTTTCTTCGTTGCCGGCAGCAGACAAGCGGCCGGCCCGATTCCTGTTCAACCGATGGGGTCTACCTCAACATTCGACGGCGCGGAGGCGACAAACAACGCCAAAACTCGACGAGTTGCGTCTTACGGGCTGCGGTAACGCGCGAAGCCGCTCATGTCAGGCGCTCCCGGATGGTCTCGACGATCGCGTCTGGCGAGGCGGCGATGCCAACGACAATTGGCCATTCATCCGGCCCAGGTTCTTCCAGTGTGCGGAACTGACTGTTCAGCAGCGAAGCCGGCATGAAATGCCCCTTGCGCGCGGCGAGGCGGGCGCCAATCTCCGCCCGCGATCCCTTCAAATACACCAGACGCGCCTTCGGCCGTTCGCCGATCAGAATCTCGCGATAAACGCGTTTCAAAGCGGAACACGCGACGACCGCCGATCCACCGCGCGCGCGGATCGTGTCGATCTCGGCGGCGATGGCGCGCAACCAGGGACCGCGATCCTCGTCGGTCAACGCCGTGCCGGCGGCCATCTTCGCGACATTCGCCGGAGGATGAAATGAATCGCCCTCCAGCAGCGCTGCCCCCATCGCCGCGGCCAGGCGGCCGGCCACGGTGGATTTTCCGCAGCCGGACACGCCCATGACCAGAACGATCATTCCTTCTTCGGCGCCTCGACATGGCCGCCGAAGCCGAGCCGCATGGCGGACAGCACTTTCTCGGCGAAGGTGTGATCCTGCCGCGAGCGAAAGCGCGTGAACAACGACGCCGCGAGCACTTCCGCCGGGACGGCTTCCTCGATCGCCGCCTCGATGGTCCAGCGTCCCTCGCCCGAGTCCTCGACGACGCCAGAAAAGGACGACAATTGCTCGTCCCGCGCCAAAGCGGCGGCGGTCAGGTCGAGCAGCCAGGAGGTCACGACGCTGCCGCGGCGCCAGACCTCGGCGATGTCGGCGGTGTTCAGGTCGTAACGTTCGCCCTCAGGCAATTTCGCCGAGGCGCGGCCCTTAAGGATGTCGAACCCTTCCGCCATCGCCTGCATCATGCCGTATTCGATGCCGTTATGGATCATCTTCACGAAGTGGCCGGCGCCCACGGGACCCGCGTGGATGTACCCCTGCTCCGCGCGCGAATCGAGGTGTTCGCGCCCGCCGGTCCGCTCGATGGAGCCCAGACCCGGCGCCAGCGCCTTGAAGATCGGATCGAGGTGATCCAACGCGGCCTTGTCGCCGCCGATCATCAGGCAATACCCACGCTCCAGCCCCCAGACGCCGCCGGACGTGCCGACATCGAGATACCGCAGCCCCTTGGCCGCCAGTTCGCGCCCGCGGCGGACATCGTCCTTGTAATAGGTATTGCCGCCATCGATGATAATGTCGCCCGGCCCCATCATGCCCGCGAGCTGGGCAATCGTGTCCTCCGTGATCTTGCCATGCGGCAACATGATCCAGATGGTCTTCGGCGCCCCCGTCAGTTTCGCGACCATGTCGGCGAGCCCCGAGGCGGGAATCGCCCCGTCCGAACCCAGCCCCTGAACCGAGGCGGGATTCGCGTCCCAGACCACGGTGGAATGACCGGCGCGCATCAGCCGCCGGGAAATATTCGCGCCCATCCGGCCAAGGCCGACCACACCGATTTGCATTTCGAACTCTCCGTTCCCGTCCATATACCCGCCATCGTGCCACGCCCGGCGCGTCTGGCCAACGGTCCGGTGCTTGACCGCGCGCCCGGCCCGATGCGACGACATGGCGAAAGCCGAGGAGTTCCCATGCCCGTCGATCCGCAAATCCAGGCTCTGCTCGACCTGCGCGCGAAATTGCCGCCATTGCACACGCTGTCCGTCGCCGACGCGCGGATCCAGATGGGCGCGCGCGACATTCCCGGCCTGCGGAAGCCGAAGGTCGCCTCCGTCGTCAATCGCGACATGCAGGGACCCGGCGGAACGTTGCCGTTGCGCATTTATACCCCAAAAGGCACAGGCCCCTTCCCGCTGACCGTGTTCTTCCACGGCAGCGGCTTCGTCGTCTGCAGCCTGGATACGCACGACGCGATGTGCCGCAACCTCTGCGCCGGCACGAACAGCGTCGTCGTCTCCGTCGATTACCGCCTCGCGCCCGAGCACAAATTCCCCGCCGCCCCCGACGATTGCCTCGCCGCCACGCGCTGGGTCGCGGCGAACGCCAGCGCGCTGAACGGCGACGGCGGGCGGATCATGGTCGCGGGCGACAGCGCGGGGGCCAACCTCGCCGCCGTGACGGCGCTCCGTATTCGCGACGAAGGCGGGCCGCGCCTGATCGGGCAAATGTTGATCTATCCGGTGACGGATTATTTCGTGCCCGGCACGCCCTCGATGACCGAAAACGCGAATGGTTACGGGCTGACGCGCGACGGCATGATCTGGTTCTGGAACCATTACGTGAAATCGCCCGCCGACGGGGTGCATCCGCACGCCTCCCCACTGCGATCCTCGACGCTGGCCGGCCTGCCGCCCGCTCTGGTCGCCACGGCCGAATACGATCCCCTGCGCGACGAGGGCGAATATTACGCCGAAGCCCTGCGGAAAGCAGGCGTCGATGTGGAAATGAAACGCTGGCCCGGCATGAACCACGGCTTCTTCTTCTTCCCCGGCCTCGTCGATGTCGCCACCGCCGCCACGGACGACGCCTGCGCCTGGGCGCGCCGAGTCTTCGGCAACTGAAACCGCGTTACAACATCGCGATCGCGGGCGCGGGTGTCGGCGGTCTGGCCGCCGCGATCCTGCTGTCGCGCGCGGGCCATAAGGTCTGGGTGACCGAGCGCTTCGAGACCCCCCGCCCCGTGGGGTCGGGCCTGCTGATCCAACCCACCGGCCTCGCGGCCCTGGAACGAATCGGCCTGCGCGACGCGATCGCCGCTCTGGGACAGCGCATCGACCGGTTGCACGGCATGACCGCGCGGGGACGGACGATCTTCGACCTTGGCTATGGCCGCCTTGGCACGGAGGTCCACGCCATCGCGGTGCATCGGGCGGCACTGCACGGCGTGCTCTGGGACGGGTTTCTCCGGACAGGCGTGAAGCTGACCACGGGCCACGAGGTCCTGTCCCCGGACGACCCCATACTGGCCGGCGCGGATTTCGTCGTGGATGCCTCCGGCACCCGCTCCGCGCTACGCGGCCGGGTCGTGGACAAACAGCCCCGCCCCTTCCCTTACGGCGCCGTCTGGACCTCCGTCCCCGATATCGGCATCGAACCGGCCACGCTCGCCCAACGCTACGACGCCGCGCGGATCATGTTGGGCTACCTACCGGTGGGCCGCCGCACCGCGGGCGAAACGCCCATGGCCGCCATCTTCTGGAGTATTCGAAATGACCAATACGACCCTTGGCGCCAAGGGTTCGACGCCTGGAAGGATCAGGCCCGCGCGATCTGGCCGGCTTTGGGTCCCGTGCTGGACGGGCTGGACGGGCCGGACGATTTCACCCACGCCACTTATGTCCATTTCGACACGGCGAAACCCTGGCGGGACAATCTGGTTCTGATCGGGGATTCGGCTCACACGACCTCCCCGCAACTCGGCCAGGGCGCGAACCAGGCGCTGATCGACGCGGTCGTGCTGACCGACGCCCTCGCCGCCGCGCCCGATCCCCAGAGCGCCTTCGCGCTATACGCCCGTCACCGCCGATCCCACGTCCGTTTTTACCAACAGGCCTCCTGGGCCATGACCCGATTTTTCCAGTCAGACTCTTCCACCTTGCCCGTAATCCGCGATCTGGTTTTTCATCCCATGCGGTTCGTCCCATGGATGCATGGCGAAATGCTGCGCACACTCTCCGGCCTGAAAACCGGGCTTCTTACCTCCGCCAGCCCGGACAAGATTGTGAACCAGCTCGCGACACCGTAAACCGGGCTGGTCCGAAGGAAGGGAGATCCGCCGTGACGATCGACATTCGCCCGCTCATGCCCGCATTCGCTGGCGAGGTTTTCGGCATCGACCTGACGCGCCCGCTATCCACGGCCGAGGCCGCGGCGCTGGAAGCCGGCATGGACACATACGCGGTGCTGGTGTTCCACGGCCAGAACATCACGGACGAACAACAAAAAGCGTTCAGCCTGAACTTCGGCGAGTTGGAAAACACCGCCGGTGGCAACGTCACCAAAACCGGCCAGCAACGGCTCGGCGCGTTCATGGCCGACGTCTCCAACCTCGACGCCAACCACCAACCGCTGGCCCGCGACGACCGCCGCCGGATGTTCAATCTGGGCAACCAACTCTGGCATTCCGACAGTTCCTTCCGCGCGATTCCGGCGAAATATTCCATTCTCTCGGGCCGCATTGTCGTCGACAAAGGCGGCCGCACGGAATTCGCCGACATGCGCGCGGCCTACGACGCGCTGGATACGAAAACGAAAACAATGCTGGAAGACCTGATCTGCGAACACTCGCTGCTCTATTCCCGCGGCACCCTGGGCTTTACCGATCTGAGCGAGGCGGAACGCGCGACATTCAAACCTGTCCCGCAACGTCTGGTCCGCGTCCATCCCGTGACTGGCCGCAAATCTCTGTATTTGTCGTCGCATATCGGCAAAATTCTGGGCTGGCCAACGCCGGAAGCGCGCATGTTCCTCCGCGACCTGACGGAACAGGCGACCCACAAGCGCCTGACCTACAAACACGCCTGGAAACAATACGACCTCGTAATGTGGGACAACCGGACCACATTGCACCGCGTCACCCGTTTCGACGACACCAAGGTGCGCGACATGCGCCGCACCACCGTCGCGGGCGATGCCCCAACCGTGGAGCAAATGGCCGCCTGATGGACACGTCCACATTGACCTACCCGATCGCCGCGCCTCCTGGCTTTGGCGAAATCTTCGAAGTCGCGCCCGGCGTGCTTTGGTTCCGGTTGAAACTTCCCTTTCAACTGAACCATGTGAACATCTATCTCATAGAGGACGACGGCGGCTGGATGGTGCTCGACACCGGGCTCGGCACCGACGATTGCCGCGCCGGATGGGACGCGATCATGAACGGGCCGCTGAAAGGACAGCGGCTGACAACGATGCTGGTGACCCATTTTCACCCGGATCACGTCGGACTCGCGGGCTGGCTGGCACAGTCCTACGGGTTGAAACTGGCGATGCCGCGGACGGAATATCTGTATCACCTGATGGCCGCGCATGGCCGCGGCGACATGTACGACACGCAGCACCGGGAGTTCTACCGCGCCAACGGTCTCGCAAAGGAAACGACCGATGTCGTGTTGGGCCGGGGACATAATTACCTGCGCCTGACCACCGGCGTCCCCGCCTCCTACGACCGCATCCGCCACGGCGACCTGCGCCGCGCGGGAGGCCGCGATTTTCGTGTCCTGACCGGCGGCGGCCACGCGCTGGAACAGGCGACATTGCACCAGCCATCGGGAAAACTGTTCTTCGCCGCCGATCAGGTCATCGCCCGTATCTCTCCCAATGTCAGCGTTCACCCGGTCGAGCCCGACGAAAATCCCCTGGGTGTGTATCTCCACGACCTCGCCAGCTTGCGCGCCGATGTGCCAGAGGACGTTCTGGTGTTACCCGGCCACGGATTGCCCTTCCGCGGCCTGCACGCCCGCATCGACGAGTTGACGGAACATCACGGCATTCGTTGCGAGCGCATCGCCGATGGCTGCCGCGATCGCCCCCTTACCGCCGCCGAACTGGTGCCGACACTGTTCGACCGCGCCCTGGACGCGCACCAGACCGGCTTCGCGTTCGGCGAAGTGCTGGCCCATCTGAATTACATGGAAGGACGCGGGGAACTGACTCGCGAAACCGGGAACGACGGCGTCAGACGGTTCCGGGCCACGTGAACCGCATGCCCGGCCGCGATCGCGGCCGGGCGTGACGAAAAAATTACTGCCGGTAATTGTTCACCTTGTTCCACTCGGCGACCCAGGCATCCTGAAGATTGATATAATCTTCCATTTTCGAATACCACGGCTTCACCGTTTTCGGATCGATCCCATCCGGCGCGGGCCCGTCGATCAAAGCCGAGAACCCGCCGGCATCGCGCGCGAACGCTTCCTGGCCCTCCCGCGACAACGACCAGTTCAGAAACAACCGGGCGGCGTTGACGTTTTTCGCCGATTTCGGAATACCCGCGCCATAGGACGTCAGCGGCGTGCCCTCCGGCGGCATGATGCATTTCACCGGCGCGCC
>CANJJS010000160.1 GCA_947474705.1 Acetobacteraceae bacterium | reverse complement strand
CCTCGGTTAACGAACCTCGGTTAACGAACCTCGGTTAACGAACCTCGGTTAACGAACCTCGGTTAACGAACCTCGGTTAACGAACCTCGGTTAACGAACCTCGGTTAACGAACCTCGGTTAACGAACCTCGGTTAACGAACCTCTGTTAACGAACCTCTGTTAACGAACCTCTGGCCAAACCCCGCTGCCCGGCGTTAAACGCGGCAACCGAAAAGTGGAAGGACCGCCAAGAGATGGTTGGATCGAATATCCCGGACGCGACCGGCAAAGGCCTGGCGAAATCCGCCGGCGCCCTGGCCGGCATCAAGGTCGTCGACCTCACCCGCGTACTGGGCGGACCCTATTGCACGATGATCCTGTCCGATCACGGCGCCGACGTCGTCAAGGTCGAACCACCCCAGGGCGACGAGGTCCGCGACTGGGGCCCGCCCTTCCACGAGGGCGACGCCAGCTATTTCATCGGGGTCAACCGCAACAAGCGCGCCATGGCCATCGATCTCCGCAAGCCCGAGGGCCAGGCGATCGTCATGAAGATGCTGGAAGACGCCGACGTCCTGATCGAGAACTTCAAGCCCGGCGACATGGAACGCTGGGGCATGGGCTACCATGAGGTCCTGTCGAAGAAGTTCCCACGCCTGATCCATTGCCGCATCTCCGGCTTCGGCGGCGACGGCCCCTTGGGCGGGCTGCCCGGCTACGACGCCATCCTTCAGGCCATGGTCGGGCTCATGAGCGTCAACGGCGACGCCACCACGGGCCCGATGCGGCTGGGGACCGCGATCGTGGACATGGGCACCGGCCTCTACTCGGCCGTCGGCATTCTGATGGCGCTGCACGAACGGACCGTCTCCGGTCTGGGCCAGTATCTGGACATGACCTTGTACGACTGCGGTATGGCGCTGCTGCACCCACAGGCCGCCAATTTCTTCCTGAACGACAAACGGCCGGGGGGCACCGGCAACCCGCATCCGAACCTGGTGCCGTACGACAAATACCCCACCAAAACCTGCGAGATCTTCATCGCCTCCGGCAACAACGGCCAGTTCAAGAAGCTGTGCGAACTGCTGGGCATGCCGGAGATGGCGGACGACCCGCGCTATGCCGACAACGGCCAGCGCAACATCAACCGCGTCGCGCTGACCGAAGCTCTCCGCGCCGCCTTCGCCAGCCACGATGGCGAGGCGATCGCGGATCGGCTGATCCGCAATGGCGTGCCCGCCGGGCCGGTCCTGCCCGTCGACCAGTCCACCGCGTCGGCCCACACCGCGCACCGGGACATGGTCACCGAACTCGACTGGTACAAGGGCATCGGCACACCGATCAAATTCAGCCGCACGCCGGGCGGCACCCGCCGTCCGCCGCCGAAATTCGCCCAGAACGGCAACGAAATTCTCGGCGAACTCGGATACGCGCCGGAAGATATCGAGGCCCTGAAGCGCGCCGGCGTCATCCACGACAAACGCCGGGTCTGACACGCCCAGAGGCGGCCCGGTCCTTCGTGCCCGGGCCGCCTTTGGGTCTTTCTTGCCCCGCGACCGGCGAAGGACCGACGATGGACGTTTACAGCGGCACCGCCCGCCAGACCCTCCACCTGCCCGGCGACGAAAACGCTCCCGCCCCGAACACGCCTTGGGCGCAATTCGACGCCGCCTGGTACCGCGCGGCCTACACGGACGCGCCTGACGGGACACCGGCCGAAATCCTCGCCTGGTACCTCGCCCATGGCCAGGCCCTGGGCCACTCTCCCACCCGGTGGTTCGACGAGGCATGGCAGCGGGAGGCCTGGGATGGCATCGCCGCGGCGATCCAGGCGGGGACCTTTTCCTCCGCCTTCGACGCCTGGTGCCAGATCGCCCATTTCGTCCGGCCGCCGCACTGGCTGTTCGACCCGCGGGAGTACCGCCGCCGCTACCCCACGTTAACCCAGGAAGAACTGCTGGAAGCGGGATTGCTGAATCATTACGATCATTTTCTGCGATTTGGCGCGCGCGAGCACCGGATCTGCCATCCGCTGTTCGATCCCTGGGTTTACCTCGCCGATCTCGATCCGGACGAACGGGCCGCCGCCGGCGCCGACCCGCTCCAGCATTATCTGACCACCCGCGCCACCGCCGCGCCCGAGCACCGGACCTCGCCGCTGTTCGATCCGGACTGGTATGCCGCCGCCTACCCCGAGGCCGTCCGCGCCGTCGCGGCGGGACGATACGGCTCGCTGCTCGAACACTATCTTCGCAACGAGACCCCCGCCGCGTTCAACCCCTCGGCCTGGTTTTCCGAGGCCTGGTATCTCCAAAAAAGTCCCGGCCTCGCCGACGCGATCGGTCCGGGCAAATTCCGCAACAGCTTCGCCCACTTCCTGGCCCATGGCCGCGAGGAAGGCCGCACGCCGCACCCGGATCTGGACCTCGCCTGGTATGCCGATCTGGAACGGGTGCGGGCCGATATCGGCGCGGGCCGCGCCAAAGACGCCTACCTGCACTGGCTGGAAATTGGCGAGCCCGCCGGGCTGGCTGGCGCTCCGGGGGAGCGGCCCGCCCCAACGCCCGAGGCCGGCGCCGCGCTGGCCGCGATCCAGGCCGCGACCATCGCGACCGTGCTGGGACGGCGTAAACGCCGCTTCGGGCCGGGCGCCGCGCCCGCGCTCGGCATCGTCATGCGGGCCGGACCGGACGCCGCCGCGACCGCGCGCGCTTTGGCCTCCGCCTGGGCCGGGTATGGCGCGCCGATCGACGCGGTCCTGATCGCGGCCGGCGATCCCGAGATCGCGGCGGCACTCGATTTTTACATCGAAGGCGCGACGGTGCTGCGCTTCGACACCGCCGTCGACAGTGTCGCCGCGCGCGAAGCCGGGATCCTGGCGTCGGCCGCCACCGAAGCCATCCTCTTCCTGGACGACGGCATGGAACTGGGGCCGGACGCGGTGGCGGCGGCGCTCGAACGGTTCCGCGCCAACCCGGACGCCGGCGCCATCGGCGCGCGGATCGCGACACCGCACGGTCCGCTGGCCGAGGCCGGCGGGATCGTCTGGCGGGACGGCGCCTTGCAGCCCTACATGGCCGGGGAATCGCCACTCGCCGCCGAGGCGAATTTCGTCCGGGAAGTCGATTATTGCGCCGCGAGCTGCCTGTTCGTCCGAAGGCAGGTGCTCGCCAGCCTCCCGGCGGGCAGCCCGGACCTCGCGGGAACAACCCATGAATCCGCCGATCTTTGCGCCCGGATCCGGGAGGCGGGGTTCCGGATCGTCTACGATCCCGCCGTGCTCGCGTTTCAGACCCGGCGCGCGCCCACCCGGCGCGCCAGCGGACGCGCCGCCTTCGTTCGCGACCATGCCGCCCTGCTGGCGCGCCAACCGGACCGGCGGGAGACAACGGTGCTCCGCGCGCGAAGCGTGGAACGCGGACAACGCCGCGTGCTGTTCGTCGAGGACTCGGTCCCGCTGCGCCGCATCGGCTCGGGCTTCGTCCGTTCCAACGACATCGTCCACGCCATGGCCGCCGCGGGGATCGAGGTCACGGTCTTCCCCATCGCCGCGAGCCGATTTCCGCTCCCGCTCCTGCTCGGCGAAATGCCGCCGGAGGTGGAGATCGCGCACAACAGCGCCGTCGCGGACTTCGCCGGCTTCCTCGACGCGCGCCTGGACCACTACGACACGATCTGGGTCGCCCGGACGCATAACCTGGACAAAATCCACGACACGCTGACCGCGGCCGCCGCCAAGGCCGCGCGCCCGCCGCGGATCGTGCTGGACACCGAAGCCGTGGCCTCCCTCCGCGAAGCCGGGCACGCCGCGATCCTTGGCGCGCCCTTCGACCTCGACGCGGCCTTGGCCCATGAATTCCGCCATTTCGGCCCGGATATGGACATCGTCGCGGTCACGGACAGCGAGGCCGCGCGATCCTGCGGCGCCGGTACGGGGGACAGCCCGCCACGATCGGACACGCGCTGGCCGGCGCGCCGACCCCGGCCACCTTCGAGGCGCGTTCCGGCATCCTGTTCGCCGCCGCGTTCCATGGCATGGACCATCCCAACTACGATGGGCTCGTCTGGTTCGTGGACGAGGTTCTGCCGCTGATCGAACGCGCTTTGCGCTGGGAAACACGTCTGACCGTCGCCGGGTATATCGCGCCGCACGTGACCCTGGCGCGCTTCCAGGACCATCCGCGCGTCACCTTGCGCGGACCGGCCGCCGATTTTCGCCCGCTTTACAACACCCACCGTGTCGCCATCGCCCCCGCCCGTTTCGCCGCGGGCATCCCGTATAAGGTGCACGAAGCGGCGGCGATGGGCCTCCCGACCGTCGCGACCGGTTTGCTGTCCCGCCAACTCGGCTGGCCGGACGGCGAGGGGCTGAGCGCCGCCGAGGCCACCGATCCCGCCGGTTTCGCCAGACGCGTCATCGCGCTGTACCAGGATTCCCAGCATTGGACTCGCCAGCGGGATCTGGCGCTGGCGCATGTCGCGGCGGACCTCGATCCCGGCCGGTTCGCGGCTCAGGTCGCGGCCTTGGCGGGGCGGGCGCGGCCGGAGGTGGAGGCGCGCGTTGTTCTGACGCCGGCGCCTGGCCATCTGAACACGTCGCCGCCCGCGGAGATCCCGTTGGCGGGCGCCGATGAAACGTCTAAATTTTTATCTATTACATGATTTTTTCTTGACGCGCTTCCCCGGGCACGCGATGATCCCGGACAAGGTGGTCCCCAACACCTGACGTGGAAATCCGCCTCGCGCGCACCGGCAGCCTCCCCGCCGGGACGCGCGAGGCGGTCCGCCTAAACCCCCAAAACCTCCAGGGAATCGCCGACCGCGAAACGGCCGCCCTCGATCACCGTCGCGTGCACGCCGAGTTCCGTGTGCCCGTAAAGGCCGCGCAGTTCCGCCACCGGGTCGGCGTCGCGCGTGGCCGTCTCCGGGTTCACCTGTGTCGCGGGACACCGCACCGTGCCCTTGGCGATGCGCAGCACCGCGCCGCCAAGCTGGATCGTCTGGTCCACCCAGTCGCGCTCCGCCCAAGGCGCCGCGCCGGAAAACCAAACATTGGCGCGGAAGCGTCGGCGATGGCGGCGGGCGCCCACCTTCGCCTCGTAATCGCGAAGGCTGGCGATGTTGATCAGGCTGACGACCTTGTCGCGTTGATCGCAGAAGGAATGGCCGGGCACGTGGTGGAAGGACGGCGCGCCGCGGGCGTCCTCGCCCAGATAGGCGGTCAAAAACGCGGAGATGTTCCCGCGCCCCGCCTCCGAAAGCGCGTTGTCCGACACACCGGTTCCGTCCGGCGCGCGGATCGTCAGCGTGCCGTCGCGCGGTTCGAAGAACGAGGCGAGGGCCGCGATTTTCTCGCTGCGCGCCAGGCACATGAAATTCAACTTTTGCAGCCAGCGCGGCGCCGCCGGATCGAAACCCGCGTCGCCCTGCGCGAGGGCGAAGGCGCGATCCCAGGGAATACAGCCGCCCGGTTCGACCTCGGCGTCTTCCAGAGCCTCGGCGGTCAGACCTTTGACCGGATAACGATAGAGATTTTCGACGCGCATGTGCGACTCCCCCTTGAGGCATGGGCGGACACCACCCAGATTCATATCAAAGCCGCGATCCCATCGCCTGTGTAGGGGTGAGACCCGGCTGTCGCCTACGCAAAGGGACATAAGCATGGACATCGAGAAATTCACCGAGCGCGCCCGCGGATTCCTGCAGGCCGCGAGCACCATCGCCATCCGCGAGTTCCACCAGAGAATCGCGCCCGAACATCTGCTGAAAGCATTGCTCGACGACGACGAGGGCGCGGCCGCGGGCCTGATCAAGGCCGCCGGCGGCGATCCGAAAGCCGCGCAAGCCGCGGTCGAAGCCGAAATTTCGAAATTCCCAAAAGTTCAGGGCGGCGGCGCGGGTCAACCGCAGATCACGCCCGAACTGGTGCGCGTGCTGGACGCGGCGCAACAGACCGCGACCAAGGCGGGCGACGAGTATGTCGCGCAAGACCGGTTGCTGGTCGCGCTGGCGGCGTCCGACACGCCCGCGGGGAAAGCGCTGACGGCGGCCCATGCCAACGCGCAGGCGCTCGACAAGGCCGTCGCGGACATGCGCAAGGGAAGGAAAGTCGATAGCGCGAACGCCGAAGCGGGGTTCGAGGCGCTGAAAAAATACGCCCGCGATGTGACGGCGGTCGCGCGGGAAGGCAAGCTCGACCCGGTCATCGGCCGCGACGAGGAGATACGCCGCGCCATCCAGGTCCTGGCGCGCCGCACCAAGAACAATCCGGTTCTGATCGGCGAACCGGGCGTGGGGAAAACCGCGATCGTGGAAGGCCTCGCGCTGCGCATCGTCAATGGCGACGTGCCCGAGGCGCTGAAGAACAAGAAGCTGTTGTCGCTCGATCTGGGCGCGATGGTCGCGGGGTCGAAATATCGCGGCGAGTTCGAGGAGCGCCTGAAAGCGGTCCTGAAGGAAATCGAATCCGCGCATGGCGAGATTATTCTTTTCATCGACGAAATGCACACGCTGGTCGGCGCGGGTAAGGCCGATGGCGCGATGGACGCGTCCAACCTGATCAAGCCGGAACTGGCGCGCGGCACGCTGCATTGCATCGGCGCGACCACGCTGAACGAATACCGCAAGCACGTGGAAAAAGACGCTGCCCTCGCCCGCCGGTTCCAGCCGGTGTTTGTCGGCGAGCCCACCGTCGAAGACACGATTTCGATCCTGCGCGGCATCAAGGAAAAATACGAGCTGCATCACGGCGTCCGCATCACCGACGGCGCGCTGGTGGCCGCGGCGACGTTGTCGAATCGTTACATCACCGACCGGTTCCTGCCGGACAAAGCCATCGATTTGATGGACGAGGCGGGGTCGCGTCTGCGCATGCAGGTCGATAGCAAGCCGGAGGCGCTGGACGAGCTGGATCGGCGTGTCATTCAGTTGAAAATCGAGAAGGTGGCGCTGGCCAAGGAGAGCGACATCGCCTCGAAGGAACGCCTGATCAAACTCGAAAAAGAACTTGTCGACGTCACCGAAAAATCGGACTCGATGACGATCGCCTGGAAAGCCGAGAAAGACCAGTTGCTGGAAACGCAAAAGATCAAGGAACGGCTGGACCAGGCCCGCTCCGACGCGGAGGTGGCGCAGCGTAACGGCGACCTGACCCGGGCGTCGGAACTGGTCTATGGCGTGATTCCGGCGCTGGAATTCAAGTTGAAGGAGATGGGCGAGGGCAAGCTGGTCAACGAAGCCGTCACCGAGGAAGGCATTGCCGCGGTCGTCTCCCGCTGGACAGGCGTCCCCGTGGACAAGATGCTGGAGGGCGAGCGCGGCAAACTTTTGCGAATGGAAGACGAACTACGAAAGCGCGTCGTCGGTCAGGAAGAGGCATTGAAGGCCGTCGCCAATTGCGTTCGGCGGGCGCGCGCGGGGTTGCAGGACCCGAACCGGCCCATCGGCAGTTTCCTGTTCCTTGGCCCGACCGGTGTCGGCAAGACGGAACTGACCAAGGCGCTCGCCGAGTTCCTGTTCGACGACGACAAGGCGATGGTGCGGATCGACATGAGCGAGTTCATGGAGAAACACGCGGTGTCCCGTCTGATCGGCGCGCCCCCGGGCTATGTCGGTTACGACGAGGGCGGGGTGCTGACCGAGGCCGTGCGGCGGCGTCCGTATCAGGTGATCCTGTTCGACGAGGTGGAAAAAGCGCACGAGGATGTGTTCAACATCCTGCTTCAGGTGCTCGACGATGGGCGGCTGACGGATGG
>CANJJS010000159.1 GCA_947474705.1 Acetobacteraceae bacterium | reverse complement strand
TCGACCGCATTACCCACCACTGCGACATCCTGGAAACCGGGAACGATTCCTTCCGCTTCAAGCAGCGCAAAAAACAAACGAAATCGGGCTGACCAACTGGAAACTTTTGGGCGCTGTGACCTGGAAACTATTCAACGCTGATTGACACAGGCCGGAGATCGTTGTGCTGAAATCCGTGGTTGCGGTCAGTTCGATATTGACCAGCCTCGCTTCATCGATTTGATCGATGCCAAGGGCCGCGGGAAAGGTAATCGGCCCGACTTTGGGGCCCCAGCCAATGCCGATCACGCCGGAATAGCTGGTGGGCGTGTTGACGGGCTCTGGCGGCGAACCCGCGAGATTGGCCAGCGCCCCACCCAGTTTGTCCAGGAAGAAACCTTCGCCAAGCGGAACGTTGAGGAGGGCGTTCAGCCCTATTTTGTTAAGCGTGAACCCATCCGGTGCGCCATTGGCGTCGACGCCGCGGAGCACCTGCACCGCGAACTCGATGCCGTTGAGAGGCAGCGCCTGTTTCAGGTTCAGCGATACCGCGCCGGCGACATCCAGGGACTTCACGACATCGTCGTCGATGACGATGCCAATTTTCGTGTCCGTCAGTTTGACCGTATTCAGCAGGCTCAGGGACTTCAGCGACACGGAACCGGCGAAATCGACCTTGCCGTCCTTGATTTTAAGGTCGGTCATTTCGGCCGCCGCGCCGTTCAGCGCCAGCACCGAACCTGATATGTTACCCAGGAATCCGTCGAACAGCGGGGACGTGACTTTCACGCTCCCGCCAAGGGCGAGTTCGCCAGAGGCGCCGTCGTAGCGAAGTTTGAGCGCGGTGACTTCCAGGTCGAGGGCTGTCCCCAGTTTGATGACTTTTTTGCCGGCGGGCGAAAGGGGGACTTCGAAACCCTGGAATTCCGGGCCGAATTCGTCGATCAGCAGCGCGTTCGGCGATGAAAGGTTGATGGTTGGCAGGTCGGCGAAGAACAAAGAAGGAAGTTGGAAGGCCGCGTTCAGCGCCGCGCCTTCCTTTTTCATGGTCAGGCCGCTGAAGGTAACTGGCAACCCGCCCAGTTTCAGCGGGATTTCGGACGCGCCGAGCGTGCCCGCCACGAAGTTCGAGGCCACGCCGGACGCGAGGTCCATCGTGAAGGAGCCCTTGAACAACGCCGATGTAATATCGTGACCGATGTTTGGGTAGACCGTCGCATCCGTGACGATCAGTTGGCTGCCCGTCAGCCCGTATTTGCCGTTTTCCAGGCGCAGGCTCTGGACTTCGCCACTGCTGAGGCCGAGGAAGATGGTGCCGGTGTGGTCGAGAATGCCGTCGTTGTCGTCATCGTTGAACTTTCCCGCCAGGGGTGTGACCACGACGTTGCCGCCCACCAGGGAACGGGCTTCCAGGATGACGCCGGGCGCGTTGGGATCGGTCGACGCATGCGACGAATAAATAATGGCGGTACCGTCGTCGCGCGACACCACGGTGTCGCTGCCGATGACAAATGGACCCGCGAGTTTCGTCCCCGAAGAGTCCAGAACCTGGCCTTTGAAGACCGTGGTACCGCCGGCGATTTCAAGATAACGGTACAGATATTTCTCCGACCCAAGCGGCGCGATGGAGAGGTCTACCTGATTCGCTTCCGGTTTGATCGAGATCTTGCGCGATCCATCCACGATCACCGCTTCGATATGCGCTCTATTGGCATCGAGCCGGTGCATGTAGGCGAAATGCGTTGAGTCGAGCACCGCCAGATTGAAGGCCACATCCGGTTCGGGACCCAACGGCTGTTCGCCGAACGCGTTGACGAGGGCGCGGGTGGTCGAAGAAGATCTGGTGATCTGGGCGTCATTGTTGTCTCTCACGCCGTCGTTGGGGTCGTTGATTGTTTCGAAAAATGTCGTGGATGTCTTGCCGTAGACGATGTCGCCGTTGGCGCCGATGTCCATCATGTCCAGCCGCACGGCGGAGGCGCTGGTCACCGATCGTTCAAAACTCTCCTGAAAAGGAAGTGGTGGCTGGAAGTGGGAATCGGCGAGGAAAATGGTACCGCCATTGTAGGTGGCGCTTAAATCCTCTCGTAAAGTCGCGATCTTCGTGTCCAGCCCTTGCGAGGCGTTCCGGAATTCCACCGCCGGGGCATGATGGGATTTACCGGAGCCGCTTGAGATAAACCCCGAACCAATGCCTAAGCCGCGGGTATCGCCGAAATGCTGGAACTGTTGATCGGTATCGTCCTTTTCCGAGTAGGTATCGTGCGTGTAGATCACATATCCGTTATCGTAAGAATAATTGACGAACTCTTCCCCGCTGATCGCCGTGTGCAGAGGCAAACCATAAAGGCCGGATCCGGATTCAGTGACGTCCCTGTGCGTATGTAAGGTCAGATCGCGCACGGTGTCGCCGGTCAGCGTATCGATCCACTGGATGCGGTCGTCATGCGTCGCCTCGAACACGGCCGCATCGTTCGCGATACTGAGAAACGCCGCGACGCCTCGCCCATCGACACCCAGAAGGCCGCGGGCTGCATTGGCGATCGTTTTCAGTTCCCGCTCGGCCGGCGGGGCACCGGTGGCCGGGATAACCGTCGAGCCGTCGTTGTTGACGTGCCGCGAAAACACCGTGCGGCTCAGGCCGTCGGGCGTGGGAACCTCCCACGTCACGATGAAGCCGCCGGCATCCAGCGGCCACAATTTCTCGCCGAACACGCCGGCGGGCAGGGTCACGACCGCCGAGGCGAAGGTGTCCGCCTGGTCCGTCACCCCGGTCACGATCGGGCGGGAAAATTTGTTGCCCGCGCCGTCTGTCACCTCCACCGTGACGGTGTGGAACCCGTTCTGGCTGAAGTCGAACGCGTTGTCCTTCCCGACCACCAGACGGTCGCCCTTCAGCGCGAACCGCCCGTCCGCCGAGCCGCCAGGCGCGAAAGCTTACGTGAACACATCCCCGGGATCCGGATCGACCCCCGATAACACCGCCACCAGCGTGCCCTGGGCCGCGTTTTCGAAGACCTTCGGCCCCGTCGCCGGCACGTGTTCAAGCACGATATCCGTCGGCGCCCGGTTCAACATATCGGCGAGCGGCAGTTCCCGTCCCGGAAACCGGATCCGTTCGATATTGGTGAACGTGTCCACGCCGTCGCGCGGCTTCAGGTCGGTGATGCTGTAAACGCCCGGCGTGGTGTCCGTGGCCGGCGCGATTTCATGGATCAGATAGTCCCCCGGCTGCCCGGACAGGACCAACGTGTCGATGCCGCCGCCCCCATCGATCGCGTCGTTGCCCGCCCCACCCGCCAGCAGATCGTACCCCGCGCCGCCGGACAACGCGTCGTCGCCGTCCTCGCCGCTCAGGTCGTCGGTGCCGTCGCCCCCCGACAGGACGTCGTTGCCGGGCCCGCCCAGTAACGAGTCGCCGCCTTCGAGGCCGTCAAGGGTGTCGTTGCCGGCGAGGCCCTCGATACGGTCGTCTTCGGCGGTGCCGGTCAGCGTGTCGGCATCCGGCGTTCCAACGATGGTCAATGGTGGCTCCCGCGTTTATCGCATTTCGGTCTTTTTCACACGGATGTTATAGTGTCGGCAAGCTGCTTTTCCGTTCGATGTTTTATTGCCATATGGCCGCGGCCGCCATTTTTGACAGTTGTAATTTTCTGTAGTAATCGCCGAATGGTTGCATGGCCTGGCGCGCCATATCATGCTGAAAATGGAAACGATCGATGCCGCTTTCCGGACAGACTTCCATCACCCTGCGGCATTCCCCGGCATTCCCCGATTTTCTCGCGGAACAACGGATCGGCCTCGCGGTCACCACCTATCAGGCCGGCCTGTTGTTGCTTCTCGGCCTGGACACGCGAGGCCGGGTTTCACTGACCGATATCGCACTGGAACGATGCATGGGGCTGGCCTGTGACTCCGGCGCGCTGCACGTCGCGGCAACGCACCAGATATGGCGGTTTCAGAACGTCCTGCCGCCAGGGACCGTAAGCGGCGATCGCGATGCGGTGTTCGCGCCAAGAACCTGCTGGGTGACCGGCGCGGTCGATACGCATGACGTCGCGACCGGGCCAAACGGACAGCCCATCTTTGTAAATACGTTATTCAGTTGTATCGCGACGGTGTCGGACCGCTACAACTTCATCCCATTGTGGCGGCCAGGATTTATCAGCCGTCTCGCGGCCGAGGACCGGTGTCATCTGAACGGTCTGGCGATGCGCGAGGGGCAGCCGGCCTTCGCGACGCTCGCGGGGGAGAGCGATGCGCCGGGAGGCTGGCGCGAGAAGACGCGGGACGGCGGCCGCCTGATCGAGATCGAAAGTGGCGAGGTCGCGGTGGCGGGATTGTCGATGCCGCATTCGCCCCGTTGGTATCGCGATAGATTATGGCTTCTGAACGCGGGGACGGGCGAATTCGGATGGGCCGACACGCGCGCCGGCCGGTTCGAGCCGGTCGCGTTCTGCGAAGGTTACGCGCGCGGCCTGACCTTCTCGGGAGATTACGCGATCATCGGCACCTCGCTGCCGCGCGGCGCGGACGGGTTCCAGGGATTGCCGCTCGCGGAGATCTTGGATGGGCGGAGCGCCACCCCGCGGTGCGGGATTCAGGCGATCGATTTGCGCGATGGCGCCACGATACACCGGCTGGGTTTTTCGGCCCCGATCCAGGAATTATACGATGTCGCGGTCATTCCGGGGGTGAAATCGCCGATGGCGTTCGACCCGGAGTCGGAGGCGGCGCGGAAAACGTTCGCGATCGGGCCGGGGCCTGTTCAGAAGGGCCGGGATTTGGATCGCTTGCGAGGCCGTTACGCTCAAGGGTTTCGCCAACGAGTATATCCCGATCGCGAGATGTGAGTCGCATCCAATTGGGTTCGCGGGCTATCCTAACGATCCGCGAGACGAACTTCTTTTTCGCGCCCCCTCGGCCGCACTGTCGCGTCCTCTGTCGCGGCAGGTGGTCAGCGCGCTTTCGGCGGCCTCGACGTGACCGATCGCCGACGAATATGGGTTGGGCCGCGGCAGCGGGTTCGACGTCCGGGGGCGGGTCCGCCGGGCCGGAGGCCGACGCCACCACGGGGGACGCTTCGGCCGGTGCCGCGTCGGGACTGCCGGTGTCTCTGGGGCAGGACTGGTGGCCAGGATTGCCTTCGATTGCCTTCAGATGCGTGGGTTTTCGGCTTGCGGCCGCGGATCGTGGCACGTTTCAGACCAGTGAAAACCGCGATCGAATACCGAGATTTTTTACCTGGCTCGCCCGCGCCGCGGCGCGAATGGTCCATTACCGCGGTCGGCTTCCCGTGCGTCGTCGGGCATCCGCCGCCGCTCTGCCACGTTGTCCCACCATGTTTCTCTCCATTCCTCGACGATGTTTATCGAACCGATCCGCATGCGCCGACTGCTGCTGTCCCGGAACCGGCGAGGCGCTGGCATCGCGGCCAACTAACCTGTGCAACTACGATTTTTCTCAGCCGCGATCGCTACTTCTGATGCGGATCACGCGGGTCGCGGGGTTTGCCTTGCGGTTGCGACGCCGCGGCCGGTGGTGGCTGAACCACGGGCGGCGGCGCTTGTCGCGGAGGCGGGGCCTGAACCACGGGCGGCGGGCCTTGCCGCGGTGGCGGAGCCTGAACCGCGGGCGGCGGCGCCTGCCGCGGTGGCGGGGCATGAACCACGGGCGGTGGGGCTTGCCGGGGTAGCGATTCCTGGACCACGGGCGGTGGGGCCTGCCGCGGTGGCGGAGCCTGAACCACGGGCGGCGGGGCTTGCAGTGGAGGCGGGGCCTGAACCACGGGCGGTGGGGCTTGCCGCGCCGGGCGGACATCCGGATGTGCCTGGCCCGCCGTGCTGCGTGTGGGATCGCCGTGTCCGGACGGGACACCGCCCCGAGATCCAGGTTGGGGCGGATTTGGCTCAGGCGAGGACGGGGCGCCGGGTCTGGTGGAGATGACCGGCCCAGGCGCTCCGCGTTCTGGGACGGTCTGGGAGCCGATTGGAGACCGCGGCGGATTGCCCGGTTTTGGCGCCGCTCCAGGCGCGGCCGGCGACTCCGGACCCGGCCTTGTCGCCAAGGGAATGGCGACACTCGGCACCACCGCACGCGGTGCCGCCGTTTCTGGACCGCGCGAACCGGGACGTAGCAGCACGCCGGCTGCTCCCCCCGGGACCGTGCCACCGATGGCCCCGCCGCCAATCGTTGGCCCGCTCGCGCCAGACCGGTCCGGGGACGGCGCCAGCGGATTCACCGGGTCCGCTGGCCGCGCGGCACCCTCCGGGGCAGGAGACAGCGCGATCCCTCGCCGATTGGACCGATTGTCGCCGAACCTCGGGCCGGGGGAGGCCGGCCTGGCCTGCGCGGGCTCGGTCGATGCGGGCAAATTCAGGCGGCGCGCGATGGAGGGATTGATTCCATTCGTGGCGAGAGTCGGTGCGACGGGAGGCCGGACGCCAATCGGGGCTCCACCCCGGATCGCATCGCCCGGGGCCGGGCGGGCAAAGCCCGCGACCGGACGGCTGGCCGTCATCGCGGCCGCGGGAACCGCTGTGAGCGCGGCGGCGTTAACCAAAGACCGCCGTGGCTCCTGGGGTCTTCCGGCTGCGGCGTTATCCGGACCCGGCAGCCCGTATGGTCCAGAGCGGGAGACCTGACGTCTTGTGGTGTTGTAAATATTCACCGCGGTTTCGAGATCGGCGACATGCGCGCCGTTCACATTGCGGACATAAGTGTTACTGACCCGATATGGCGGATAATACGTCTCGCGCGGCCCCAGTGGCACCCAGCCGATCGCGTCTCTCGCCAATCCTCCCACCGCGAAACCGCCGATAAAGGCCACGACCGCGGGCGCATAGACCGGGTAATTTCCTTCCCGCCAGGTCGATCTTCCCCGCATCCGAGGGGTCCAGCCCCACCTGTTGTCGATTTCCACCCAACGTCCATAGTGCGATGGCGCGAGACCCCAGGGTTGTTCGTCAACCCAGGTCCAACCCCATGGCTGAACGAAGTTCCAATGGCCGTGCCGGTAGGGCACGAAATCGGTTTCGGCGCGAGGATACCAAACCTCGCCATACTCCGGCGTCGTCCCCCATTCGCCATACTGCTCCAGGTCTTCGCCGCCGGTCATATTCGACACCAAGGCGGGCGGCTCGACTCCGGCGTGCCGGACTGGGCGTGGTTCGCTTGCGAGCAAGGCGATTACAAAGGGATCGTGGCGTTCCGGGCCGACACGCACCACGTAAGGCGCGACGTCGCCGGCGATGGTCGCGGTTTGGCGCGGGCCGATCCAGACCGAGATATTGGGCCCGGTGAACCTGGCCCGCCCCTCAATGACTGTCACCCGCGTGGGGTTCATGGTGTCGCCGGCGATGACCTCATACCGTCCCGTGGCCGTCATGATCGCCGTGCCCCGTGGCGTGCGGACCGTGTAGGTTTCGCCTCGCGTCAAAGGCCGTAAATAAAGAAAACTGGCGCCTTGCGGCTGTGTCGCGGTCATCGCGCGATCGTCGAGCCGGTCGATGTCGAACTCGGTCGATTGGTCCAAAACAATCCGCCCCCGGCCGATCGCGATTTCCGCCCGCGCGTTCGGCTCCGTCCAAAAGGCGCTGCCCGTGGTGACCGGCAAATTGCGCTCGGCCGGTTCCCAGCGTGTCCCGCGACAATCAAGATGGGAATGCGCGACAATCAGGATGGGAATCTCGTTGCGGTGCTGTCGTCGTAGGAAGGGCGTAGCCCGACCGGAGACGACAGCACCGCGGCAATTGGCCTGACAC
>CANJJS010000158.1 GCA_947474705.1 Acetobacteraceae bacterium | reverse complement strand
TACGGTCACGGCGACACCCCTCCCACAGGGCACCAATCCCGGGGTTCCAAGGGCGAGCCCTTGGTGGGGTCGAGGGGCGAAGCCCTCGTGGGGTCCGGGGCAAAGCCCCGGCGTCTCATGCGGCTTCCATCCGTCCGGCGTTGCGCTCCGCCAGGAGAGGCCGGACCCATTGGGCGAAGCGGGTGGCTTCCGCGTCGTGCAAATATCCTGACAGGCAGAACGACACGCAGCCAAGGTCGATGAATTGTTGCAACGTGCCGGCGCATTGGGCAGGGTCCCCGACCACGACGATCCCGGCGCCGGGCCGAACGCGTGTGACCCCGGTCCACAGATGCGGCGCGATCAGATCCCCGTGTTCCCGCGCCAGTTCCTGCACCCGGCGATTGGCGGCGGAACTGGCATAATGGGTGCGGATGAAACGCGTTTGCGCCTCCGTCACGTCCCGCACCAGTTCGCGCGCGGCATCCCAGGCCTCGGCTTCGGTTTCGCGGCAGAGGATTTGCAGCCGCATCCCAAATCCAATGGTGTTTTCCCGTCCGTGCCGCGCGGCGAGTCCGCGGATCGTGGCGATGTTCGCGGCGATCCGCTCCGGCGTGTCGCCCCAGAACAGATGGATATCGGAATGTTTCGCCGACAGCTCCCACGCCTCCATCGATCCGCCACCGAGATAGAATTTCGGCACCGAAGCCGGCCTTGGCGAAATATGCGCGTTTTTCAAGGTATGGAACCGTCCCTCGAAACTCACCCCGCCGCGCTGGCTCCATAGCGCTTTCATGATGGTCACGTCCTCGTCCATCAGGGCGTAACGATCTTCTTTCGCCAGAGTCATGCCTTCCGACAGAGCCTCGGCATCGCTCTGGCCCGCGATCAGGTTCATCGCCAGCCGCCCGCCCGACAGCCGGTCGAAGGCCGCGCCCATTTTCGCCAGTTGCACCGGGCTGACATAGCCAGGACGCGCCGCGACCAGCGCCTTGATCCGTTTCGTCTTCGCCACCGCCATGGCGCTGCTGATCCACGCCTCCCAGCAGGTGGACGCCACCGGCACCAGGAAATATTCGAACCCCGCCGCCTCCGCCGCCAACACGACGCGGTCGAACAGTTCCGCCGATGGCTCGACGAAACAATCCTTATCGCCATAGCAGGTGGTATCGCCGGATGTCGGCAGGAACCAGCCGAATTCGAGAGGCGTTTGCATGGCGGCGTCTCCTTTCCTGGAACGGCGACGGGTCAGGCCAGCCCCAAAACCCCGTCCAAAGCCTTGTTCAACGCCGCCACGGCATCCGCCGCGCCACCACGCGACCGCCACGCCACCTGCCCGTCGGGACGCACCAGCACCGCGCCCTCCGGCTCCACACCGTACATCTCGTTCCAGGCCCCATCGGGATCGCCCAGATCGCCGCCCGCCCCGATCGTATATCCCACGATCTCCGGACGTTTCGGTCCCGACACAGCCTGAGCCGCCGCGCGCCACGCCTGACCCTTGGCACCCGCCAGCACCACGAACCGCGGCCCAAACAAATCGATCGGAGAAATTTTCTCCTCCCCGCGCAGCAACGCCACATGCGGGGCACGGCAGCCCGGCCGCGCCGAGGGCAAATACCGCGTGACCGGATCGGGATTCTCCGCCGGCGGCGTGCCATCCGGAATCACCGCCGCCGAGTCATAGGCGGCGCCGAAAATCAGCCCCTGCTCGCTGAGGAATTCCGGCCGCGCCACCACGACGGTGTCCTGCTTCGCCGTCCGCCCCATCGACAGGCAATTGTCCAGCGCCGTTTTGGTGATCGTCCGTCCCAAAGGCTGGCGTTCCGGATGATACGTGTCCAGTAGTGAGTCGGACGCCTGCCCATGCAGCACCGCCGCCAGCTTCCAGCAGAGATTATGCACATCCTGCGCGCCGGTGTTCAGCCCGAACCCGCCGGTCGGCGGCATCTCATGCGCCGAGTCGCCCGACAGGAAAATCCGCCCGTGCCGGTACTGCTCCGCGACATGCGCCGAGGCCTCCCACGCACTGATCCCCAGGACCTTCACCTCAAGATCCGGCGCGCCCGCGCCCTTGCGAATCAGCTCGACACATTTCTCATGCGTGAAATCGGCCGGTGTGTAACCGTAATGACTCAGCGAGTGAATCAGAAAGCTCCACCGATCCGTCGCGTTGATCGTCAGAAACGTCGCGCGTAGATCGGGTTGTTCCACGAAATACAACGCGCCTGGACGATGCGCGGTCCAGGGCGTCAGATCGGCATTGAAAAGAATATTGACACTGTCATAGATTTTCTCGACCCCCAACATCCGCACGCCGAGCATCTTCCGGATCGGACTTTGCGCCCCATCGGCGGCGATCACGTATTGCGCGCGCACGGGTGCCGATACGCCAGTGATACGATCGACGATCTCCGCTTCCACGCCATCGGCGGTCTGCCGTACGTTGACGACTTCGGCGTTGAAGCGGGTTTCCCCGAGCGGCTCCGCCTCCGCGTATTGCCGTAGCACCGGTTCCAGATCGTCTTGCGCGCACAGGCAGTTCGGCACCGGCGCCATCGCCTGGTTCTTCGGATTGGCGCGGCCGGGCATGCGGCGTTCGATCTCGCGGCCCGCCAGGCTCTCGGTCCAGAGAATAAGTCCCGTGCGCTCCGGCGCCAGCCCGGCGGCGCGGATGCCCGCCTCGACGCCGTACTGACGATAAACCTCCATCGTGCGGGCATTGATGCCGCGCGCCTTGGGCACGATCGAGGTGCCGGGATGCCGCTCCACCAACAGCGAACGGATCCCGTGTTTCGAAAGCAACAACGACGCGGTCAGGCCGACGGGACCGCCGCCGACGATCAGAACAGGCAACTCGGACATAATGGCTCCACGGGACGTGTTGAGCGGCGAACCGCCGGTGAGGTGGGAATTGTAGCCCGAACCCGCGATCAGATCACCCCGGCCTCCCGCAACCGCGCGCGGGCCGCGTCGTCGAAACCCAGGCCGGCCAGAACCTCGTCGGAATGCTGCCCCAGATCGGGCGCGGGCAGGCGGACGGAACAGGCGCTGTCGCGGAATTTCATCGGAAATCCCAACATACGGACAGTGCCATGTCCGGGATGCTCGACATCCATGACCATCTTCTGTGCCAATATCTGCGGATCCTCGAAAACGTCCGCGACCCCGTGCACCGGCCCGCTGGGCACGCCCGCGTCGTTCAGTGTCTTCACCCAATAATCGGTCGTGTGCGCCGCCAGCTTGCCGCCCACGATCGCATTGATCCGCTCCCGGTTCGCCACCCGCGCGCTCTGTGTGCCGTAAAGCGGATCGTCCTTCAACTCCGGACACCCCAGCACATCCGCCAGCCGCCCGAAAAACACATCGTCCGGCGGCGCCAGCGCGATCCGCCCGTCCCGGGTCGGAAATAACCCATAGGGCGCCGCGATTGGATGGTCGTTGCCACTGCGTGGCGGCACCACGCCAGACGCGAAATAATTCGTCGCGATATAAGCGAGCATGCTGACCATCCCGTTGGTCAGACTGACCTCGGCGATCTCGCCCTTTCCGGTCTCCCGCGCCCGCAAAACCGAGGCGGTAATCGCCAGCGCCGCGTACAACCCCGCGACCAGATCGGAAATCGGCAGACCCGACCTCAATGGTTCCCCCTCCTCGGTCCCATTCACACTCATAAACCCACTCAACGCCTGGGCGATAAAATCGAAAGCGGGACGATCCTTATACGGCCCCTCGCTCCCAAACCCATTGATCGCGCACACCACCAAAGACGGCCGCAATTCATGCAACCGTTCCGGCGGAAACCCCATCCGCGCCAGCACCCCTGGCCGGAAATTCTCCACCATCACGTCCGACTCCCGGATCAGCCGCGCCAAAATCTCTTTGCCCTCAGGCTTGCGCAGATCCAACCGCATCGACCGCTTGTTCCGATTGAACTGCGCGAAATACCCGGACAACCCGTCCTTGATCGCGCCCTGGCGGCGCACCGAATCCCCCGCCGGTTCCTCGATCTTAAGGACATCCGCGCCCAGATCGCCCAACAGCATCGTGCAGAAAGGGCCGGAAAGAACACGGGTCAGGTCGAGCACCCGGACGCCAGATAGTTGCATGAGGTTTCCCCGGCCTTACCAAAGTTTCATCTAATTTCGATATCGTGCCAAAATTCCGCCACGGCGCGCGCATTCTTCGGACGCGATTGGGGGGTCATATCGTCTTCAGCCGGGGACAACAACCACACTCCCCCCGGCGGAAAGGAACCCCAAATGAAACGCGTTCTGACCCTTGCCACCGCTGGCGTTTTCTCTCTGGGTCTCGTGCTTCTTCCCTTGGCCGCGAACGCCGCCGAGCCCGCCGCGGCCAGCGCCAAGGACGGCAAACCGGTGGCGGCCGCGACGGCCACGGGCACCGCGACCGGGACTACCACGGCGACAACCGCCGCGCCGGTCAAAAAGGACGACAAGGTGACAACGGGCGCGACGATGGCCCCCGGTGGCGGTACCACCGCCGGCACGACAGCGCCGAAGCCCCCGGTCAAGTCGGGGTCGTAACAGACAAAGCCCGCCGCCTCCGCCGCCCCGGGCGGAGGTCCGGAGAAGAAACGGAAACCCGCGTGCCCATCCCGGCGCGCGGGTTTCGGCGTGTCGGACCGCGATCAACGCCGCGCCTGCGTCCAGCCGAGATACAGACCCGCGCCCATGATGACCGCCGCGCCCAGCCACGTCATCGCGTCCGGAAAATGCCCGAACACCGCGTATCCAACAGCGGCCGACCCGATCAACTGGAAATACTGAAACGGCGAGATGATGTTCGCCGGCGCGTTGGCCAGCGCCCGCACCACGCAATAATGCCCAAGCCCGCCAAGCACCCCGAGCCCGCAAAACATCAGGAAATCCCCAACGTTCATCGGCGATTTCCACACGAAGGGCAGCACAACCAGCATCCCCACCGCGCCAAAGGCGGAACTGTAAAATGTCGTCGTTTCCGGCGGGTCCGTGTTCGCGACCATCCGCGTGAAAACCTGATAGAGCGCGTACGACACCGCGCTCCCCAGCAAGAAAAACGCCGACCAGTGAAACACCACCCCGCCGGGACGCAGCACGATCAAAACACCGGCGAAACCCACGGCGATCGCCAGGGCGTGACGGAAACTCGTGCGTTCCCCCAGCATCGGCCAGGCCAGCAGCGCCACGATCAGCGGCCCGATCATGCCGATCGCGGCGGCGTCCGCCAGCGGCTGGTAAACGATCGCGGTCACGAAACAAACATTCGACAGGCATTGCACCGCCGAGCGCGCGAGCTGGATGCGCGGACGCCGGGTGATGAACAGCCGGATCCCGCGCGCGGGCATGAACACGATCGCCAGAAACACCACGTGCCCGAAGAAACGCGCCCATGAAATCTGAAGCGAATTGTAATTGGCGCCCAACAGCTTGGCGAACGCGTTCATCACCGGAAACATCGTCCCCGCGAGACAAACCAACCCGATGCCCCGAAGGACGCGCCACCGTTCTCCGGCGATGTTCCATGCCATGCGGCAGGCCCTATGGGTCCCGGCCGATGCCGTCAAGCGCCGGGCTCAAGGTTGCCGCCTCCCGTGCGTCCGCGTACGCTGGAACCAACCACGGGGAGAAACGCCATGCCCATCATCGACAGCCAGGTTCACACCTACCAAAAAAACACCCCCACCCGCCCTTGGGCTGGCTTCCTGCACGGTCCGGACTCCGTGACCGGCGACGAAATGGTTGCCGCCATGGACGCGGTCGGCGTGGATGGCGCCCTCCTGGTCTCCCCCTTCGCGATGTATCGTTTCGATGGAAGTTACGCGCTGGAGGTGTTCGAAAAGCACCCCGGACGTTTCGGCCTGATCAAGCCCGTCGATACCTCCGATCCCGCCGTCGGCGACGTCATCGACGTCTGGGCCGCCACGCCCGGCACGGTGGGCGTGCGCATCATGATGAATGACTCCGTGTCCGAGGACCCCGCCGATCCCGGCATTAATCGCGTGCTGACCGCCGCCGCGCGGCATGCGATCCCCGTGAACATCCTCGCCTGGGGCCGGCTGGAGCAGGCGGCGGCCATGGCCGCGCGCAACCCCAACACACGGATCGTCATCGACCACCTCGGTCTGCGCCAGCCTTTCGAGCCGCCCGCGCCGCCGAACCCGTGGGGCGAACTCCCAAAACTCCTGGCTTTGGCGGCGCACGACAACATCGCCGTGAAAATCTCCGGCGCTTGCACCCTGGCGCATCAGCCCTTCCCGTATAAGGACATCTGGGATCCGTTGTTCCGGATTTTCGACGCCTTCGGCTTCGGCCGCTGCCTGTGGGGCACCGACTGGACACGAGCGGTCGGCGTGCTAAGCTACGCGCAAGGCGTGGACGCGTTCCAGGTCACGGACCGGTTGTCGGACAGCGACCGCGCCGCGCTGATGGGCGGAAGTCTCGCGAAACTCTATAACTGGTCTCCCACGAAAACCTGAAATTACGCGGCCAGTTTCCGATTTTTCTCGCGTTTCGATTTCGGCGCCCGCCCCTGCCTGTTCCCTTGGCCCGGCGCGGCGCCGACCTTCGCGCGTTCCAGCACCAGCCGCGCGTAATCGTCCATGTCGCCCTCGAACGGCGCGATCGTCCCGTCCGCCGCCAGCCACAGCCGGTCCGCGACCAGTTCCATCAGCGACCGGTCGTGGGTGATGAGAATCACCGCCCCCCGATACTCGTTTAACGCGTCCAGCAGCGCCCGGCGGCTGTCGATATCCAGATGGTTCGTCGGCTCGTCCAGAATCAGAAGATGCGGCGCCGCCATCGCGACCAGATTAAGCAGCAGCCGCGCCCGTTCGCCGCCCGATAAATTTTCCACCGTCGTCGATTGCTTGTCGTAACCAAGCCCGAACTGCGCCAGGCGGGAGCGATGCGCGGTTTCGGCGGCATCTGGCAGCGCCTCCCGAATAATATCCAGCGGCGTGTCGGACGGGTTCATCGCCTCGATCTGGTGCTGGTGGAACCAGCCCACTTTAATCCGGTGTTCGCGTTGCATCCGGCCCGATTGCAGCGCCAGCGCGCCCGCCGCGACTTTGGCGAAGGTCGATTTGCCCGCGCCGTTGACACCCAGGAGACCGATGCGGTCGTCGAGGTCGAGGCGCAGGTTCATGTCGCGCAGAATCGTGTCCTCGCCATACCCCGCGTTCGCCTGTTCCAGCCGCATCAGCGGCGGCGCCAGCGGGCGCGCGGGAGATGGGAGCGTGAAGGGCGCCACCCGTTCCTCGATGACCGCGGCGATCGGCTCCAGCTTCGCCAGACGCTTCATCCGCGACTGCGCCTGCGCCGCTTTGCTGGCCTTGGCGCGGAAGCGGTCGACGAAGCTTTGCAGATGCGCCCGCTCGGCTTCCTGTTTCGCCCGGGACGCCGATTGCAGGCGCGATTTTTCCGCGCGGCGGCGTTCGAAATCGTCGTAACCGCCCGTGTAAAGGTCCAGCTTTCCCTCGCGCAGATGCAATATAGAATCGACCGAATTATTAAGAAGTTCGCGATCGTGGCTGATGACGATGGCCGCGTTCGGGTATTTTCGTAACCGCGCCTCCAGCCACATCGCCCCTTCCAGGTCGAGATAATTGGTGGGTTCGTCGAGCAGTAAAAGCCCAGGCTCGGCGAACAAGGCGGCGGCGAGAGCGACGCGCATCCGCCAGCCGCCGGAGAAATGCGACATGGGGCGCGCGAGGTCTTCGACCGAGAACCCCAGACCGGCGAGGATTTCCCCGGCGCGAGCGGGCGCCCGGTCCGCGCCGATTTCCTCCAGCCGCAGGTAAATATCGCCCATGCGCTCCGGATCGGCGGTGTCCAGTTCGGCCAGCAGCGCGTGGCGTTCGGCATCCGCCTCCAGCACCGTGTCGAGCAGGCTGACCGGTGTCGCCGGATGTTCCTGGTCCACGCTGGCGACGCGGGTGCCTTTGGGCAGCGAGATTTCGCCGCCATCGGGCGACAACTGGCCAAGGATCAGCTTGAACAGCGTCGACTTGCC
>CANJJS010000157.1 GCA_947474705.1 Acetobacteraceae bacterium | reverse complement strand
GTGTTGCCGTGACCGAGCCGGTCACGGCAACACCCCCTCCGCGGGGCACCAATCCCGGGGTTCCAAGGGCGAGCCCTTGGCGGGTTCGAAGGGCGGAGCCCTCGTGGGGTCCGGGGCAAAGCCCCGGCGCCTCAGCGCGGCAGGACCGTCGCGCCCATCAGGAACTGGTCCACCGCCCGCGCGCACTGACGGCCCTCGCGGATGGCCCAGACGACCAAGGACTGGCCGCGGCGCATGTCGCCCGCCGCGAACAGCCCGTCGCGAGAGGTGCGATAGTCGACCGTGTTCGCGGCGACGTTGCCTCGGGCGTCGAGCGTGACACCGGCCTGCTCCAGAAGCGCGTTCTTGCGCGGGCCAAGGAAGCCCATGGCCAGCAGCACCAGATCGGCTTTCAACTGGAAGGCGCTGCCCGCCGCCTCGCCAAGCTGCATGCGGCCGCTGGCGTCCTTGGTCCATTCGGCGCGCGCGCAATCCAGCGCCACGACCCGGCCGTTCTCGCTCACCGCGTCCTTCGTCAGCACGGACCAGTCGCGGGACACACCTTCTTCGTGCGCGTGCGACGAGCGGAGCTTGTTGGGCCAGTCCGGCCAGACCATCGCCTTGTCTTCCTTGACCGGCGGTTTCGGCATGATCTCGATCTGCGTGATCGAGGCGGCGCCCTGCCGCGCCGAGGTGCCGATGCAGTCGGAGCCCGTATCGCCGCCGCCGATCACCACGACATGCTTGCCCTTGGCGGAGATGGTGCCGTTCGCCGCCGCCGTGGCCTCGTCGTCGCCCGCGTTGCGCTTGTTCTGCTGCGACAGGAAATCCATCGCGTAATGAATGCCGTCCAGGTCCCGGTTCGGCACGGCCAGGTCGCGCGGCCACTCGGCGCCGCCGGTCAGCGCGACCGCGTCGAACTCCGCCAGCAGCGAATCGACGGTCACGTCCTTGCCGACCTCGACACCCGCGCGAAACTCGACACCTTCCGCCGTCATCTGTTCGATGCGCCGGTCGATGAGGTGTTTTTCCATCTTGAAGTCGGGAATGCCATAGCGCAGCAGGCCGCCGATCCGGTCGTTCTTCTCGAACAGCACCACCGCATGACCCGCGCGCGCGAGTTGCTGCGCCGCCGCCAGACCCGCGGGCCCGGACCCGACGATGGCGACGCGCTTACCGGTCTTTTTGGCGGCGATCTCCGGAACGATCCAGCCTTCCTGCCAGGCGCGATCGACAATGGCGCATTCGACGGTTTTGATCGTCACCGGCGTGTCGTCGATGTTCAGCGTGCAGGACGCCTCGCACGGCGCGGGGCAGATGCGGCCCGTGAATTCCGGGAAATTGTTGGTGGAGTGCAGCACGATGGACGCGTCCTGGAACTGCTCGCGATAGACGAGGTTGTTCCAGTCCGGAATCATGTTGTTCACCGGGCATCCATTATGACAGAACGGAATGCCGCAATCCATGCAGCGCGCGGCCTGGTCGTTCAGCTCTTTCGGCGCCAGCGGTTTGATGAATTCCTTGAAATTCTGGACGCGCTCGGCGGCTTTTTCATAGCCGCGATCGTGGCGCTCGATTTCCAGAAACCCGGTAACCTTCCCCATGGTCGTCTCCAAGGCATTTGGGCCGCGTCCGTCTCCTTCGTCATGGCCCGGCTCGACCGGGCCATCGGTCCCGGCACGAAGCCGGGACGTGACGAAGAAACGCGCGCGCGGCGTCGTGTCAGATGGTTGTCTTCACTCCGCCGCGACGGTCGTCGCGGCGTCCTGCTCGGCCCGGAGGTCCAGCAGCGCGCGCCGGTAATCCCGCGGCATGACTTTCACGAAACTGGCCAGCGCCGCGTCCCAGTTGTCGAGCAGCGAACGCGCGCGCTCGCTGCCGGTGAACAACAAATGACGCTCGACCAGAATGCGCAGACGTTCCGCGTCGAAGCCCAGCGGATCGCCCATGCCGTTGTCGTCGACACTGACGGAGCGTTGCTTCGGCCGCCCCACCGCGTCGGCCAGGCCCAGTTCCGCCGGCGCGATCTTTTCCAGATCCACCTGCGCGGTGTTGCAAAGCTGTTTGAACCGCCCCTCGGGATCGTAGACATAGGCGATCCCGCCCGACATCCCCGCCGCGAAGTTGCGGCCCGTCTGCCCGAGCACCAGCACCACGCCGCCGGTCATGTATTCGCAGCCGTGATCCCCGCAACCCTCGGACACCGCCACCGCGCCGGAATTTCTGACGGCGAACCGCTCGCCCGCGACACCCTGGAAATAGGCTTCGCCGGAGACCGCGCCGTAGAGCACCGTGTTGCCAACCACGATGTTTTCCGTCGGATCGCGGCGCGTGGCGGCCGGCTGGCGTACCACGACGCGCCCGCCAGAAAGCCCCTTGCCGACATAATCGTTGGCATCGCCCGTCAACGTCAGCGACACGCCGCGCGAGAGGAACGCGCCAAAGCTTTGACCCGCATTGCCCGACAGCGCGATGGAGATCGTGTCCTCCGGCAGACCAGCGTGGCCGTAACGCTTCGCCACCTCGCCCGAGAGCATCGCGCCCACGGTCCGGTTGACGTTGCGCACCGGTTTCTCGATCCGCACCGGCTCGCCCTTTTCCAGCGCCGCCGCCGCTTCGACAATAAGTTCCTGGTCCAGCGCCTTGTCGAGGTGATGATCCTGCGTTTCGCAATTATGGATCGCCACGCCGTCCTTCGGCATCGGCTGATACAGCAGCCGCGTCAGATCGACGCCCTTCGCCTTCCACTGTTCCACGGACCGGCGCATGTCCAAACGATCGACCCGTCCGACCATTTCCGACAGCGTCCGGAACCCGAGTTGCGCCATGATTTCGCGCAGTTCTTCCGCGATGAAGAAGAAGAAATTGATGACGTGCTCCGGTTGTCCCGTGAAGCGTTTCCGCAGCACAGGGTCCTGAGTCGCGACGCCCACCGGGCAGGTATTGAGATGGCATTTGCGCATCATCACGCATCCCGCGGCGATCAGCGGCGCGGTGGCGAAGCCGAACTCGTCCGCGCCCAACAGCGCGCCGATCGCGACATCGCGGCCCGTGCGGAACCCGCCATCGACCTGCACCGCGATCCGCCCGCGCAGCCCGTTCAGCACCAAAGTCTGTTGCGTCTCCGCCAGCCCGATCTCCCACGGCGAGCCCGCGTGCGTCAGCGAGGTCAGCGGACTCGCGCCCGTACCGCCCTCATAGCCCGCGATCGTCACATGGTCCGCCCGCGCCTTCGACACACCGGCCGCGACCGTGCCGACACCGACCTCGGACACGAGCTTCACGGAAATCCGCGCCTTCGTGTTCACGTTCTTCAGATCGTGGATGAGCTGCGCCAGATCCTCGATCGAATAAATGTCGTGATGCGGCGGCGGCGAGATCAGCCCCACGCCCGGCGTTGAGTGCCGGACCTTGGCGATGTTCTTGTCCACCTTATGGCCGGGCAATTGCCCGCCCTCGCCCGGCTTCGCGCCCTGCGCCATCTTGATCTGGATGTCGTCGGCGTTGACCAAATATTCCGTCGTCACGCCGAACCGGCCCGAGGCGACCTGCTTGATCGCCGACCGTTCGGAATCGCCGTTCGCCATTCGGACGTAACGATCCGATTCCTCGCCGCCCTCCCCCGTGTTCGACTTGCCGCCGATCCGGTTCATGGCGATGGCCAAAGTCGTATGCGCCTCGCGAGAAATCGACCCAAAGCTCATCGCGCCCGTGGCGAAGCGTTTCACGATCTCCTTCGCCGGTTCCACCTCCTCGATCGGAATCGGCTGGTCCGCGAACCGGAAATCCATCAGCCCGCGGATCGTAAGCAAACGCTCGCTCTGATCGTTGATGGTTTGCGTGAATTCCTTGAAGCCCGCGTAGGACCCGCCGCGCACCGCGTGTTGCAGCTTGCCCACCGAGTCCGGCGACCAGGCATGCGCCTCGCCCCGCAGACGGAACTGGTAATCGCCGCCCACATCCAGCATCGACCGGTACAGCGGGCTGTCGCCGTAAGCATTGCGGTGACGGGTGACCGCCTCTTCCGCGATTTCCTTGAAGCCCACGCCCTCGATCGTCGAGGCGGTGCCGGTAAAACACTTGTCGATAAACTTCGTGGACAGCCCGACCGCGTCGAAAATCTGCGCGCCGCAGTACGACTGGTACGTGGAAATCCCCATCTTGGACATCACCTTCATGATGCCCTTGCCGATCGCCTTCAGGAAGTTCTTGCGGACGTCGTAGGCCGACAGGTCCAGCTTCTGCTTCAACCGGATCTGTTCCAGCGTCTCGAACGCCAGATACGGATTGACAGCCTCCGCGCCGTAACCGGCCAGCACGCAGAAGTGATGCACCTCCCGCGCCTCGCCCGTCTCGATCACCAGACCCGTCCCTGTGCGAAGCCCCTGCCGGATCAGATGATGGTGAGTCGCGGCCGTCGCCAGCAGCGACGGGATCGGGATCCGGTCATGGCTCGCCGCGCGATCCGACAATATCAGAATCGTGTAGTCGGCGAGCACCGCTTCCGTCGCCTCGCGGCACACACGCTCGACGGCGCGCTCCATGCCCTCGGCGCCCTCGCTCGCGGGCCAGGTCGTGTCGATCGTCTGGGTGCGGAAAGCACCGCCCGCCAGGTTCTCGATGTCGCGGATTTTCTCCAGATCGCCATTGGTCAGGATCGGCTGCGCGACCTCCAACCGGTAATGGTTCCCCGCGTGATGCCCCAGCAGATTCGGGCGAGGCCCGATCATGGACACCAGCGACATCACCAGCTCTTCCCGGATCGGGTCGATCGGCGGGTTCGTCACCTGCGCGAAATTCTGCTTGAAGTAATTAAACAGCAGCTTCGCCTTGTTCGACAGCACCGCCAGCGGCGTATCCGTGCCCATCGAGCCGATGGGATCGTCGCCCTCCCGCGCCATCGGCTCCAGGAAGAACTGCATGTCTTCCTGCGTGTAGCCGAACGCGTTCTGCTGCTGGTGCAACACCCCGTCGTCGTTCGGGCGAGGCAGGCCGCGCTGATCCGTATCGGGCAAATCTTCCAGCTTGAACTGAGTCGTCTTCAGCCATTCCGCGTACGGATGCTCCGTCGCGAGTTGCTGCTTGATCTCGTCGTCGTCGATGATCCGTCCCTGATCCATGTCGATCAGCAACATCTTGCCAGGCTGCAACCGCCACTTTCGCAATATGCGTTCTTCCGGAATAGGCAGCACGCCCGCTTCCGAGGCAAGTATGACATGGTCGTCGTCGGTGACGATGTAACGCGCGGGCCGCAACCCGTTCCGGTCCAGAGTCGCGCCGATCTGCCGCCCATCGGTAAACGCGATCGCCGCCGGCCCATCCCAGGGCTCCATCAGCGCCGCGTAATATTCGTAAAACGCCTTCCGCTCTGGGCTCATCAGCGGATTGCCGGCCCAGGCCTCGGGGATCAACATCATCATGGCGTGCGCGAGCGAGTAACCGCCCGCGACCAGAATCTCGAGTGCGTTGTCCAGACACGCCGTATCCGACTGCCCATGCGGAATGATCGGCCACATCTTGTCCAGATCAGGCCCGATCAAATCGGACGACATGGAACGGCGACGCGCATACATCCAGTTCACATTGCCGCGGACCGTGTTGATCTCGCCGTTATGCGCCAGGAACCGGTAGGGATGCGCCAGCCGCCAGGACGGGAACGTGTTCGTCGAGAAGCGCTGATGCACCAGCGCCAGCGCCGACTGAGTCAGCGGGTTCGCCAAATCCTTATAGAACGAGCCCACCTGCGTCGCCAACAGCAGCCCCTTGTAAACCACCGTCCGGCTGGAGAACGACGGCATATACAACTCGCTCAGACCCGGCAGCGCCTTGCGCTCCTCCATCGAGCGGACATTGTTCAGAATCTGCTTCCGGATCGCGAGAATCTTCCGCTCGAACGCATCCTGGTCCTTGATCGCCGCGCTCGCCGAGATCACCGCCTGGGCGATCACGGGCATGGAGTCGATGACGGCCTTCCCAAGCCCCGTCAAATCCGTCGGAACCTCCCGCCACCCCACCATGGTCTGCCCCTCCTGGGCCACCACGGTCTCGAACCGCTCCACCGCGTAGGCACGCGCCTTCTCGTCCTGAGGCAGAAAGCACATGGCCACCGCGTAACGGCCCGGCTTCGGCAGACTCTTCCCCGCCGTCTTGGCCCAGTCGGCGAGCAACTGATCCGGCATCTGGATCAAACATCCCGCGCCGTCGCCCATCAGGGGATCGGCCCCAACCGCGCCGCGATGGTCCAGATTCTCGAGGATTTTCAGACCTTGCGTGACGATGTCGTGAGATTTTCGGCCCTTGATGTTCGCGATGAAACCGACACCGCAGGCGTCGTGCTCGTTGCGGGGATCGTACAGGCCCTGGCTCTCAACCTCATGCATCGTGTCGTCTCTGTTACCCGTTGGAGGCGGCGTGAGTGCCGCAAGAGGCCCACACTGCCTTACGCCGGAGGAAATGGCAATAATCCTGCCGCATCGCAACAGAGGGGGCTGGGACCCGGCGCTCGATCAGAAAGCGCCGGCGGCTTCGGTATCGACGTCCTCGTAGAACTCCGTCACCGCCACCTCGATGCCAATTTCCGGCAGAGGCAGGGTGTCCCCGAGGGTCAACGTCTTCAATGTCCAGTCCTGACCAGCCTCGGCCCGCGACAGCACGGTCAGCCCAGTACAGGCGGACTCGACAATGACATAGCGGCGGATGGACGGCACGGCGGCGTATTCGCGGACCTTGACGATCCGGTCCATACGGCCGGAGGTGGGGCTGACGACCTCGAACACCACGACGGCGCCGGGTATCAGGCGATCGGTTCCGCGAAACTGGGAGCATGTCACGAGACCATCTGGATACCGGACGGCATCCCCGATCGTCGCGAGGCCCGCATCCGGCCCCAAAGGACGACATCCCGTACCGCGAAGGCGTTGACGCAAGGCGACGAGAATGTTGATGCCGATCAGATTGTGGTTGGCAATCCCCCCGGTCATCGCCACCGGTTCGAATCCGTCGAACTCGAACCGCCCCTCCTGGGCTTCAGCCCAATCGAGGAACTGGTCCTGAGTCATGCGCGGGACGCGAAGGGCGGTGCTCATGGACCGATCCATACCAAATCCCGCCGGGCATGTCCCGGAGTTTTCCGGCGCCCGCCGCCCGTCTTCGAGCCAAGGCGGGCGCCGTCAGCCAGGGGGTGTCAAGCCGCCCCACTCATCGTGACCGCCCCTGGACGCCGCCTCGGCGCGCCCAGGCGAACCCGGGGACGGACCCGGATATGCCTGGCTCTGGCATGGAGGCGTGCTGGCCACTCGGAAGCCAATGTTGTTGTTCCGGTTCCGGGGATCGTTCCTGTTCCGGGTGCCCGAACGGAGGTTCCTGGGGTTGTTGTTCCAGGACCCGCCGCGCAGGACGCGCGAATCAGGGGGCGGTCAAGCCCCCGTGCCGGGTCGAACCACCCGGCACGGAAGATCGCGTGGCGCAATCGCCACGTATCGGCGCGCGAGGCATGCGCGATCCAGGCTTGTATCCGTGCCTCGACAGCCGGTGTCAGCAAGGTGCCGACGCGCCAGCGGTCGCGCAGGCCGCGCAGACGGTTACGGAACCGCTCCACGGTTTCGGCCGGTAAACGGCGGCGGCCCAGATAGAGGACCAGGCCAAGAAAGGGCGCGGGAAGGCGGGTGGACTGGACCAAGGTTTTGCGAGGATGCAAGGACAGACGCCGCCCCTGCAGCCAAGCCGCGATCCGGTGCCGCCAGCCCGCCAGAACCGCCGGGTCGTCGTGGAACAACGCGAAATCGTCGACGTAACGAAGATACGGCGCGCGCAAGACCTCCGTCGCGAAATGATCCAGGCCGTCGAGATACACATTCGCGAAGAACTGGCTGGTCAAATTGCCGATCGGCAGGCCGCGCGGACGTTCCAGCGGCGTAAGAAGATCGTCGCCGGCATTTCATGCATCCCCTCATTTCCATTGTGGTACCGTCGCGCAATAAAAGAACCCAGGCGGGCACTCCGGCATTCTGAAAAGAATCGGGATCGTCTCTCCCGATTCCGGATCTTTCTTTCGTCCGGAACCCGT
>CANJJS010000156.1 GCA_947474705.1 Acetobacteraceae bacterium | reverse complement strand
GTGCCGTAATGGCACTCGAAAGCGGGCTCACTGAGCCCCTTTTGGAATTGGACCGTGTTGCGGGCCATCCTGATTCTCCGTCAAATCGCCATTCGTTCATGGTTTGTGCCGGATATTGGGCGGCTGAGGAAGAGGGGTAATCAGGAAACATTTAAACCTCGCCGCTCGTACGGATTCTTCAATATATCCCCAAAATAAAACACACCGGAGAAAATGGCCCACGGCACGGTGTTTTCAAGGTACTGCCAATATAGTTTGTATTCCGGGAGGGGTACTTCTGTGATTAAATACCAAATAAAGAACATCACCGGTGGCCATTGACGCAGGAGGCGTCATTGAGCAACGCATTGGCATTCAGGCAGAGTTCCAGCCACGAACGGAAAGGAATCGTTTCCATTCCCTGGGTCCAGAACCGGCTCAGATAGCCTTTCAGGCAGCCTGGCTCGACGACCTCGACCAAACCGGACGGATGATCTCGATCGGCGGGCACCACATAAAGGAACGGTGCCGGTCCGTGAGCCCGCAATGCGCGAAGGATCGCGACACCCTCGGCATCTGCGGTGGGGCGGGTGCGCTTGAAAACGAAGACCCGCTCCGAATTCGCAATGCGTTCAAAGAGCGTGCGTCTGCTGAACGGCAAAAGCCGCGCGTGACGCGCGACGACGGCTTCCGCGGTGGTTTCCTTCGCGAAAGCGAAGGTGTGATAGCGAAATCCATACTGGTCGTGATGCACATGGAAATCGCCATCGGGCGTGTTCAGGACCGCAGAAAGCTGATTCTTGTCGGCGATGGCAGCGAATTCCATGTCGAGACCTCGGATCAGGAAGCGGCAGTCGATGTCGCCAAATCTGAACAATCCCGCTGGTTCGGCTCCGCACATGCGTTGAAACAGGCCGAGTTCGCAATCATGGCCAATGCTTTCGAATTGACTGACGAGTTCCACCACCGGCCGGCCGGCCAGCCGTCGCGTGGCGTCCATGAGTCCTTCACGGCCGAGCCCGCTCGGGAGGGTAAGAAACGAAGCGGTCGGCGTGAAACGCGCGACCGGACGGGCCGGAAAAACGCGTGCCCTGATCATGGCGATCGCGAGCAATCGGTCATCGCCGGAAGCGCTTGTATCCGACGGCCGGACCGCATCGGGGAGGTCCAGGGTGAATTCGCACAGTGTCCGATTCATGTCAGGACGCGCGAACCCGAACGCGATGGTGGTATTATGCCCGATCGCGGTTCGCGCCACCGGCTTGCCATCGACCCGCAGCCCGATACGTTGCAGCGCTGGCAGGCCTGGCTGTTCGGTCGCAGTGTGAAAATCGAGTTCCAGCAGATAATGCGTAGCGTCGCCCGGAAGCGTCATGGCGAAGCGGCTTTCGTGGTCGATGGCCCAGCGGATACCAGGTTCATCGCCACTCCAGCCGGATATAAGCCAGGGCCGGTCGTTGCCCCCGAAGCCGAACAGCAATTCCGTCATGCCTCCCGCCGCCTTCTGGTCCGGCCCGGCCTGGGGATCCGCATCTGTCACCGGCGCGATCGCGGCCGCCAGAGCGGCGGCCTCGAGGCGCGCGTCCTCCGCATCGGCCGCGGGCGGCCGTGTTTCCCGCCACGGACCTCGGGCTAACAGCCACGCGCGGCGCAGAACTGAAAGCCAATCGGCGAAAACATAATTATTGATCGCCGGGCCAGGCAGGGCGAACCGGGTAACGTGCCCGCGCAAGAGCCTGGGTGCCACCAATTCGACGTGGCCCGGTATACCATCCGCGGTCACCCACAATATCCAGTTCGGCGCGTCACGATTCAACAATCGAAGTAGCCGCGCGACGTTCTCCATGGAGGCGGGATTGTCTCTGGATTTCACGACAAAAATCCGCTCGGCGCCCGCGATTTCCGCCATTAATCGGCGGCGCAGGAATTCGGTTTTTCGCTTTTCCTTCGCCAGCAACGCGTCGGCGGTGATTTTATCGGGCGCCATGAACGTGTGCCAGCGCAGGTCATAACCCAGTTCCCGGGTCATCCACTCACCATCCTCGACCGCCACCGACAGGCGTTCACCGAGACCTTCCCAGTTCGTCTCGATGCCGCGCGCCACATTGAACAGATCAGAGGCGGAAAACCGCAACAATCCCAGTGGCTCCGCGCCCAAAGCGCGTTGCACGAGCCCGAACTCGCAATCGTCGCCCAATGAGGTGAATTCCATCGCCAGGACATCGTTGGGCGGCACCAGCGTGTCATCCGGCGCGGGCGCGGCGTCTGGACCGTCGATCCGTATAAGTCGCAACTTCTGGCAATGCATGCCGAGTGGGGGGCGGAATTTGACCAGCGTGCTTCCGCCTGGCCGGCGTTGCCTTGGATAACGAAAGGTAAGGCCGATCGGCATCGGCGCACTGGTTGGACCGGCCCGCCAGATTTCGATCCCCGATTTTGCAATCCATCGGCATCCAAGCGGGACGCCGTTCAACAACACCTCCAGAAACAACGGCTGTTCGATATCGAAACTGAGTGCGATCAGAAATCCCGCCGGCGCATGAAGCGCGGGCAAGGCGAGGATGCTTTCTTCGCCAGCGGTCGGCGTATACCGGGCCGCCACCGCGCCCCACCCTGACACCAGAAAGCTTTCCGCGTGTCCTTCACGTCCGAATTCCACTGTCTGGACAACGGTTGTCCGCATATCGGCCCCTTGAAGTTTTTTCGGCGATTCAGCCGTGCGTTCATCGGTGGATGCGGCGGGTAACATGCGCCGCTTCAACCGCGCCGCCATTGACCACGCGCCCGGTTCGGATGGGTTCACGCCCTGACAGGATTCTCCTCGCGCCCGGCTTCGATCCGCCATCGACTGGTGTAACACACCGCATCGGCAACCGCATCGAACCGGGCGACGACATTCACGACAGAACCCGTGGCGATCCCTTCCACTTCCGCCCTCTGCCACCGGCCTCGCTTCGACATATCGACCCCAACATGATGGGAGGCCATGAACTCCTCGCAAAGCAGGGTGAAATGACGGGCCTCCGTTTCCTGAGGAATCCACACGTCGCACGAGCAGACATACCGCCGCCCTTCAATCGCGTTCCGCACCTCAATCCAGGCGACATTATCGTCTGGCCGTCCGGCCGGATCGTCCCGCACATGGCGATAGATCGTCCCCTCCGTCACCCCTTCCGGCCACTCAACCACCTCCTGGGCTCCGGTCGCCTGGACACCACGGCGAAATTCCACGAGCAACCCCTCGCCGGAAAAAAGGGCCGGCACGGGGCGGGCTTCCACGCCTTCCCGAGCCAGAACCTCCAGAACATCCGCGATCCCAATGTTGAAATCATGGGCATCACCAGGGATCGGCTCACCAACGACCGGATGATAGCGGAATCCCAGCGCATGGGCCGGGAACGCGTACGTATCGGTCCCAATCAACGGATTGTGCAATTCCACCACCAATGGCGAACCCTGATGGAAAAGAATGTGCGTCAGGCCCATGCCGTGAGGTGCCACGATCACCTCAGCCTCCCGCATGACCTTCACCTGTTCCAGGAACGGCAATTTCCCCAGTTGCACCTCAACGAACCCCAGGGGATGGAGAGCCGTCATCAGCTCCGCTTTGTTCCCAATCCGACGCAGTGGCGTATCGCCACGGGAAATGTAAATGCGCCTCGTCTCGTCATGAACGGTCTTTATCCTGGCGCAGACGTCGCGCACGATCCGCATGGATTTTGGATGGGCCATGTTCGCGGGATGCATGATCGCCTCGCGAACATCCGAAAAAAACCACACCTCGCCTCGCAAGCTCCAGATTATCGGCTGATCCGGAAAAAAGAACTGTGCATCCCGCAGATCGTACATATCGCACAACGACCGTATCACATGCACGTGGAACTCCGACGGAACCCCACCAAGAACGAAAACACAATCTCGTGCATCGACGAGGCCCGATTCGATCAGGTGACCAATTCTGGGAACCCAGTCCAACAGGAAATGCGAAAAATTGGTTCCCTCGAACGTATCCTGCGCGATGACGACAGTGTTGCTAATGTCTGATGTCTTCTGCTCCATGGCCTCGGCGGAATAAGCTCCGGTCGATGCCAGGGGCCAGTAAACGCCATCCCGGTCCCGGAAGAGCTCATATCCTAACGGAGTGAGAAAAAGATCATGGTCCCGGCCGCGATACGCGACAAAGGCCGGTGACCTCGCGGTCCCCATGTTCCGGTTCAACCGGCCGGGAAGCGCGAATCCAGTGTAGGGATTTTCGAAGGGCGCCAAAAGCTCAAACCGGTCGAACGCGGCATTGTCCACGGGACGATGATACCGGCCTTTGAAACCAGGAATGGAATTCCGGACCGCGGCGATGAACTCAGATCTGACCGCCCCGTCCCGTTCAAATATGTCGGCGGACGTGACGTTTTTGTTATATATCCGGAACTTCCTCGCGATTTGCTCCTGAATCCGGCTCCGGATGGGATGCCAGGCAGGCCCATTGAACAAAATATAGCGTTGGATTTCCTCGACCGCGTCCGTGCTCTCGGTCTCGATTTCTGATGTGAACCGGATCCTGCAATCCTCACGCCATTTTTGCACAAGACCGGCGGTGCGCGTCAATAGCCGCGGAAATTCCTCCGTCATTGCTTCGATACGGGGCTTCGATACCAGATACGTATCGCCAGTCCGATGAATGAAGAACGAACCCGTCTGCCCTGGATACAAATCGTCCGTGAGATCGATCGTCCCGGAGAAGTCGTCCCCGCGCCAGCCATCGACGATCAACAGACCACCGGGCATCAGCAGGCGCCACCATATCTCGACATCCGCTTTCGGGCTGAAGGTCTCGCCGGCCGCATCGATATAAATGATGTCCGGAACCACGCCATGGTTCCGCAGAACCCCGATCGTGTTCTTCGCGTCGAGCGGCAACGGAATGATGAAATCATCAATGTCAAGGTCCCGCGCCGCCCCATTGAAGTCCGCGAAAAATCCGTCCGCCTGGCCGCCGGTCCCGCGGATACGGAATGCTTCATCGTCCACCCAGTCCCGCCAGGACCCGGTCCAGGTATCCACCGCGATTACGGCCGCGTCGATCGCGCGGCTTTTCAAATGCGACGCCAATGAAAACGCGGCGTCCCCACGCCCGGCGTCCGTGACCAGAATGATCGAAGGCCGGCGCCTGTGCAGGACATCAACGAGTATCGGCCGATCGCTCAACGGCGATGTCGCCGCCCCCGCCGCCCTGCCCCGGAAGGGCGGCTGTTGGGCGCGCCACAGCCGATTCCGAATTGTACTCCGAATATTGGACATCCTGGCTTCCGTGAACTTGTCTCTCCGACCAGCTATCATCGGCCCGCGCTGATTTCCATACAAACAACTTAGCGCATGCCGCCGCCGTCATCCTGCCTCGCCCCGGAAGCGGCGCCCGGCGCGTTGCCGCCATTGCCCAACTGGGACATCGCGGCCTCATCCGACGCGGTATGCAGGAGCCCCAGCGCTTCCTCGTGCCCGGGAAACCGGGTCAAAACCGCCGACCAGCGGATCACCGCCTCGCGCCAATCTCGTCGTTGATGCGCCATGACCGCGTATTCGAACAATGGCCAAACCTCATCGGGAAACCGCTCAATCGCCTCGCGGATGATGTCCTCCGCTTCGTCAGGCCGCCCGGCGTCCCACGAACATCGCGCGCCTTCCCGATACCCCTCCTGAAACCCGCGGGCCATCAGGCGCACCAGCGCCCATCTTTCGGCCGCGACCGCGACGTCGCCCCGATGCATCGCCACATGACACGACGTCACCACGACCTCGAGATCACCGGGATGGATGACCCGGGCCCGCCGCAATGTGGCTTCCGCCGCGTCGTCTCGCCCCTGCTGTGATTGCGCACGCGCCAGACCCGCGTGATACGAACCAACGTCGCCTGGTTCAAAAGTTGTAAGGTGACGCCAAAACGTTTCGGCTCGAGCCCAGTCCTGCCGCCGTTCGGCGACCCGGGCAAGCTCCGTCCAGGCCAGGACCTCCTCCGGTCGGCGGCGGGTCAGGACCGTCAGCACCCGGTCCGCCTCCTCGTCGCGCTTCAGAAACAGAAGGTTCCGGGCCTCGTGCAGCCGCGCCTCCGCGTAATCCTCACCCTCGGCCGGCAGTGCTCTCCACCGCGCCAGCGCGCTCTCATACTCCCCGCGCGCCTCCGCGATCAGCGCCAGACCGCGCCGAAAATGGAAATCCCGAGGCTTGCCCCGCAGACCCGCCTGACAATGCGCCTCGGCCTCGTCATATCGTTCCAGACTCATCAATACCCTGAGCGTGTGCCGCGACGACGCGACATATTCAGGCATCGTCGCCTGGGCGAGGTCCCATTGTTCCGCGACCACCCCGAGATCGCCTCGTTCAAGCGCCGAAAGCGCCAGATTGAAGGAATTGTTGAGGTTTCTGACGTACAGGGCTTGTTCTTCGATCCGCCGCTTTTCCATATCGCTGAGCGCGGAACGACGCTCGCGCCATTCGATGAAAAGGCGCCATGGTTTCATAACCCCTCCGGGCGCCCCAATGTCCGTCGCAGCAGCGGAAGCATCGTCGTGATCGGATCCTCGAACTCCGCCTGCACCACGGTCGCGTTCTGATCCGTCGGCAGCCGGCCCAACCGGTCGATCACCATGTTCAACCGCGGATTTGCGACCGCGAGATCGGCTGCGAGCACCTCACCCGCCGCTTTCGCCATGGCGTATTCCGTCATTTCCTCCGGTCGTTCCACCACCGCGACAGACGAAGGGTACAGCACGCCGAGTTTCGCCTCTGGATCGCGCGCCAGCAACAACGCCGTCAGTTCCGCGAAGGCCAGCACGTAGCACTGGAAAAACTCCTGGTGCAGCGCTGGAACGAACACCGCGTTCTTCTGCCGCCGGATTGATGGCGTCGCGAAATACAGCAGGTCCGTGAAAACCCCCTCGATCCCGGCGAGCTGTGGCGCCAGGTCCCGGGAAACATCCAGCGGATGAACCACACAGGCCGCCTTACCCCGGAACGCGCCGATATCGGCCGCCACCTCGCCGGCGTCCGCCGCGCCGCGCGCATAGGTGATCACAACCTCACCGCCACCGGCGGCGATCATCCGCGCTGACAAGGCGCCCAGGCCCCGCGAACCGCCAACGACCAGAACACGCCGTCCGGCGAATTCATCCGCCGCCACCAGGTCCACCAATGTGGCCATCCCAGTTACCGGCATTGGCGGCATCCGGACGAAGGCCGAGACGGTGGCCGCGATCCCCGCTCCGCCCACCGCCATGCGAACCACCCGGAACCGAGGGTCGGCGATCCGCACGCGAAACCCAATCCCGGGACGCGCGGGCACGCCGTCCAGCAAATCCGCCTGAAAGGCCGTGAAGATGGAATGAAGCCCGGGACAAGCCATGCCGACCAGGGTGGACAGCAACGCGAGGCCGGTTACCCGCTCCACGCCGATCGCGCGCGTCAACGCCGGAAACGCGGCCGCCATCTCGCTTGCCCCATCCGCGGGCGTCAACCACCCTTCGGCGCCGCGCAATCCTTCCGGCTCTTCAATTGCGCATGTCATGTCGGCGGGCGCCAGGCCGGCAAAAGCGTCCTGCGCGGACGCCGCGCCCCGCGCCGCGAATTTCAGGCGAATGACGATCGTCACAACTCCGTCGGCGACCACTTCGACGCTCATCGCCGAGGCGTTGCGACTCGTGATCCGGCATTCCACCCGCCGATCCAGATAGGTGAACCGATTGAGCGAGACGGTGATATTCGACAGCGCCGTGAAATCCGCCTCCGCTGCCAGGCGGTCCAGTGCCCACAGCACCGCATGCACGCCATGCACGACCGGCGCGCCCGGCTGGGTGCGCCGCGCCGCCAGGGCGTCCATGTGCATCGGATTGAAATCGCCTGACAAACGGGCGAACCGCAGTTGATCAGCCTGCGTGAACCTGCGCTCGATCGGCGTAATGGCGGGGTCCGTCATGTCGCTGCGCGCGGGTGGCCGGAGGCTTCAGATACGCATCGTGTCACGGCATGTCTCCTGGGTCACGGCGTCAAATTCCCGCCATGCGCCATGCGGCTTCGCACATGGACTGCCAAGCGGAATATGAAAAGTCGG
>CANJJS010000155.1 GCA_947474705.1 Acetobacteraceae bacterium | reverse complement strand
TTATGCGGCCTCGTTTGGGACACTTATGATGCGATCGTCGAGGCCTGCAGAGCCGCTTGGCAATTTTTGATCGACGATCCAGAACGTATTCAGTCGATTGGGACGCGTGAATGGGCATCGGTCAATGGTTAGGTCAGTTGGTATTATATCACATTCGGTTGCGTTAATATCGGGAAGGACGCCATCCTGTATCTGGCGCGGAATTTTCCAAAAAAAGGCAGGCTGCCACTATATATTTTGCCGCGGAACGAGGCTGAGACGTCCGCGTTCTTCTCGCCGGCGCCACGCACAGGATCCGGCGGGACAGCGAGATAAAGACAACTCGTTCGCGCGAGAACCCGCCCGGACACGGTTTCCAGGTCTTCGCCCCGCAACAACCGGAGCACCGCCGCCGGGCGCCGATCGTTTGTCCGTAACCGATCCATGAGGCACATCAAGAGCGGAGATCATCCGCTTACAAGATGTTCCAATCGACCGTGGGGCGGGGAGACCGGGTTGCCCGCCCCTGGGAAACAGTGGGCCGAAGGGTGTCGAAAGAACACGGCCTCCGGCCCCTGGGTTGGTTACTGCTTAATCATAATTTTCGGCATCATCTGGCCCCGGATCTCGCCAGGCGCGTTCGCCGCGGTGTGGATGTTGAAATACCACTTTCCATCGGCGAGTTCCTTCGCTTGCGCCGCGGTCAGCGTGGCCTCGCCCTTCATCGGGCTGGCAAGCCCGGCAGCCGCGACCGGCACGACGGGCGCGGCATTGGCGCCGGCCATCGCGGGGCCGTGGAAATGCGCCGCTGTCGCGGGCCCGCTCAGCGCCGAATAGGTCACGGTCCAGGACAATTTGTTGGACACCGTATCGAGCGTCGCGATCACATCGCCAGTGCCCTGACTACTGTTGGCGGGAGATTCAGATGCCGCCTTAAGGTCCGCGGTGTAGGTTACCGTCGCGGCGGACGCCGGCCCGGCGATAACGCCGGATAACGCCAAGACAACGGCCAACGGGAGCATGTGGATTTTACGCGTGGTTTTTTCCAGTCACAATAACAGAGCCCCGGCTGATACCAACTCGCGGACCCGGCGGTGAAGGTTCGGAAAACACTCAGTACCGCCCGCCTCATACCCGAGAATTCCCGGCTCCAGATTCGCGCGCGCGATCTCATCGGCGATTCTGGCGTCTGACAGGCTACTGAAAAACCGCTCCGGCGCGCGTCCCGATGTCAGAGCCAACAAGACCAAGCCCCGGCGGCAACGGCGACCACGCGCTGAAAGCGGACTGAGTAATTTCCGATCCTGAGATCCGCCTCGCCTCTCGGTTAGGCTGTTCTCTCTCTATCGGGCCCCACCCCATCGAAATGGCGCCGATCCAGGTCAAGGCAACGCGCGGCGGCCGGCGGGAATATTCGCCCACCGTGAGCGAGATTTGCCGATGTTTGCCCAGGCGCGTGGCGCTCGAGCTGTTGTCGAAACCGAATCCGCGCCTCCTCGTGGAGGAGCGATGGCCATGACCGGCCAGGCTCTTCGCGGTAACCTGAGGCGTTTTCAATGCTGATTTCCAGGCCTGACCAGACCGCCGGCCAACCCGGGCTCGCGCCCATGCCGCTCGGCGCATTCACCGGACGGCTGCTCGTCGTCCTCGTCATCGCGGCGGTCGCGGCCGCCCTGTGGCGGCTGGCCGCGAAATCCGCCGAAAGAAGGGCTCACGCATGAGAACGACGCATAAGGAAAATCATCTGATCGCGCGCATCGGCTGGCTGCGCGCGGCGGTACTGGGCGCCAATGACGGGATCATCTCGACCGCGAGCCTGATTCTCGGCGTCGCCTCCGCGGAGCCGTCGGGAAACGGAGCCGTTCTCGCCGGCGTTGCCGGTCTGGTGGCGGGGGCGATGTCCATGGCGGCCGGGGAATATGTTTCGGTGAGTTCGCAGGCGGATACCGAAAACGCGGATATCGCCCGGGAAACGCGGGAACTCGCGAGCGAGCCGGAACGCGAAACAGAGGAACTCGCACAAATCTACGCCGCCCGCGGTGTCGAAGCCGGGCTCGCCCGCCAGGTCGCGATACAACTCATGGCAAGGGACGCCCTGGCGGCGCATGCGCGCGACGAGTTGGGTATCTCGGAGGCGACCGCGGCACGCCCGGTGCAGGCGGCGATGGCTTCGGCGGCCACTTTCACGGCCGGCGCGGCGGCGCCATTGATCCTGACAGCGATGTCGCCGCCCACCCTGCTGTTGCCGGCGGTCGCCGCCGGATCGCTGCTGTTTCTGGCGCTGCTCGGTATGATAGGCGCCAAGGCCGGCGGCGCCGGTATCCTACGGCCGACCATCCGCGTCGTGTTTTGGGGCGCTCTCGCCATGGCGCTGACAACCGGGATCGGCGCGCTGTTCGGCAAGGTCGTCTGAAGCCGCGATCGAGCGAACGCCGCGAGGAGCCCAGGCGCGATGTGGAAAATATCGGGACTCGCGGCACTACCGATGTTGGGCGGTGCAAGAGCGATGTCCGCGCCTTTCGATGGTCTGTTCAATCCGATGCGCGCGCGAAGCTGGGTTCGCGAGAGACGATGGTTAAGCGATTTGGCCCTGGATCAGACACCCCGGCGTATTCCCATCATTTCTTCATCATCTGGCCGCGAATCTCGCCGCCCGCGTGCGCCGCGGTGTGGATATTGAAAGACCACTTGCCATCGGCCAGCTCCTCCGCCTGGGCGTCGGTCGGCATCGCCTCGCCGTTCATCGGGGTGGCCAGCCCGGCCGGCGGAACCGGCGCGACGGGCGCGGCATGGGCGCCCATGGCCGTTGGGCCATGGAAATGCGCCGCGGTCGCGGGACCGCTCAATCCGGTGTATGTCACGGCCCAGGACAACTTGTTGGACACGGTGTCGAACCAGGCCATGACCTTCCCGGTGGCCTTACTGGTGTTGGGAGGCGAATCGGACGCCGATTTGAGATCGGCGGTATAGGACAACGTCGCGGCGGACACCGGCAGGGCCGGCGCACCGGAAAACGCCAGCGCGCCGGCCAACGAGAGCATTTGAATATTTCGCATGTTTTTCTCCCCTCGGCAGGGCGGTCGCCGGTTCTTACCGGCTGACGAAACTGGCTGCGCGGGCTGGGCAAACACCCAGTCCCGCGACGTCCGCCCGCGAACGATCACGGGTCCAGCTTCTCGCGCGCGATCTCGTCCGCGATCCCCGCATCGAAGGCGGCTTTGGCCGATGCCGCGCGCATGGCGTCCGCCGTCGCGGCCGCGGTGTGCGACGCCGCCGAGGCCGTCGCGGCCTCGACCGCCGCCAAGGCGAGTTCCATCACCGTGCGCGCGTCCCCCGGTGCCTCGTCTTTCAATCGCGCGCGGAGGTCGTTCAGTACGAGATCGTACGCCAGCGCGATGGGTGGGAGCGCCAGCGTGTTCGCCGCCACGAGAACGTCGTGGAGTTTGCCCAGTTCGCCGCCCGTCATGCCTTCGTCGGACGCCACCACCAATTGGCGGGCATCCTGTTCGAGTGTCGCCAGGACCTCGGTCTTTTGTTCTTTCGACAGATCGGGATCGGTCAGAACGTCGTGCGGTTCGGCGAAAAACGCGTGCGGTTTCGCGATTTTCGCCGCCGTGGTTTTCTGGTCTTCGGTGTCTGTCACGGGTGCCTCCTGCCTGGAACGGCGGTTGTCGGTGGACGTTATTTACGTTCCCATAACGGCTTTCCGAGATTGACGTCTCTTGGCGCCGTGCTGGCGCCGGCGATCGCGCCTGCGCCACCGCCGATGACGGCGCCCGCCGCCACGCCAACCGGTCCGCCGACGAGTCCGACTGTCGCGCCCGTCGCGGCACCCGCCGCGGCGCCGCCCTGGACACGCCCAGGCTCGCTACGGCCGCAGGCGGCGAGCAGGGTGAGTGTTCCGATCAAGGCCAATTTGGAGATCGTGTTCATGATTTATACCTTATGCAAACGCGGCGGCGGTCCTGACCCAGGAGCGTGAAAGATCGCCATGGACGTGGCATCGGGATGCGCCCTATCCGCGCGAAGCGAGCCGGCCGGAAACGCGCGCACCGCGAATCAACGAAACAACAGAACAAGAATGATAATAATCGGGATCGGTATACCCAACAGCCAAAGAAGAATGCCGCCGCGCATGATTGCCTCCTTTATCTTGTTCGTGGCCGCGGTTCAGCGGCGGGACAAAAGCCAGCCGACGACCGCGCCGGCCAGTCCGGCCGCCATGACCGACATAAGCGGGTCGCGCCGAACAAGGAGATCGACGCCGTCGGCGCCGCGGCGGACTCCCGCGCTGACCTGGCCGTAGGCGTTTTCCACCGCGGTCGCCGCTCCGCACGACATTTCTTCCGCGCGACGTTTGACGTCGGCCGCCATGGCCGCGGCGGCCGCGGCCGTGTTGGCCGCGCGGGTTTCCATGGAATCCTGATTCATTGTTTTCATCCAGACAAACGATTGAAGTATTTTTCGATGCGATTTTCTCGAGAATATGTATTACCTGGGCATCAGATCCGCCTGTCGAAGAGCGCGTTCTTTCGCCAGGTCGAGTTGGTTCAGCGGCATCGATGTTTCGCTGAATTCACGCCATCCGCCATCGCGGTAAAGTTTCCCTCGGACCGAGGTATCGACCCGGCCATGGCGACGCATAATGGCCTCGACGGGCAGGGTGTTGGCGTGGTCGATATGCGCGGTGACCAGCGCGCCGCCGCGGCGGACGCCTTCGACGTAGAGATGCGCATCCTCCGAGGTGACGCCCGCGGAGGTCAGCGAGCCGATCAGACCGCCCGCCGCGCCGCCCGCGACGGCCCCGGCGACCGCGCCGGCGGCGGCCGCGACAAGCCAACCCGCCGCGACAACGGGCCCGATGCCGGGAATGGCGAGCATGCCGAGACCGGCGAGTAACCCGGTCCCGCCGCCGATCGCCGCGCCGGTGGAGGCGCCGATTTCCGCCCCCGCCACGGCCTCGGTTTCCGTTTCGGCGGCCATGCCGTCGTTATCGAGGCCGTTCGCGACAAGGCTGATATCGGCGGACGGGACCGGAAAGGCTTCGAGAGCCCGCACCGTCGCCGCGGCATCCTCGTACGTGTCGTAGAGGCCGGTGATTGTTACGATTGTCATGATATTTTCCTTACAAGGCGGCCGGTATGGTTAATTCGCGGTGATATTGCCCTGGTAGTCGAGGGCGACGTCGACAGGTTTGCCATCCTTCATCGCGCGGCCGCGCCAGATCGACTGGGCGTCTTTCGCCAATGCCGTGACCTGGGTGTAGCCCTGGTCCTCGATCCGCTTCTGGGCCTGACCCATCGTGAAGCTGTTGGCGCCCGCGACCGGCGCCGCGGTCGTGTTGTTGGCGCCGCTGGCCGCGATGGCGGGCGTCGCCGGCGACGCGGCCGGCGGCGTGGCCGCGGTTTGGGCCAGGACGGTTCCCGTGCTCAGCGCGCCGCAAATCATCGCGGCTGAAAGTAATTTGCGCATTGTCATGCCTTTTCGCGAAGAGACGGGGTCAGAGCCAATAAGTCGGGACGTTATAATAATCATCGACTTTCCGGCCATAAGCCGGTGTCCATTCGAACGCCGACGCGCGATCGTAATTCGGCGCGCCTTCCAATTTGTTTTTGTCCAGATCGACGACATAGCCGCCTTTTCCGGTGTCGTATTTCAGTGTCGCCCATGGCAGCGGATGATATTTCTCGCCCATGCCCAGGAAGCCGCCGAACGCCATGATGGCGTAGATCGCGCGTCCCGTGCTTTTGTCGATCATGATGTCGTCGACACTGCCAAGCGTTTCGCCGGCGTGGTTGTAGACGGAGGTGCCGTTGACTTTTTCGGCGGCGATCAAATTGCCGGCGGTGCGGGAGGCGGTCTCTGACATGGTTGGTCTCCTGATGAGTGACGAACGACGCGCCCATGGCTTCGCGGGACGCGGCGGTTATGGCCGGCGAAATTTTCCCGCCTGCTGTTTAAGCGATATTGGATATTTCCTTGGTGCGCACAGGATCGGGAAATACTCATATGGGGTGCCAGGTAGTTTCCGACCCTGCGCGCGATTGGCCGCGCGCCCTAACGTCGCCTCAGCGCCGCGCTTCGGCGGCCGTTCCGGAGGACGAAAATGACCAAACGGGTTTATGGTATCACCGAGATCGTTGGGACCTCGAAAACCGGGATCGACGATGCCATTCAACATGGCATTACGACCGCCGCCAAAACGCTCCGTCATCTCGAATGGTTCGAGGTCGTGCAAATCAAGGGCCATATCGTCGACGGCGATGTCGCGCATTTTCAGGTCGGCATGAAGCTGGGTTTTCGTTACGATCCCCAATAGACGCCGGCCGTCAAACCGCGAACGAGACGAAGCAACGCCGGGGGCACGCATCCCACGGGTGCGTGGTTTCCGTGCTGGATTGAAACGGAGAACATAAAAAATGCGCGATGCGCTCATATTGGGATTTTATCTGGCCGCGCTGACGGCGCATGGGGCGGCGGGTCAGACGCCGCCGGTCGCCACGGATGCGGTACCGCCGGCCGTGCGGGGTCCTCCGGCCGGCGACGAGCTGCCAAAGCCGCCAGGAACAGTACCGGATATCGCGCTGCCGGCCGGCGAAACACAATCCAAGGCATCCGATATCCCGGGTTTCGCGATCCAACCGCGCGACATGGACAGACGTTTGGTCGTCCCGGCCCCTGGAACGCCAGGAGGCGACACCGGCGTCAACCCAAAGTGAAGATTTCCGCATACCCCGCCTGGGCGCGAACATGATTTAGGCCTGGCGCGATTCGCGATCGTCGCCACTGACAATGGCTGAGCGTTGCAATCCGGGAATTCAAATGCGAGACAAGGAAGAAACCGATATTCATTGGATGCGCCATGCGCTCCGCAACGCCCGCGAAGGCGGCGCGGCCAAAGGATGCAATCCGATCGGGTGCGTCATCGTGCGCGACGGCATGGTCATCGGCGAGGGTCATAACGAGGTCGGCCTGCGCCGCGACGCGACCGCCCATGCCGAGATCGTCGCGATGCGCCGCGCCGGCGCGTTCCTCCGCGGCGCGGAACTACGCGGCGCCACGCTCTATTCCACGTTACAACCTTGCGGGATGTGCGGAATGGCCTCGATCTGGGCGAAAATTGGCCGCATCGTGTATGGCGCCGGACGCGGCGACGTCCATGACATGTATTTCGAGGGAAGGCATCTGAACACGATCGATATCCTGCGGGATGCCTACCGCGACGATACGTCTCTGTGCGCGGGTGTTCTCGCCCAGGAATGCGCCGCGCTCTATTTTCCGCCGGGCGCGGATATTCCGAAGGAGCGGCGGTACAATTGTTGAACACGCTTTCGCGATTTTCGCGCGGCTGACCCCGGGACCGGTTCCGGCACCGCGCGGGAAGCGGTCCCCAACGTGGAGGCAAGGCCGATGCAAGCTCAAACCAGTGCCAGAAACTTCCCCGTGGTCTGCGTCGGCGGTTCGGCCGGCGGGCTGGACGCCTATATTCGATTATTGCGGCATTTGCCGCCGGATATGGGTGTGGCCATCGTCATCGTGAACCATCTGAGGGTTGTCGCCACTCACCTCCACGAGATTCTGCCGGGCTATACGGAGATGCCGGTCGAATTGATCGTGGACGGACTTCGCCTCCAGCCCAATCATGTCTTCATTATCCCCGCGCGTCACGATTTGCATGTCCGCGCCGGGGAGTTCGTTTTGATGCCCATTTCGAAACCTCGGGGGTGGTCCAACGTGATCACGGTTTTCCTGCGGTCCCTGACACGGAACTGGGAGGGCAAACTGATCGCGGTCATCGTGTCGGGTTACGACGGCGACGGCGCGGCCGCATTGTGCGGCATAAGGGAGGTTGGAGGGATTACCATCGCGCAAAGGCCCGATACCGCGGTGCAGCCCGACATGCCGGGAAGCGCGATCGCGAGCGGGTGTATCGATTTTGTTCTGTCTCCGGAAGATATCGCGCGAAAAATCATGCGGGTCGCGTATGGCGGCGATATTCCGGGGGCTGGCGCGCGCGTTTCACAGGAGGACATCATGGCCAAGCCCACCAGAAAGCAGAAGGCGATCGTCGAACACGCGATGCATGCGTTCAAACATGGCGGACTTGAAAGCAGCGATGGCGGCACGGTCACGGACCGGAAGCAGGCGATTGCGATCGCGCTCAGCGAGGTAGACCGGGCCAAGCCCGACACCGGTGCGCCGGTCACGCGGAAACGAAAAGGAAACCTGATTACCCCTCTTCCTCAGCCGCCCAATATCCGGCACAAACCATGAACGAATGGCGATTTGACGGAGAATCAGGATGGCCCGCAACACGGTCCAATTCCAAAAGGGGCTCAGTGAGCCCGCTTTCGAGTGCCATTACGGCACTG
>CANJJS010000154.1 GCA_947474705.1 Acetobacteraceae bacterium | reverse complement strand
GTGGTCCGCGAAGGCGGACCACGACGGGGGGCGATGCGGTCGTGTTCGCGTGTCCCGGAGCTGTTTCATCCCCGTTATCCTCCGGACTCACAGGCTTCGCACTGCCCTCCCCCCCCCTGCGCTCCGGGCCGAAGCCGGGCTATGATCCGCCCGCATGAACTCCATCGACTCGCCGCTTCTCGGACTTTCGCAGCGCCTGCCACCCTCCAATCTTCAGGCGGAACAGGCGCTTCTGGGCGCCCTGCTCGCCAACAACCGCGCATACGAACGCGTGTCGGAGTTCCTGGCACCGGTCCATTTCGCCGACTCCATCCATGGCCGCATCTTCCAGGCCATCGCGCGCCGCATCGAAGCCGGACAGCTCGCCGACGCGGTGACGCTGAAAGCGGAATTCGAACACTCCGGCGTGCTGGAAGAGGTCGGCGGCACCGCTTATCTCGCGCAGCTTCTGTCCTCGATGGTCGGGATCATCAACGCCGGCGAATACGGCCGCGCCATCCACGACGCCTGGCTACGCCGCCAACTGATCGATATCGGCGAGGTCGTGGTCAACAACGCCTTCGGCGCCGATCCCGAACTGGACGGCGCGGGACAGATCGAGGCCGCCGAACAATCGCTGTTCCAACTGGCCACGGATGGCGGCGGTGGGGATGGGGGCTTCGTCACCTTCGAAACGGCGCTTAGCGAGGCGATCAAGGTCGCCGAATCCGCGTTCCACCAGGCGGGCCACGTCACCGGCCTCTCGACGGGGTTACGCGACATCGACGCCAAGCTGGGCGGGTTGCACCCCTCCGATCTGCTGATTCTCGCCGGACGGCCCGGCATGGGCAAAACCGCGCTGGCGACCAAGATCGCCTTCGGCGCGGCGAAGTCCCTGATGGACCAGGCCCGGGAGATCGGGCCGAATGTCCAGCCGAAAAAACATGTCGCCATCTTCTCGCTGGAAATGAGCGCCGAACAGCTCGCGACACGTCTGCTCAGCGAGGAAGCCCGCATCTCCGGCGATCGCATCCGCCGCGGCGACATCGGGCAAAAAGACTTCGACAAATTCGTCGAAGTGTCGCGCGAGATCGGGTCGTTGCCGCTCCAGATCGACGACACGCCGGCGATCACCATGTCGATGCTGCGGACACGTTGCCGCCGGTTGCAGCGGACCAAGGGGCTCGCGCTGGTCGTCGTGGATTATTTGCAGTTGATGCGGCCCTCCGCCGGCGCCCGCACCGAGAACCGGGTGCAGGAAATCAGCATGATCACGCAGGGCCTGAAAGCCCTTGCCAAGGAACTGGAAATCCCGGTGATCGCGCTGTCGCAGCTCTCCCGCCAGGTCGAAAACCGCGAGGACAAACGCCCGCAACTCGCTGATCTCCGCGAGTCCGGCTCGATTGAGCAGGACGCCGACGTCGTGATGTTCGTCTACCGCGACGAATATTATCTGGAGCAGCGCATGCCCAAGGAAGTCGCCTTCGAGGGCGGCGCCGAGAAATTCAACGCCGCGATGGACGAGTGGCAGCAGAAAATGGCGCAGGTCCATAACAAGGCCGACCTGATCGTCGCCAAGCAACGGCATGGCCCGACCGGCTCCATCCCGCTGTTCTTCGAGGGGGTTTACACACGCTTCGCCGACCTCGACACGATCCACGCCGATCATGGCCACTGACACCGCGCCGGCGGTGTTGACGATCGACCTCGGCGCGATCGTCGCGAACTGGCGCGCGTTGAACGCCTTGGGCATGACGCATGAGACGGCCGCGGTCGTGAAAGCCGATGCCTACGGCCTGGGCGCCGCGCCCGTCGCGCGCGCGCTGGCGGACGCCGGATGCCGGACCTTTTTCGTGGCGACGGCCGGCGAGGCGTTTTCGCTGCGAAACACCCTGCCGGACGCCACGATTATCGTGCTGGGCGGCCTGTTTCAGGGCGCCGAGGCCGATTACGCGGCCCATGCCATCGTTCCCGCTTTGTCGTCCTTGGCCGAAATCGCCGCCTGGACCACCGAAGCCCGCCGCCTTGGCCGTCCCCTCCCCGCCATCGTCCACCTCGACACCGGCATGTCCCGCCTTGGCCTCGACGCCCGCGAGTGCGATATCCTGTCTCGGAACCATGCCCTGCTGGATGGCCTCGACCTCCGCTTCTTCATGTCGCACCTCGTCTCGGCCGAGGTCGCGGACGATCCGTTGAACCAGGCGCAACGAAGCCGGTTTCTGGCGCGATTGGCGCGGCTGCCCAAACGCCCGGCCAGCCTCGCGAATTCCTCGGGCATGTTTCTGGGCCCGGATTTCGGGTTCGACCTCGCCCGTCCCGGCGCGGCACTTTACGGGGTCAATCCCACGCCGGGACGCCCGAACCCCATGCGCCCCACGGTCTCGTTGCGTGCCCGGGTCCTGTCGGTGCGCGACATCCCGGCGGGCGCGACGGCGGGCTATAACGCCACATGGACGGCGGCGCGCGACAGCCGGATCGCGACCATTGGGGTGGGTTACGCCGATGGCTGGTCGCGCGCGCATTCCAATGCCGCCATGGCGTATTTTGACGGCCACCCCCTTCCGCTGGTAGGGCGTGTGTCCATGGATCTGACCACGTTCGACGCGACGGACCGGCCGGAGATTCAGCCAGGCGACTGGCTGGAATTGCTCGGGCCGAATCGCGGCGTGGACGCGGCCGCCGCGGCGGCAGGGACCATCGGCTACGAGATTCTCACCGCGTTGGGTGCGCGTTACGACAGGGTTTATTCCCCCGCGTGAACCGGATCGCTTCCCTGCTGACCGCGATCGGCCGCGGCACGATCGCCGCCTGCGCCGAAACCGGCAAGATCGCCGTATTCGCAGCGGAGGGCCTGTCGCACATCGTCCGCCCGCCCTTTTACGGGCGCCTGTTCCTGACCTCGCTGCTGGATATCGGGTTTTTCAGCCTACCGGTGGTGGCGCTGACGGCGGTGTTCACCGGGATGGTGCTGGCGCTGCAATCCTATACCGGGTTTTCCCGCTTTTCCGCGCAAGGCGCCGTGGCCAATCTGGTGGTGTTGTCAGTGACACGCGAACTCGGGCCGGTGCTGGCGGGCCTGATGGTCGCGGGCCGGGTTGGCGCGGCGATGGCGGCGGAACTCGGGACCATGCGAGTCACCGATCAGGTGGACGCGCTGACGACGCTCTCGACCAACCCGATGAAATATCTGGTGGCGCCAAGGTTGCTGGCGGGCATCGTCGCCTTGCCGATGCTGGTGCTGATCGCGGATATTCTGGGGGTGATGGGCGGGTTTATCGTTTCAACGTTGAAACTCGGGTTCAACGCCTCGACGTACTTAACGAATACCGTGAACTTCGTGCAGGCGGACGACGTGATTTCCGGGCTCGCGAAAGCCGCCGTGTTCGGTTTTCTGATCGCGCTGATGGGCTGTTACCATGGTTACAACAGCAAAGGCGGCGCGCAGGGCGTCGGCGCCGCCACCACATCCGCGGTGGTTAGCGCCTCCATCCTGATCCTGGCGTTCGACTATGTGCTGACGGAAATGTTCTTCAGCCGTTAGGCCATGCCCGCCGGCGGATCGCAGGGCACGGTGCCGAATTCGGACGGCACGGACACTTCCAGGATGTCCATCTCGTCCGAGGTGGCGATTTCGTTGTGGCGCAGCCCGCCCGGGATCATCATGGAATCGCCCGCTTTCAGACGAATCTGACGCCCGTCCTCGAACACCAGGTCGACCCAGCCTTTCAACATGTAGATGAACTGCTGCTCGCAGACATGGTAATGCCAGCCGGTCGGCTGGCTGAGCCCTTGTGTCGCCTTCATCACCTGCGCGCGCATGCGGCCATTGGTGGCATCGGTGACGCCGAGGTCGTGGTAGGCGAAGAACTCGCGGCGGCCTTTCAGAATTTTGGCGGTTTCCGGCGTGGTATAGGCCAGAGTCTGTGCGGGTGCGACGGCGTCGTTCATTGTACCTGTCTCCATGTTGCCTGGACGATGCCTCAACGTCGCACGGAAACCGAAGCCATGGAACCCTGGGCGCGCCAACCCGCCGTCGCACACAAATCCGTTATCCCCGCGGATTGTTTCGAACGAACGGCCCCGCGGACCTTGCCGGCAAACCCAGGCCCGCGATTGCTCCGCCACCGTTTTCCTGGCATCGGACCGGACATGAGCGGCACGACACCCAAACTTCGCCTGCGCGGCGTGCGGAAACAGTTCGGCGCCAAGATCGTGCTGGACGGCATCGACCTCGACGTCATGCCCGGCACGTCGCTGGTCGTTATCGGCGGCTCCGGGTCCGGCAAGTCGGTGCTGCTGAAATGCATTCTGGGCCTGATTGAGCCGGACTCAGGCGTCATCGAAATCGATGGCCAGAACCTGATGACCATGCCGCGGCGGGAGCGAGAGGCGGCCCGCGCCCAGATCGGGATGTTGTTTCAGAACGGTGCTCTGTTCGACAGTTTGCCGGTCTGGGAAAACGTGGCCTTCGGGTTGCTGGCGCGGAAAATGGTGTCGCGCGCGGAGGCCCCAGCGCGGGCGGCGGCGTTTTTGGCCCAGGTGGGGCTGGCGGAAAGCGTGGGGGTGCTGCCGCCGGCGGAATTGTCGGGCGGGATGCAGAAGCGCGTGGCGCTGGCGCGCGCGATCGCAGCGCAACCCGATATCCTGTTTTTCGACGAACCAACGACGGGGCTCGACCCGATCATGGGCGCGATCATCGACGGGCTGATCGTCGACTGTGTACGCCGGCTGGGCTCGACCGCGATCGCGATCACGCACGACATGGCGAGCGCGCGGCGCATTGGCGACCAGGCGGCGATGATCCACAAAGGCCGGATCGTCTGGACCGGGCCGGCCGCGGATCTGATGAACAGCGGCGATCCGATGGTGGATCAGTTCACCCATGGCCGCCGCGAAGGGCCCATCGAGATGGAGTTGCGGCGCTGATCCGCGCGGTTCTCTGCCTGCTGGCGGTGTGGCCCGCCGCCGCCATCGCCGGACCGGCCGAGGAACTGGCAGCGCTGTTTTCTCAGAGCTGCCTGCCGTTTGCCGGGCGGCCCGCGGCATTGCGCCAATGGGCGGCGAAAGCGAACCTGCCGGAGGTGCCAGAGCCCGCGCGCGGGCGGTTCACCAATGGCGCGGCGGGCAAGGTTTTCGATGCCTCGAACACGGCCGGAAAGTTCGTTCTGGTGTCGTCGGACGATGGGATTTGCGCGGTGGTCGCGGAAAAGGCTGAGGACCGGCGGGTCGCGGCGGCGCTGGAAAACATGTTTCGCGCAAGCGGGATCGCGTTTCGGCTGATTATCGAGCGGGACGACGCGGCGGAACGGACGCTGCATCACCGCGAGTATCTGGCGGCGAGAGGACGTCTGTCCTGGAAAATTCTGGCGGCGACCGTGCGCGATGCCGCGCCGGGTCAGGCGATGCTGACGGCGTCGCCGCAATAACTCAGCGCCAGCGTAACAACACCCGCTCCACCCCGCCGATCGCGCCGGACACGGTCAGGCCCAAAAGCGACAACACGACGATGCCGGACATCAGCGCGTCGGTGTCGTAGAGATTTCCCGCCGACAGCACGAAAGCGCCAATCCCGTTTTCCGCGCCGATCATCTCCGCCGCGACCAACAGCACGATGGCGATGGACGACGTCACCCGGAACCCGCTGAGGATGGCCGGCGCCGCGCCCGGCAGCACGATCGAACGCACGATGGCGAAGGTCGAGAGTCCAAAACTCTGCCCCATCCGGATCAGGCCACGCGGCACGTTGTCGACGCCGCCCATGGTGGCGATGACCGTTGGAAAGAACACGCCGAAGCCGAGAGTCGCGATTTTCGAGCCTTCGCCGATGCCGAACCAAACGATAAACAAAGGCACCAGGGCGATTTTCGGGATCGGGAACAGGGCCGCCACCACGGCGGCGACGGGCGAACGGGTCGCGGACCACAGGCCCGCCGCGAGACCCGTGGCGACCCCGAACACCGTCCCCAGCACCCATCCCACCCCCAACCGGGCCAGCGAGGCCGACAAATGCCGCCACAGCACGCCCGTCTCGATCAGGCGCCACAAGGTCGCGGCGATCGCGGCCGGCGATGGCAGGAACAAGGTGGGGATGACGCCGGCGGCGGCCCCCGCCTGCCAGACGGCCAGCAACGCCAACAGCGTCGCGGTACCCGCGATCCAGCGGTTTCGGGGCGAGAACCCGCCGCCACGAAACCGCACCGGTCCTTCAATTTGGGCCATGCGCCCGTTCCCGTTCCGCGACCGCCGCATCGTCGCGGATCATCCGCCACAAGGTCTTTTCCAGGGCCTTTGCCTCCGGATCGTCGGCGGACCGTTCCAGCAACGGACGATCCAGCCGAAAGACCTCGCGGACGCGTCCGGGCCGCCGCGACAGCACGACGATCTGGTGGCCCAGCCGGACGGCCTCGGCCAGATTATGGGTGACGTACAGCGTGGTGGTGCGGGCGCGGGCGATCAACGCGGCGAACTCATCCAGCAGCAGGTCCCGCGTTTGGGCGTCGAGCGCCGATAGCGGCTCATCCATCAGCAGGCAGGCGGGGCGGACAGCCAGAGCCCGCGCGATGCCGACCCGTTGCTTCATGCCGCCCGACAATTCCTTGGGCCACGCGCCGGCGAAATCGGACAGGCCGGTCAGCGCCAGGACCTCCGCCACCCGCGCGGCGCGCTCGGCGGCGGGAAGACGTTCCAGAACGAAGTCGATGTTCGCGCGCACCGTCCGCCACGGCAGCAACGAAAAATCCTGGAACACGTAAGTCAGTGGATTGAGGCAGTCGTCCGCGATGGCGCCGGACATCCGAACGGCGCCGGCAGACGGGGCAAGCAACCCGCCGGCGATATTGAGCAATGTCGATTTGCCGCAGCCGGATGGGCCGATCACCGCCATGACCTCGCCCGGTTCGGCGGTGAGGCGAATGTCCTCCAGAACAGACAATTCCCCCCAGGCGTGACCGATCCGATCCAGGATCAGGCGGACGCCCCGCGTCATCGCACTGGCAGGAAACGCGTGTCGATCAGCGAGTCGGGATCGGCGTCGCCTTTCACCTGATCGCGGGATTTGAACCAGCGCAGTTGCTCTTTCACATCCACGACATCCAGCGCCGCGCCTTCGTCGTACCAGCCGGCACCGCCAATGATTTTCTCGCGCGCGGCGGGATCGCCGGTGAAGACGTAGACAGAGATATTGGTGACGGCGGCGTCGGTGGAGGCATCCACGACGGGTTTGCCGGCGGCGTCGCGGCGCAGGAAGGCATGCCGAAAATCGGCGACGCCGCGCTGATATGCTTTGGCGAAACCGCGCAACGCCGCCTCGTTTGTCTGGATCGCACGCGCGGTCGTGAACAGCGCGGTGATCTGATAGGGCACAATATCCCCAACCCAGCCGACGATATGCGCCTGCCCCGCCGCGGCCAGCGGTTTGGCCTGGGAGGCGATGGCGATGGTCGCGTCCACCTGGCTGGTGGTCACGGCCGCGATCATGTTGGAGATCTGCTGGACCGCGCGGAGCTGGATGGATTTCAGGTCGAAACCCTTCGCCTCCGCGATGCGTCCGATCATGTAATCGAAAGACGAACCAAACTGGGTGATGGCGAAACTATGCCCGCCCAGTTTTTCCGGCGAGGTCAGACCGGCCTCGAACGCCTTATTGGAGACCAGAATCGCCGAGCCCTCGAAGCCCTTCTGTTCGTGCAGACCGCCGCCGATGACCTTCAGGATTCCCTTTTCAGCGAGGTTGAAGAAACCGCCGGTCAATGCGGTGACGCCGACATCGATATCGCCGGAGACGGCCGCCGCGGCGATGGGTTGCGCGGCCTCGAAGAACCGGAACGTCAGGTCGATGCCCAGATCCCGGAAATACCCTCGTTCCTGGGCGATATAAAACGGGGCGGGCGACAAAGTGCGCAGCAGGCCCAGACGCAGCGTTGTGGCGGCATGGCCGCGGCCCGCCGGAAGGGCCGCGGCGGCGAGCGATCCGGACAGGCCCGCCAGCGACGAGCGGCGTGTCAGTGTTCCGGCCATGTCGAAGTCTCCTTTGGGTGGGCGGCGAAGCTGTAACCTCCGCGATAACGCCCGGCAATCGGAGGGATGCGTGGGCGGCTATTGCCCCAGGCGCTGCAAAATCGCGGGGATATGGACCTGGTCGCCCTTATAATTTCCGGTCAGCGCGTACATCACCAGGTTGACCCCGAAGCGATACGCCATGGTCCGCTGGCGCTGGCCGCCGGGGATAACCGCGTGGGGGTTGCGGCCGTTGGCGTCGATGGCCCATGCGGACGCCCAGTCGTGACCGCCAAGGATGACGGGGGAAACGCTGTCATTGGCGCGATCCTGGTCGCGCTGCGCCCAGACCGCGTCCCCGGTGAAGCGGCCCGGGAAGTCGTTCAGCAGATAGAAGGAGCGGGACAACACGTGCTCGGCGGACAATGGCGCCAAAGGGGGAATGGT
>CANJJS010000153.1 GCA_947474705.1 Acetobacteraceae bacterium | reverse complement strand
GCTGCCGTGTGATCTGTCCGCGTGATTTCGATCGCCGCAACCATTCACCCCTCCCATGCCGCGATATCGCGGCATGAGGCATCGAATCGAAGAACAGGGGCGATTCCTAGCCCCCTACGAGTCAAGGGATGTGTCAGGTGGTATTACTCAACCTACCGCGGCAGTTGAGCGGCGATCGTCCCAACCGGAATAAACCGCCATCGCGCCTCATCCCCAGCCCAGTCGTCACCGCCATGCCCGGTTGGCGCGGCAGCGCATCAAAGGCTGGATGCGCTGGCCGAAGGCGTCGATACCGAGAAGAAAATCGTCGAAGGTCAACATAATGCCTTTCACGCCCGGCATCGCCGCCACTTCGTCCAGCATCGCGGCGACCTTGGCATAGGACCCCACCAATGTTCCCATGTTGAAGTTGATCGGCGAAGGGGAACGCTGAATCGCCGAGGCCATCGAAGTTTCCGAGGGCGCTGTGTCCTCCGCCGCCTTGCCCAGAAGATGGGCGAGCGCGTCTTTGTCGGCGCCCTCGTTATAAAGGTCCCACTTCTTCATCGCGGCGGCGTCGGTTTCGTCGGCGACGATCATATATAACATATAACTCCCGACATCGCGGCCGGTCTTTTCCGCGTGTTTCAACATGCGCGCCGGAACACCCGCCGCCAGCGTGGGGTCGTTCACACCCTCGCCCAACGCGAAATTGAAGTCGCAGTATTGGGCCGCGAATTCCATGCCACGGTCGCTTTGGCCGGCGGAGACCAGCTTGACCGGCGCTTTCGGACGCGGGCTGAGCTTGCAGGCGTCCATTTGGAAATATTCACCCTTCAGGTCCGATTGCCCGGTATTCCAAAGGTCGTGCAGGATACGCACATATTCGGTACTGTAATCGTAACGCCTGGCGAAATGTTCGTCGCCGGGCCAAAGGCCCATCTGCGAATACTCGATCTTGTGCCAGCCGGAGACGATATTGACCCCGAATCTTCCACCGGAAATGTCGAATATCGTGCTGGTCATCCGCGCGACGATCGCCGGCGGAATGGTCAGCACGGCGGTCGAGGCATAAAGCCGAATACGCGACGTCACCGCCGCGAGACCGGCCATCAGGGTGAAACTTTCCAGCCCATGGTCCCAGAACTCGGTCGCGCCGCCGAACCCGTGCAGCTTGATCATCGAAAGGGCGAAATCGAGGCCATACCCCTCCGCGCGGCGTGTGACCTCCTTGTTCAGCTCGAAGCTAGGCATGTACTGGGGCGAGGCGGCGGAGATGATCCAGCCATTGTTGTTGATGGGGATGAAAACACCGATATCCATGCGCGCGCTCCCACGGGTTGATGACCGGAAACCTGCATGCGCCATGCCATGCCTCGCGGATTGGGCGTATTGGCTCACGACGTGACGAATTCATTCCATTTCCACGTGAGATACCGGTCGTCGTCCATCGCCGCGTTCCAGGACGCGATATTGCCCAGTCGTTGCCAGAAGGCGCCGCCGTCGCGGACGGTGCCGGCGCGTTCCATCGGTTTGCCATAGGGGCTGAGAATGTCGGTCGCGGCGGGTTTGCCGCCATACCAATAATCCCATTCCGCTTCCGACAAAAACTTGTGCGCGTTTTCCGGCTGCGCGGCGTAATAGCCCTGGCGCGCGATGAAGGCGCCTTCGAAGCCGCTGGTGTACCAGTTCAGGTATTCGTAAAACGTTCCGGTTTCAGTCCGGTGAGCCACTCGGACGGACCGTCGTGCAGTTTCTGACCCGTTAAATCCGTGGCATGGATCACGCCGTAAGGCGCGATGCCCTGGCGCGAGACTTTGCGGCCGTCGAGATACTCGCCCTTGGTGAACAGCGAGATGGTCCTGTCCCAGTCGTTCGCTTTCGCCAGCGGGATGGCCCGCGACACGTTGCGCCCCACCAGATACTTCAAAAAAGTAACGCTGATGTCCGCGCAATCGATCGCTTCCGAGCCGGTCAGCAACCGGTTGAGCAGATCGGTGTTCTCCGCCGCCTGCATCTGAATGGTGAAATCCAGATCCTTGTTCGCCTGCGCCGCGATGGCGGGGATCGCGGCGACCGGGGAGCCGACATGGCGGATCGCGATATCCTTGATGTTCCGGGCCCAGATGGTGGGGAATCCACCGCTGGCGCCGCTGCCGGCCGTGGTGCCACCAGGCGCGGCCGCGGATTTCAGCAAAGCGCGCCGGGAAAGGTTTTGGCGCATGAGCCTCCCTCTGATCATATTTTGATCACACCAAGAGCGAAGCCGCAGCATATTTTAATTTGGTGCGGCGCACAATAACTTTTTTTCGGAGTCATTTTTCGTCATACCTGTCTATTAAGTACATTAAATATGCATTTGAACTTTTTAACGTCATATTAATGACTTATAATCATGCATATTTACCGCGAAAACAATCAGTGCCCGAATTCTATGGCCGCCGCGGCCCAGGGACGGGCAGGGGAACGCAAGGACTGCTCTAAAAATGGTCAGAATCCTGTTTGGTTGGCATTCATATTGCACCGCACCATCCAAGGCCCCGCCGGGGGACCGCGTTCCAGCCATTGGAGGTGTTGACATGCGGCGTCGAACATTCCTGACCGCGACAGCGGCCGGCGCGGCCCTGCCGCTCCCTGCCATCTCCGCGCCCGCCCGCGTCCTCCGCTACGTCCCCCAGGCCGATTTGACCGTGATCGATCCGGTCATGACCACGGCCTACATCACCCGCTACCACGCGACCATGGTCTGGGATCAGCTTTACGGCATCGACAGCGATCTTCAACCGCATCCGCGGATGGTCGAAGGTCACACGGTCGAGGATGATGGCCGGCTCTGGACCTTCACCTTGCGCGAGGGCCTGCGCTTCCATGACGGCGAGCCGGTGCGCGGCCGCGATTGCGTTGCTTCCATCAAACGTTGGGCGGTGCGCGATTCGATGGGCCAGGCCTTACTGGCCCGCACCGCCGAGATGACAGCGCCCGACGACCGCCGCTTCGCGATTCGCCTGACACGGCCGTTCGGGCTGATCTTGAACTGCCTCGCCAAGCTCGGTCCGCCCGCGTTGTTGATCATGCCGGAGCGGCTGGCTCTGACCGATCCGTTCCAATCGATCAAGGAGGTCACCGGCAGCGGTCCGTTCCGCTTCATGCCCGGCGAACGCGTCGTTGGCAGCCGTGTCGTCTACGAGCGCAATCCGGACTATCTGCCGCGTTCCGGGGGCACGCCGGACTGGCTGGCCGGTCCGAAATTGGTGAATTTCGACCGGGTCGAATGGCACGTCATGCCCGATCCCGGCACCGCCGCCGCCGCATTGGAAAACGGAGAGGTCGACTGGTGGGAAAACCCGCCCAACGACCTGCTGCCCGCGCTGGCCCGCCGGAAGAATATTCGCATTCAGGAAAGCAGCCGCCTCGGGACATTGGGGACCGGGATCTTCAACCATCTGCATGCGCCGTTCGACAAAGCCTCCGTGCGCCGGATCGTTCTGGAAGCAACATCGCAGACCGATTTCATGACCGCCGCCGCCGGCACCGATCCCGGCCTGTGGCGCGATGGGGTTGGTATTTTCACGCCCGGCACGCAAATGGCGAACGACGCCGGTCTCGATATCGTCAACGGCAAGAAACGACGCGATTTGTCCACGCTACGAAAAGCGCTGCGCGATGCCGGATATCAGGGAGAGCGCGTGGTGTTGATGGTCGCGCCGGACCAGGCGGTGCAGGTGGCCCAGGGCGCGGTGGCGCTGGATGTTTTGAAGAATTTGGGGATGGAGGTGGATTACCAGTCGATGGACTGGGGCACCCTGGTGCAGCGCCGCGCGAGCAAGGAACCGCCGGGCAAAGGCGGTTGGAACATGTTCATCACGGGTTGGTCCGGCCTCGATATGACCAGCCCGATCGCCAACCAGACGCTGCGCGCGAACGGCGCCAAGGCCTGGTTCGGGTGGCCGAACCTGCCAGGCGTACAGGCACTGATCGAGGCCTGGATCGATGCGCCGGATCTGACCGCGCGGCAGCGGATCGCCGCCGACCTGCAACGGTTGGCGTTGGATCAGGTGCCATATTTGCCAACCGGACAGTATTTCGCGCGCACCGCGAGCCGGGCCGACCTGACCGGCATACTGCTGGGTCAATTTGTATTCTGGAATGTGCGGCGGGCGTGATCGGCCGAAACGACTGGAGGGCAAACGATGGACGAGTACGATTTGGCCAGCGGCGATACAAGAGACGACCTTGGCTGGATGACGCCAATATCGATGTTCGCCATCGCGATGCTGTCGCTCGTTACCTTCATGATCGGGTTGACGAGGCTCGCGCGAATTGGCCCGGATACCGGGACGGCGATCGTGTTCGATCCGTCCAAAGCCCCCCGTTACTGGCAGGAACCGGAATTGCCGGCGCGCCAGGTTGAGGGACCCGCGGAACGGGCATGCGGCCTCAACCCGGCGATCATGATCGCGGGTGGCGGCAGCATGGTGGTGGAGGCGAAGGAGATGTCGCTGCCGCCGCTCTATCGGGTCCATTGGTCCGGCGCCCGCACCACTTCGGGCGAAAAGGACTGCGGCCGTTCCGCCGATCTGGTCATTCCGCTCTCGGATCTTCGGGCGCTCGCGCGCGTCGCCGGCGGTTTCGGCGTTGATAACGGGGCGGCGCCCTTTTTGATCGGTTTCACGCGATGAGCGCGATCGTCCAAAGACGGATCTGCTGAGGAAATTCGAAATGAATGTCGATGAGATCTTCACCGACTGGGGCACCGCGGTGCGGCGCGCGATCGGCAAGCAGCCCTTGGACAAAGGCGGCTGGAGCATGTTCGCGTCCTTCGCCGGCGGGTACGACAACGCGACTCCCATTACGCATGCGCGACTTCGTGGCAATGGGCCGCGCGCGGGCAATGGCTGGCCGGTGGCGCCGGTTTTGGAGACCTTGCGCGATGCCTGGATGGAGACGGAGGATTCTGAAATGCGTTATGACATCTCGCGAAAGATACAGGCTCAGGCAATGGTGGACGTGCCGTATTTGCCGTTGGGATCGTATTTTCAACCGGTCGCGTACAGGGCCGATCTGACGGACATGAAAAAGGGACTTATTCAGTTCACCGGTGTGAGGCGGGCGGCATGATGGCGTTACCAAAAATCGCGGCGATCGGCACCGGAGGAACGATTTCGGGCGTCGGCGAAGACCGGCTCGATTTTTACGAGTACGGGACTTCCGGCCGCTTCATGCGGATCGACGAACTGCTGGCCGGCGTGCCGGAACTGGCCGGAGTGGCGGAGATCGTGCCGGTTGGATTCAACAACATCGCCAGCACCGCGATCGGGCCGGTGGACTGGCTGGCTCTGCTCAATCTCATTCACGAGACCGCCGCCGACCCGTCGATCGCCGGTATCGTGGTCACGCATGGCACGGCGACGCTGGAAGAAACCGCGTATTTCCTCAATCTGGCGGTGCGGGTGCCTGTCCCGGTCGTTGTTGTCGGCGCGATGCGGCCATCCTCGGCATTGGGCGCCGATGGCGGATTAAATCTGTTGAACGGCGTGCGCGTGGCGGGAGCGCCAGGTGCGCGCGGCATGGGCGTGATGGTTGTGTTGAACGACGAGATCAACGCGGCGCGCGATGTCGCCAAAACTTCCAACTATCGCGTGCAAACTTTTGTGTCCCGGGACTTCGGTATTTTGGGGTATGCCGACGCCGATAAAGTGGTGTTTTACCGGCGGCCGTTGCGGCGTTGCGCGCCGGAAACGGAATTCGCGGTGGCGGGACTACGCGCTTTACCGAAAGTCGATATTATCATGGCCTACGCCGGCGCGGATGGCGCGTTGGTGGAAGCGGCGGTGGCGGCGGGCGCGAAAGGCATTGTTTCCGCCGGATTGCCGTCGGGATCGCCCTCTCCGGCGCAAAAGGAAGCATTGACGGTGGCGGCGAACGCGGGAATCGCGGTCGTGCAGTCGTCGCGCGCCGGCAGCGGCCGGGTCATCGACGGCAAAGTGGCGTTACGCGAGGCCGGTTTCATCGCGGCCGACAATTTGACCCCGCAAAAGGCCCGAATCCTGTTGATGATGGCGTTGACGGTTACAAACGAAGCCGATGAAATTCGCCGGATATTCGATACGTATTGAAAGGTATTCCCCATGAACCAAATGATGCCACGCCCGAACACGCGACTGACAGCGCGTCCGATCGGCCTGACCATGGGCGCCGAGGTAACCGGCATTCCGGTGAATGGCGATGTCAGCCCGGAACTGCTGACGGATTTCGTATCGATACTGCACCGATATCGCGTTCTGGTCATGCCGGAACTCGATCTCGATCCGGCGGATCTGGTCGCGTTCAGCCGCCGCTTTGGCCCCCTGGAAATCCACAGCCGCTTTGAAAACACGTTACCGTCGAACCGGCATATCTTTTGTGTCGGCAATGTCGCGCGCGACGGCATGAAAGCGTCGTTCAATAAAGGCGTGGAACAATGGCACGCCGACAGCTCCTATCGCGAAACGCCCAGCGATGCCTCATTGTTCCATGGCGAAATTGTTCCGCCAGAGGGGGCGGATACATTGTTCGCCGACGCGACCGCCGCCTGGCGGACACTTGACCCCGCGATGCGAGATCGTATCGAAGGACTGATCGCGGTACATTCGCTGGAGACGTTGCGGCGGTGGGGCGCACGCCACGATCCCAATCGCGGACCGAATGTCGATCGTCAGGCGGCGAAATTTCCCCCGGTAAGGCAGCCATTGGTACGGGTGCATCCAGCGACCGGTTCGAAGTCGCTGAATATTTGTCCAGCCGTGATCAGCCATATCGAAGGCATGGACGAGGCGGACAGCGCGGCATTGATCGAAACTCTGATCGCGCACACGACCCAGTCACGATTTGTGTATTGCCATCGTTGGCGGAAAGGCGATCTGGTGATGTGGGACAATCGCGCGGTTTTGCACACGGCAAGCCTGTTCGATCATACGCGATACCAACGACTGATGTATCGGACGACCGTGGCGGGCAACGCGCCGCTGTTGTCGGCGTAGCGGTTCGGTATTCATGCCATGTCGACGTCCTTTGGCGGCAAAGGGGAGTCCCATCATGCGGGGCGGCGTGTTGATTCCCATTGGCGACAATGGCTGGCCGATCCCCCCCAATTCGCACCCAGCGTCGATCTGAACCGCGCGGTCGTCGAACGGCATGGATTTCGCGGTTGCGGCGGCCCATCGAAATTCTGGAATTATAGCCTCGAATTCTATACGCTGATGGCGGGCCGCGCCGCCGTGATATCGCGCATTCCGTTATTCGCGACCCGCGCGGCCGGTCGCCGTCAGCGCCCGCGCGGGCCGCAATTGCGGCGCGCTCGTCGTGACGATGGTCCTCGCCGCGGAAACCGATACAATCGCTCAGGCGAAGTGGGAACATAACCAGGGCGGTACCGACCTGGAGGGCATGGGGTAGCGGCAGTCGCAAGCGGAACCATACTTGGCGGAGATAAATATGCTTCCTCGGGCAGGGTCGCGGAGAAACTCCGAAACAAATGCCGACGATGCACGACGCACTCGTGGGATCGTACCGGCGGGTCGCGGAGTTGCTCGATCTTTACGCGACCGTGCCCGGTGTACGCGGTGTCATGCTGACATTCGACGATTTCGTCGAAGGCATGGACAAATTCGGCCGTTACATCCAACCCCTCATGACCAGGCGTCAGCACGTTACGGTCGCGGATTTCGAAGGCTTGCGGTTAGAGGCATTCGGTAAGGCGGCCGCGCTTCCGGCGGACCTTCCGAAGGCCCAACCCGTACGACCGCGGGGCCGGTAAGCGAGCGCAATCTAAGCAAGGCCACCCCTCGACGACGAAAGTGTCACGGATTCGGACCTCGGCTCAACGTGCGGCGTTACTCAATGACAGAAGACCCGGCATCGAAGAACGCCCGCGCCAGAGTCGGCTGGAATCACCTCGAATGAGTCCGCGCGCCAAAACACCGCCGGTTTCCGGCGCCGGTCAGCAAAGCCTCAAACCCCAAATTCATCAATGAAAGCAAAATGGTGCCAGGGGCGGAATCGAACCACCGACACTGCGATTTTCAGTCGCAGTGAATAGTCCGACAAAAGCGGACACAATGAGTCCGCGAACCGACATAAGGTGGCCGCAAGCAGACGGAAGTATGAGTCCGCAAAGAGTCCGCAGGCTTTATCGCCGTGTCGGGAACCCACCCATGAAATTGACCGATCGAACCGTGGAAGCCGCCCGGTGTCCGGAAGGGCGCAAGGATGCATTGTTCTTCGACGACGCCCTCAAAGGCTTCGGCTTGCGAGTCATGGCGAGTGGAAAGCGTATATTTCTCGTTCAATATCGTGTGAACGCGACAATACGCCGGGTGCCTCTGGGCCAATGGGGCGCCGAACTCACGACTGTCAATCAGCGTTGAATAGTTTCCAGGTCACAGCGCCCAAAAGTTTCCAGTTGGTCAGCCCGATTTCGTTTGTTTTTTGCGCTGCTTGAAGCGGAAGGAATCGTTCCCGGTTTCCAGGATGTCGCAGTGGTGGGTAATGCGGTC